>QHCD01000011.1:0-33583 GCA_003244255.1 Pseudonocardiales bacterium | reverse complement strand
CGCAAGCACCCGCACCAGGAATTTATCCAGATCGACACGACCGACGTGCTCTTCATCGTCGGCGGCGCGTTCTCCGGACTGGAGAGGATCATCGAGTCGCGGATCGGGAAGTCGAGCATCGGATTCGGCGCCGAGATCCGCAGCAAGCGCGGCATCGAGGAGAATCCGTTCGCCGAGGTGATGCCTGATGACCTGCTCAAGTTCGGCATGATCCCCGAGTTCATCGGTCGGCTGCCGGTGATCACGACGGTGAACGCGCTCGACCGGTCGGCGCTGATCCGGATCCTCACCGAGCCGCGCAACGCCTACGTCAAGCAGTATCACAAGCTCTTCGAACTCGACGGCGTCGAGCTGGAGCTGACCGACGACGCTCTCGAGGCGATCGCCGACCAGGCCATTCTCCGCGGCACCGGCGCGCGAGCACTGCGCGCCGTGATGGAGGAGGTGCTGCTATCGATGATGTACGAGATTCCGAGCCGCGACGACGTCGAGCGCGTCGTCATCACCGCCGAGGTCGTCGACAAGCACGTGAATCCCACGATCGTGCCGCGCACCCCGCCGAAGCGCGAACGCAGGGAGAAGTCCGCGTAACTCTGCGATAGCCGAACCGGGCGACTGGATCGACCAGTCGCGGTACGCGGTGCCCGAGTGGAGCCGAACCTCAAACTGGGCGAACTCGACCTCTTCGGGCAACGCCCCATGCCCTCGCCCGAAGGAGGAGTTTTCCTAATTCTTGTGCCTACTTCAGCGGAGACACCGCTTGAATCAATTGTGACACGTGTTGGTGTACCCAGTGGATGAATAGCGCAGCGTACAGTCTGTCACGGGGCCTAGCCGCAGCATGGTCGCGTCAGGAAGCGGTGCTCCCCGGGTACCGAAGGCCAGAACGGCTAGGGTGCGTCGATTGAGCAGCA
Source organism: Pseudonocardiales bacterium (assembly GCA_003244255.1). GTDB lineage: Bacteria > Actinomycetota > Actinomycetes > Mycobacteriales > QHCD01 > QHCD01. The sequence goes on along the minus strand of QHCD01000011.1, from coordinate 32,669 downwards.
CCAGCAGCGTGGTGAAGTGGTCGTGCGCTGGAGGTTTCGGCACAAACGTCTGCGTGTAGTGGCCCTCTGCGGTGGCGACAATCACGCCCGACGCGGACGGCCCGGCTGATCCCTCGAACAGGGGCGCGGCTCTTGCCGACGTCGTCGCGACGTAGCGGAGTCGGTACGGACGAGCGTCGGCTTCCTGCGCGCCGAGGTTGTTCACTGCGCGGAGGATGCCCGGGTCCACCGAAATTGCTGCGCGCGGTGTGCCGGCGTTGCGGTTCGGCAAGATGTGTGCCCCAAAGGTGACACCGATGGTTGTGACCGCGGCGACGCTGACGACGGAAGCAGCGATCCGGATCCGACGACGCCGCCGCCCAGCGGACAGGATTCTTTCGATGTCTGGCGGGTCGGGTTCGATTCCCCCTGCAAGGGACCGCAGGACGGTTCCCACATGCTCGTCAGGTGACATGCCTGTCATGGCTGGGACCTCGCTGGGTTGTCGGTGATGCCGGCGTCGCGCAGATGTGCGATCCCGCGCGCCGAGTGTGTCTTGACGGCCGACTCGGAGCACCGCATCAGAATTGCCGCGTCATGAATGGACAGGTCGTCGTAATAGCGCAGCGTCAGGGCCACGCGCTGGGCCTGTGTCAACGTCTTCAGCCCGGCGGCCAGGCCGAGACGGTCGTCGACGCTGGTGAAGCCTGGATCGGACGCCGATGGAACAGCTAGGCCCCCCAACATCGTCATCGCGTGACCGGCCGATCGGCGCCGTCGCCGGTCGTTGAGGACCAAGGACACAATGGTCCGACGAACGTAAGCACTCGGGGCGTGCTTGTTCCGTATGCGCGGCCAGCGGGTGCACAGACGTTCGAGTGCCGCTTGCGTCAGGTCCTGCGCCTCGTTTTGATCGCCAGTCAGTAGGTAGGCCCAGCGGACCAATGCCGCGTGCTGGGCCATCACGAACTCAGTGATCTGGCGATCGGACTCGGCCGTCGACGTCATCGGCACGCTCATCCACCTCTCCCCTTCGGCACCCTAGTTGTATAGACACGCGGGAGGCGCCGGAGGTCTACACGACTCGTTAGAAGACACGTGACGGAGCGGAACCACGGTGATGATGAGCCGACGGCTTACCCGTCGCCTCGCGGCGGACGGACCGGCAGAACGCACACGCTGGGGGACCCTGCCGCCAGCGGATGCGAGGATTTCGTGCAATCGTGCAACCTGCCGGTGATCTGGTGCGTAGCAGGATGTGGCGGCAGGTGGCGACAGTGCGCGGCAGACGGGATCGTTCGCCGCGCAACGGGGGGTGGGTGTGGCCGTGGCCGATCCCGACATCGCGGCCACCGATCCGGGCGGCCGCCCCATCTCGCCACACAGCTTCGACGACTTCTACGCAGCGACCGTGCGCCGAACCACCGGCCAGATCTACGCGATGACCGGCAACCTGGCCGAGGCACAGGACTGTGTGCAGGACGCCTACGCGCGGGCCTGGCTGCGCTGGGACACCGTGCGCGAGCACCCCGATCCGCTCGGCTGGGTCCGCACGACGGCGTGGCGCCTCGCCGTCAGCCGCTTCCGCCGGACGGTGCGCGGTCTCTACCTGCTCCGCGAGCAGGGCCTGCCGGCGAACGCGCCCGAGCCCTCGCCGAACGCGGTCGCGATCAGCGTGGCGCTCAAGGCGATCTCGGCCGAGCAGCGCCGGGTCATCGTCCTGCACTATCTCCTCGACATGTCCGTCGAGGACATCGCGCACGAGATCGGGGCGCCGGTCGGGACGGTGAAGGCGCGGCTGTCCCGCGGTCGCACCGCACTGGCACCGCTGCTCGTGACGGACCAGGGAGACGACGATGCGTGACGACGAGCTCCGGCGCGGGCTCGACGCGCTGCAGCGCGACGCCGGCCGGGGCATTCCGGTGTCGGTCGAGCAGGTACGCAACCGAGGTCGGCAGATCCGCCGGCGCCGGGTCGCGACCGCGGCCAGCGCGGGCGCACTGGCCGTCGCGATCGTCGTCGGCGCGGGCATCGGCATCGTCAGCACCAGGGGATCCGCCCCGCAACCGCCGGCCAAGAAGGCCACGACAACGCCGACCAACCGCGTCACGCCGAGCCAGACTGCGCCGAACCCACAGCCGACCGGGAGCCTGCGCAGCTACCGGGCCGGTGACTTCACCGGCGACGGCAAGCAGGACGGCGCCGTGATCGTCGACGGCACCACACTGGTCATGCACGCGCGGGACGACCTGCCGCCGTCGTCGGGCAAGAAGCTCTCGCTCGCGGGAGCAGGACTGGCGACGCCGTTGACGATCGTCGGCACCGACGACGTCGACGGAGACGGCATCGCCGACATCGTCGTCGAAGGCGCACCGGTTGCCGGCCGCCGGCAGTTCGTCCTGGTGCGGGTCACCGGCCCGGCCGGCGGGACGTCGGCCGGCACGGTCATGTCGGTCGTGAGCCTGCCCGGCTCGGCGGTCGTCTCTGCGCCGGCGGGCACCGGCGTGCCGACCCAGTTCGGCTGCGACCGCCGCGGCGACTTCCTGCTGTGGGATGTGGCCAGGCACGTCACGAACACCTACCGCTTCAGCGGGTCGCGGCTGGCGCTGACGCACACGGCGAGTTCGGCCGGGCCACCGGCGGGGCTGGCGCTGCCGGGCTGCGGTGCCGATCGGCTGCGCGTGCCGGCGGGCACGACCTTCGCCGGGCACAGCGTGCCGGTGACCGTGGTCGGCTGGGACTCGCTGGCCGGGCTGCTCACCTTCCAGGAGCACGGCGTGGACGGAAGCGTCGACCCGACCCTGCACAAGCTCCCAGTCGCGTCGGATGCCTCGATCACGCTGCCGGCCAGGACCTGCACCGGCCAGGGCACCGCCGCCACCCCGGCGCGCTGTTCGGTGGCCCAGCTGGTCGATACGGCGAAGTACCGGGCCGGGTTCGGTGCCACGTTCACTGTCGGCAGTGACGACAAGATCCGGTCGGTCATCGGAAGCTGACTGCCCGGTCCATCGCAATCACGGGCTGAGCGCAGCGGAGGGCGCTCGATACGATCGGGGCATGTCGCTGCCCTCCCGCATGCCCGAGAAACCCAGTCTCGATGGGCTGGAGGACACGTGGGTAGCGGCATGGGAGAAGGACCAGACGTATCGCTTCGACCGAACCGCGCCACGAGAGCGGATCTACGCGATCGACACACCGCCGCCGACGGCGAGCGGTTCGCTGTCCATCGGCCACATCTTCTCCTACACCCAGACCGACGCGATCGCGCGCTACCAGCGGATGCGTGGTCGTGAGGTGTTCTATCCGATCGGCTGGGACGACAACGGCCTGCCGACCGAGCGCCGGGTGCAGAACGTCTACGGCGTGCGGTGCGATCCGTCGCTGCCCTACGACGCCGATTTCACCCCGCCGGAGAAGCCGGACGCCAAGCGGCAGGTGTCGATCTCCCGACGCAGCTTCATCGAGCTGTGCCAGGTGCAGACGACCGAGGACGAGAAGGAGTTCGAGGCGATCTGGCGACTGGTCGGGCTCTCGGTCGACTGGTCGAGGACGTACCAGACGATCGGCGCCGACGTGCGAGCGACGTCGCAGCGCGCGTTCCTGCGCAACCTGGCCCGCGGCGAGGCCTACCAGGCGCTGGCACCGACGATGTGGGACGTCGACTTCCGCTCCGCGGTCGCGCAGGCGGAGATGGAGGATCGCGAGCGCGCAGGGGCCTTCCACCGCATCGGCTTCGCCGGCGGGGCCGGGCCGGTCTACATCGAGACCACCCGGCCGGAGCTGATCCCGGCCTGTGTCGCTCTGGTGGCGCATCCCGACGACGAGCGGTACCAGCCGCTGTTCGGCCAGACAGTGCGCACGCCGCTGTTCGACGTCGAGGTGCCTGTGGTCGCGCACCATCTCGCCGAGCCGGACAAGGGCTCGGGCATCGCGATGATCTGCACCTTCGGCGACACCAACGACGTGACGTGGTGGCGAGAACTGCAACTGCCCACCCACGCGGTGATCGGGCGCGACGGCCGGTTCGCGGCGCAGACCCCGGAGTGGCTGCGAGCCGACGCAGCCGCCTCGGCGTATGCCGAACTCGCCGGCAAGACGGTGTTCTCGGCACAGCAGCGGATCGTCGAGATGCTGGGCGAATCCGGCGACCTCGACGGCGACCCGAAACCGATCACCCACTCGGTGAAGTTCTACGAGAGAGGGGACCGACCGCTCGAGGTCGTCACCAGCCGGCAGTGGTACCTGCGCAATGGCGGTCGCGATGCAGGACTGCGCGCCGCCCTGCTCGACCGCGGCCGCGAGCTGGTCTGGCATCCGGCGCACATGCGCCACCGCTACGAGCACTGGGTCGAGGGTCTGACCGGTGACTGGCTGGTGAGCCGGCAGCGGTTCTTCGGGGTGCCTATCCCACTCTGGTACGCCCTCGACGACGTCGGCGTGCCGCGCTTCGAGTCCCCGTTGCCGCCGGCAGACGACGCGCTGCCGGTCGATCCGTCCAGCGACGCTCCAGCGGGTTACGACGAGAGCCAGCGCGGCCAGCCAGGAGGATTCGTCGGCGACCCCGACATCCTCGACACGTGGGCGACATCGTCGCTCAGCCCGCAGTTCTCGGCCGGCTGGCGGACCGATCCCGAGCTGTTCGCGAAGATCTTTCCGATGGACCTCCGCCCGCAGGGGCACGACATCATCCGCACCTGGCTGTTCTCGACGATCGTCCGGTCGCACCTCGAGCACGACGCGCTGCCGTGGCGCAACGCGGCCATCTCCGGATTCATCCTCGATCCACATCGCAAGGAGATGCACAAGAGCAAGGGCAACGTCGTCACGCCGCGCGAGCCGCTGCAACGGTACGGCGTGGACGCGCTCCGGTACTGGGCGTGCAGCGGGCGACTCGGGCTCGACCTCGTCTTCGAGGACCGGCAGCTGAAGGTCGGCCGCCGGCTGGCCGTGAAACTGCTCAACGCCAGTAGGTTCGCGCTCGGGATCGGCGTGTCCGTCGACGCCGACACCGACGCGATCACCGAACCGCTCGATCGCGCGTTGCTGGCCGCACTCGCCGGCGTCGTCGCCGACGCGACGTCGTCGTACGAGAACTACAACTACGCGGCGGCGCTGGAGCGCACCGAGACGTTCTTCTGGTCGCTGTGCGACGACTACCTTGAGCTGGTCAAGGGCCGCGCCTACCAGGGCGGTCCGGGCGCGGAGTCGGCGAAGGCGACGCTCTCGATCGCTCTGTCCGCTGTGCTGCGACTCTTCGCTCCGGTGTTGCCGTTCGTCACCGAGGAAGTCTGGTCGTGGTGGCAGGACGGCTCGGTGCATCGCGCCTGCTGGCCCGACGCTGCCGACATCGGCGCTCCCGTTACCGGCGCGGATCCGCATCCGCTGCGTGCGGCCGCGGCCGCGATCGCCGCGGTGCGCAAGGCGAAGTCCGACGCCAAGGTGTCCATGCGCACGGACGTCAGAATGCTGCGGATCATCGGTCCAGACGCGCACCTGGAGCCGCTGCGCGGAGTGGAGCGAGACCTGCGCGACGCGGGCCGGATCGCGGCGCTGGAGTGGATCAGCGCTGGCGACGTCGTTCGGTACGACGTGGAGCTCTGAGCCGGTGAGCTCCCCCGGGGACGCCGAACTCGCGCGGGTGGAGGCAGAACTCGCCACCCGCTGGCCGGAATCGCGCCTCGATCCGACGATCGCGCGGATCGCCGCGCTGGTCGACCTGCTCGGTTCACCGCAACGCACCTACCCAGTGGTCCACGTCGCGGGAACGAACGGCAAGACCTCGACCTGCCGGATGATCTCCTCGCTGCTGACGGCGTTCGGCCTGCGGATCGGCCGGATCACCAGCCCGCACCTGGAGTCGGTGACCGAGCGGATCGTCCTGGACAGTGCGCCTATCAGCGGAGAGCGATTCGCCGCTGTCTACGACGACATCGCGCCCTACGTCGCCATGGTCGACGCGCAGCAACCGGTACCGATGTCCTACTTCGAGGTGCTGACGGCGATGGGCTTCGTCGCGTTCGCCGACGCGCCGGTCGATGTGGCCGTCGTCGAGGTCGGCATGGGCGGCCGCTGGGATTCCACGAACGTCGCCGACGGCCAGGTCGCCGTCATCACGCCGATCGCGCTAGATCACACCCGGTACCTCGGCAACACGGTGGCGGCGATCGCGGGCGAGAAGGCGGGCATCATCAAGGCGGGTGCCACGGCTATTCTCGCCGCGCAGGATCCGGCTGCAGGGCAGGTGTTGGAGCGCGCGGCGGTCGACGCCGGCGCCAGCGTCGCCCGCGAGGGCGCGGACTTCGGTGTGGCCGACCGGCGGCCCGGAGTCGACGGTCAGCTGCTCACCCTGCAAGGTCTGTCGGGCCGGTACGACGACGTCTTCCTGCCGCTGTACGGCGGGTACCAGGCGCAGAACGCGGCGTGCTCGCTGGCGGCCGTCGAGACGTTCCTCGGCGCGGGCCCTGAGCGCGCGCTGGCCGCGGACCTCGTGCGGGAGGGCTTCGCGGCGGCGCGGTCGCCCGGCAGGCTGGAGATCGTGCGCAGCTCGCCGACCGTGCTGGTGGACGCATCGCACAACCCGGCCGGAATGGCGGCAACCGTTGCGGCGGTGCGGGAATCGTTCGCGTTCCGGCGGTTGATCGGCGTCGTCGCGATCGTCGCCGACAAGGACGCGCACGGAATCCTGGACCAGTTGGAGCCGCTGCTGGACCACGTCGTCGTCACCGAGAGCTCGTCGCATCGGCGGATGCCGGCTGGTGAACTCGGCGAACTCGCCTCCGTTGCGTTCGGTTCGGCTCGCGTGTCGGTGATCGATTCGCTGGCCGACGCGATCGACGAGGCCATCGGGCGTGCCGGCTCCGACGACCTGGCCGGTGCCGGCGTGCTGGTCACCGGATCGGTGATCACGGCCGGCGATGCGCGCGCGATGCTGGGCGCCGACCATGCCCGATGACGCCCGCACCCGCCGGGCCGTGCGGGGGGTGCTGGCGGGGACGCTGGTCCTCGAAGCGCTGATGGTGCTCTTCGTCCCGCGCGCGATCGCCAGGGTGGGCAGCGGGTTGACGTCGTTGAAGCTCGGCCTGCTGCTTGGCCTGGTCGGGTTGCTGGTCGTCGCGGCCGGAATCGTGCCGCGACGGATCGGGGTGGTGTTCGGATCGGTGCTGCAGCTGGCCGTGATCGCGTGCGGTGTGATGACGTCGGCGATGTATGTACTCGGCGCGATCTTCGGCGGCATCTGGATCTATGAGTTGCGGTTGCGCGCCCAGATGCTCGCGGACTAGCGGCGCCTTCAGTGCAGCACGTTGAGCGTGTTGGTGTCGTCGTTGACGTAGTAGACGGCGCCGGGGAAGGCGGTGACGGCGAGTCCGAATAGCGCGCCGCCGGGCGGGTCGGTCGGGTCGAGGTCGCGCTCGGCGACGACGGCGCCGGTTCGGGTGAGTTCGATGATGTTGTTGTCGGCTCCGTTGACGGTGAGCAGGTCGCCGTTAGGGGCGATGGCGAGCCCGAGCGGGCCGTTGAGGGGTGCGCCGGCGGTGATGGTGGAGCTTGCGGCCCGGGCGTTGACCGGGCTGCCGCGGAAGATGGCGTCGGGTACCCGGGCGATGCGCGAGTTCACCGCGTCGGCCACGTACAGTGCGCCGTCCGGACCGAGCGCTACGCCGGTGGGCCCGACGACGAGAGCGGCGGGGTCGGTGTGCACGGCCAGCCGGTTGGCGATCACGGTGCTGAGCAGCACCCGCGGCAGCGGGCCGCGCAGGTCGAGCACCAGTCGCACCACGTTGCCCTTGGTCGTCGTCGATGGCTGCCCGCCATCGATGCCGGTGAGCACGTTGGTGACGAAGAGCTCGGCGAACTTGCCCAGGTCGAGGGCGGTCGCGTCCCAGGGGCCGTCGATGCCGTGGCCGGCGATGGTCTCGCGGACCCGACCGGTGCTGTCGAGCACGATTAGTTCGCCGGCGCGCATGGTCGCCGGGGTGCCGTCGCTGGTCGGCAGGCTGCCCACGATCACCCAACCGGTCTGGAGCACCACCAGAGCGGTGGTCAGCCCGACCCGACCGCGGATCGATGCGGACGGTATGCGCGCGAACTGGGTCCGGACGCCGCTTGGGGAGATCTCGATCAGCGTGGTGCCACGTCCCTGCTCGCCGCCGGGTGAGGCCGTGGTGGGCGCATTGTTGAAGTTGCTGACCAGCACGTCGCCGGCCACCAGCCGGCCCCGGCTGCGCGGCACGACCGCTACCCCGTAAGGGTTGACGTCGCCGTTGGCCGGGATGGTGCTGGCCACTACCTGGTTGTGTCGCAGGGATCCGAGGAACCCGCCGCCGGGCTGCGCCGTAGCGGACGGAATCCCGACCGCCGCAGTAACGGTGACCGCTGCGACCGCGATGGCCGCTCGACCTGAAAATGATCGTTGCCGCATGATGCCGCTCCTTGCCAGATGCGATGGGACGTAACCACACACGGGCCGCGTTGCAGGTTGGTTCACCACCCCGCGGTTCGAAGGCAACCGCGACAGGGTCAGTCCGTGAGCGAGATCGCAAGGTAGGAGCTCGCTTCTCGCGAACCGGACCGCCTCCGTCGCCGCAGGCGGGTGTAGGCGTCAAGAGCCCGCTTCTGGATTGGATACTTGGCGCGGAGCAGAGCCTGGATGTGCGCGCCGTCGTCTTCGGCAAGCAGGCGTGCCCGTCCGTCACGCGCGGGACCAGTCACCCGGCCAGAAGTCGTGCATGGCGCGACGGTGCAACGCGGGTCTCGACGCAGCCGTTTGACCTTGCCGGACCCGGCGTCGGTCCAGAGGGCGCCGCTGGGCGCTGCCTCGGGCTCGGCGACCCGCAGGTGCCGGCGCGCGACGCCGTAGCGGCGGATCGCCGATCGCGCGCCGTTCACGACGGAGGCACGCAGGTAGCCGAACGCGGCGCCCTCGTCGTGCAGCCCGGACTACCGTCGCTGCAGCGCCGCGAACGCGTCCTGGACCAGCTCCTCGGCGGTGGCCCGGTCGTCGGTCAGGAAGATCGCCAGCCGCAGCAGGGCCATACGGTGCTCGCGGTAGAGCGCCGCGACAGCATCCTGCACGTCCGCCGTCTCGGTGCGGGCCATCGATCCCCCCCGAAGATCCTGTCTTACTACAGGACGAGTTGAGCGGGGGCAGGTTGCGTCGGCAGTCCATCCGGCCGGTTGACATGTACCGATCCGTCAACGACCCAGCCGTCGGGCAACGCGTCGCCTCAGCCGGGCAGGAAGGACATCCGGATCGTGCGGGTCGGGTTGTCGACGTTGAGGTCGACCAGGCAGATGCTCTGCCAGGTGCCGAGCGCGAGCGCGCCGTCGAGCACCGGGACCGTCACCGACGGCGAGATGAAGGCCGGCAGCACGTGGGCACGGCCGTGACCCGGCGAGCCGTGGCGATGCTCCCAGCGGTCGTCAGCGGGCAGCAGATCGCGCAGCGCGGCGAGCAGGTCCGTGTCGCTACCGGCGCCGGTCTCGATGATCGCGACACCCGCCGTCGCGTGCGGAACGAAGACGTTGAGCAGGCCGCTGCCGCCGGCGTCATGAGCAAAATCGGCGCAGTCGGCGGTGAGGTCGGCAACCGCTTCACGGTCGCCCGTGGTCACGCTGATCGTGGTGGAGTTCATTCCCTCATGGTGCGCTAGCGTCTAGGCCCGTGACCGAACGCACCCTCGTCCTCGTCAAGCCGGACGGCGTCAGCCGCGGACTGGTCGGTGAGGTGATCGGCCGCTGCGAGCGCAAGGGCCTGACCGTCGCCGCGCTGCAACTGCGGACCCTCGACCGCACCACCGCACGGACGCACTACGCCGAGCATGAAGCGAAGCCGTTCTTCGCCGGGCTCGTCGACTCCATCACGTCCGGGCCGCTGGTCGCGATGGTCGTGGTAGGCGAGAACGCGATTGCGGCGTTCCGGCAGCTGGCTGGCGCAACCGACCCGGTCAAGGCGGCAACCGGCAGCATCCGGGGCGATTTCGGTCTCGACGTCGGGCAGAACATCGCGCACGGCTCGGATTCACCAGAGTCAGCCGCTCGCGAAATCGGACTGTTCTTTCCCGACCTCTGATCGGCATCAGTAGGCACATGGTCCTAGCCGGGACATTCGAAAGTCGGTCGAGGGTGTCCGACGGTGTCGATACCGTCGACGACGTGGCCACCGCGAACCCGCCGCTGATCGAGGCCGTCGGCCTGTGCAAGCAGTTCGGCGACTTCGTCGCGGTCGACCACATCGACGTGCACGTGCAGCGGGGTGAGGCGTTCGGATTCCTCGGCCCCAACGGCGCCGGCAAGAGCTCCACCATGCGGATGATCGGCTGCGTCTCCCCGCCCACCGGCGGCAGCCTGCGCATCCTGGGTATGGACCCTGCGACCGAAGGCCCGGCGATCCGGGCCCGGCTCGGCGTCGTGCCCCAGACCGACACGCTCGACCTGGAGATGTCGGTCCGCGACAACCTCTACATCTACGGGCGCTACTTCGGTCTGTCCCGGGCGGTGATCCGCGAGCGCACCCGCGAGCTGCTCGACTTCGTACAGCTCACCGACCGCGCCGACGACACGGTCGAACCGCTGTCCGGCGGCATGAAGCGGCGCCTCACGATCGCCCGCTCGCTGATCAACGAGCCCGAGCTGTTGCTGCTCGACGAGCCGACTGCCGGCCTCGACCCGCAGGCCCGGCACGTGCTGTGGGACCGGCTGTTCCGGCTCAAGCAGCGCGGCGTCACCCTGGTGCTCACCACGCACTACATGGACGAGGCCGAGCAGCTGTGCGACCGCTTGGTGGTGATGGACAAGGGCCGGATCGCGGCCGCGGGCTCGCCGCGGGCGTTGATCGAGCGGTACAGCACCCGCGAGGTGTTGGAGCTGCGGTTCGGCGTCGCCGAACACGCCGACATCGCCGACAAGCTCGAGGGCCGGCTCGACGACGTCACCCAACGCATCGAGGCGCTGCCGGACCGGTTGCTGCTCTACACCGACGACGCCGACGACGCCGCGCTGGCGGTCGCCGCGCTCGGGCTCAAGCCGAGCGGCCAGCTGGGCCGGCGCAGCACGCTCGAGGACGTCTTCCTGCGGCTCACCGGCCGCACCCTCGTCGACTAGTGTCCACGGGACACCTGGGACTGGTGGATCAGAGGCAATGGCAGCACTCTCCGCGACGAACGTCGGCCGCTCATTCGGATACTGGGCCCTGCAGTACCGCCGGACCTGGCGCGGCACCGTCATCTCCAGCGTCGTCAACCCGGTGCTGTTCCTGGCCGCGATGGGTGTCGGCCTCGGCAGCCTGGTGAACAGGCACGGGCACCATGCCTCGCTCGGCGGTGTGGGCTACCTGCAGTACCTGGCCCCAGGGCTGCTCGCCGCCACGTGCATGCAGATCGGCACCGGCGAGTCCACCTTCCCGGTGATGGTCTCGATCAAGTGGACGAAGAACTACTTCGCGATGCTCGCGACGCCGATCGGCGCGCTCGACGTCTTCGTCGGGCACCTCGCCTGGATCGGCGTGCGGATCGCAACCACCGGCGCCGTGTTCCTCGTGGTGATGACGGTGTTCGGCGGTGCCGAGTCGGCATGGGTGCTGCTCGCGCTGCCGGCGGCCATACTCACCGGGCTAGCATTCGCCGCGCCGGTAATGGCCTTCGCGGCGCGCCTCGAACGCGACTCTGGCCTAGCCGGGCTCAACCGGTTCGTCATCGTGCCGATGTTCCTGTTCTCCGGCACCTTCTTCCCAATCAGCCAGCTGCCGATCGGCCTGCACTACCTCGCCTACGCCACGCCGCTGTGGCACGGCGTCGATCTGTGTCGCGGGCTCGCGCTCGGGACGGCCACCCCGGGCATGGCCCTCGTCCACGTCGCGTACCTGCTGGCCTGGGTGGTCGGCGGCTGCATCGCCGGCGGGCGGGTCTTCCGGCGGAGGCTGGTCGTGTGACGCAGACGCGGCCCGCGCCGGCCAACACGCCGGTTGCCCCCTCCGGGCACCGACGAAACCTGCTCCTGCGTGCGCTGCCGCTGCCGCCGATCACCTCCCGGGCGTTCCTGCTAGTAGAGCGCAACTTCATCGTCTACCGGCGCGCATGGGTGCTGATCGTGTCCGGCTTCTTCGAGCCGGTGTTCTACCTGTTCTCGATCGGCATCGGTATCGGTGCGCTGGTGGGTCACGTGCGCTACGCCCACCAGGCGATCGGCTACACGTCGTTCGTGGCGCCGGCCATGCTCGCCTCGTCGGCGATGAACGGCGCGGTCTATGACTCGACGAGCAACGTCTTCTTCAAGCTGCGCTACGCGAAGACCTACGACGCGATCCTGTCCACGCCGCTCGCGGCTGGTGATGTCGCCGTCGGCGAGATCGTGTGGGCCCAGATCCGCGGCCTGCTGTACTCGGCGACGTTCCTCGTCGTGATGCTCGCCATGGGCCTGGTGCACTCGTGGTGGGTGGCACTGGCGCTGCCGGCCTCGGTGCTCGTCGGTCTCGCCTTCGGTGCTGTGGGCATGGCCGCGGCGTCGTTCATGCGCACCTGGCAGGACTTCGAGTTCATCCAGCTGCTCGTGCTGCCGATGTTCTTGTTCTCCACGACGTTCTACCCGCTCTATGTCTATCCACACTGGCTGCAGTACGTGATCCGGGGGACACCGCTCTACCAGAGTGTGGCGCTGCTGCGCGATCTTGCCGTCGGCAACGTGCACCCGATCTCGACCCTGCTGCATCTGGTCTACCTCGCCGCGATGACGACGGTCGGCGTCGCGGTGGCGAGCCGTCGGCTGGAGCGGCTGCTGCTGAAGTAGCCGCGGCCGTACCCGTTTTCCGCGCGTCGCGCCCAAGAAGAGCGGCATCGTCGCTTTACGATCGAGACGCTGTCTGGATGCCGCCTGCCCGGAAGGTTTCAATCATGCCGCGTCGGTCGCTGCCATTCGTCGGCCGCGACATGGCCATGGACCTCGGCACCGCGAACACCGTCGTCTACGTGCGTGGACGCGGCATCGTGCTCAACGAACCGTCCGTCGTGGCCATGAACACGGGTACCGGTGAGGTGCTGGCCGTCGGCACCGAGGCCAAGGCGATGATCGGCCGCACCCCCGGCAACATCGTTGCCATCAGGCCGCTGAAGGACGGCGTCATCGCCGACTTCGACACGACCGAGCGGATGCTGCGCTATTTCATCCGCAAGGTGCACCGCCGCCGGCACCTGCTGCACGGCCCGCGAGTGGTGGTATGCGTGCCGAGCGGGGTGACCGGGGTCGAACAGCGAGCGGTCAAGGAATCCACCTACAACGCCGGCGCGAGCAAGGTGTTCATCATCGAGGAGCCGATGGCCGCCGCCATCGGCTCCGGCCTGCCGGTCAGCGAGCCGACCGGCAACATGGTGGTGGACATCGGCGGCGGGACGACGGAGGTCGCCGTCATCTCCCTCGGGGGGATCGTCACCAGCCAGAGCATCCGCACAGCCGGCGACGAACTCGACGTGTCGATCATCAACTACATCAAGAAGGAATACTCCTTGATGCTGGGGGAGCGCACCGCCGAGGAGATCAAGGTGGCGATCGGGTCGGCGTTCCCGATCGCCGAGCCCCGCGAGGCCGAGATCCGCGGCCGAGACCTCGTCACCGGCCTGCCGAAGACCATCACGGTGAGCGACGCGGAGATCCGCAAGGCGATCGAGGAGCCGGTGAACGCGATCGTCGACGCGGTCAAGGCCACGCTCGACACCTGCCCGCCGGAACTTGCCGGCGACATCATGGACCGCGGTGTGGTGCTCACCGGCGGGGGCGCGCTGCTCGCGGGTCTGGACGAGCGGCTCAAGCACGAGACGTCGATGCCGATCATCATCGCCGACAACCCGTTGCACTCCGTCGCCCTCGGCGCCGGGCGTTGCGTCGAGGAGTTCGCCGCCCTGCAGCAGGTTCTGGTATCCGAGCGCAGGCGGTAAGGCGGCAGTGCGTAGGTCACGCCGTCGCCAGCGCCTTGCCCTCACCCTGCTGCTGCTCGCCTGCGTCAGCATGGTCATCGTCGACGACGGGGGCCGTCTCGCCGGCCTGCATCGCGCGGCATCAAGCGCCTTCGGCCCCGTCGAGCGCAGCTTCTTCGCCGTCAGCCAGCCGGTGGGGCGGTTCTTGCGTGGCCTGCCGGACATCGAGGGCGACCGTCGCCGCATCACCGCGCTCACCACCGAGAACTCTACGTTGCGCTCGCAGCTGCGATCGGTGGCGCTGAGCAGCGCCGAGCTCGCGCAGTTGCACGCGATCGGTGCGAGCGCCGACGCCGCCGGCTACTCCGTGCACGCCGCCAGCGTCGTCGACTACGGTCCGTCCCCCGGCTTCGAGTGGACCGTCCGCATCAACGTCGGCTCCGGCGACGGGGTGCGCACCGGCATGACCGTGCTCGCGCCCGAAGGCCTGGTCGGCCGGGTCAGCCAGGTCGCCTCGGACACCAGCCTGGTGGTGCTCGCCGTCGATCCCGGATCGTCCGTGGGCATCCGGGACCGCCGCTCGGGCGAGCTCGCTCTCGCGACCGGCGACGGCCTCGAGCCGATGCGGTACGTGCCGCTGGACCCGCACTCGCCGCCGCGCGCCGGCGACGTCGTCGTGACCGGGCCGTACGGCAGGTCGACCTACACCGCGGGCGTGCCGGTCGGCACGGTGAGCGCGGTGACCTCCGTCGGCGCGACGTCGACGCCGCGCGTGTCGGTGCGTCCCTACGTCGACTTCTCCCGGCTCGACATCGTGGCCGTCGTACTCGACCGGGCGCCCGAACCCGCCAAGGCCGGCGCAGCTGCGACGGTGACCAGATGACCCGCGGCCCGGCCCGGGTCATCGTCGCAGCGGTCTTCGGGCTGCTGGCACTCGCCCTGCAGACCACCGTGCTCTCCCGGCTGCCGCTGCCGGGTGGACGGCCCGACCTGCTGCTCGTCGTGGTGGTCGCCGCGGCGCTGACCGGCGGCGTGCCGGTGGGGATCGGCGTCGGCTTCTCCATCGGACTCGCCGCAGACCTGCTCTCCAGCCATCCCGCGGGTGTGCTCGCGCTGCTGTTCCTGCTGGTGGGTGCGGCGACCGGACACATCGAATCCGAACGCGAGCGCAGCGTTTTCTGGTCGATGATCGTCGTCGCGATCGCCAGCGTGTCAGCAGGAATCGGCTATGCCCTGCTCTCGAGTGTCGTGAGCGGGGGCGGCTCCTGGCAGCAGGAGATCGCGGGCCTGCCGATGGCCGTTCTCTACAACTCGATGCTGACGCCGTTCGTGGTGCCGTTGACGGCGGCGATCGAGCGCGCCTCGCGGTCTACGGCGATGGTCCGGCTGTGACAATCGGAGCGGCGACCTGCCGATGAACGAGCGCGTCTCCAGACTCCGGCTCACGGCGCTGACCCTCGTGGTGCTCGCGCTGCTCAGCACGCTGTTCGTCCGGCTGGCCTACCTGCAGACGATCGACCGCGCCAGCCTCACCCAGACCGCGAACCGGCAGCACATCCGCGACGTCGTGATACCGGCGCCGCGCGGGCAGATCGTCGACGATCGCGGGCGCCCGCTCGCCGACAACCGCAGTTCGCTGGTGGTGTCCGTCGACACCAGCGCGCTCGCCCGGCAGGAGGACAGGGGCGCCGCCGTGCTGGCCCGGCTCGCCGGCGTCACCGGCATCGACCTGGGCCGGTTGCGCCACCAGATCATCGCCTGCGCGCCACACGTCGCGAAGCCCTGCTGGACCGGATCTCCCTACCAGCCCGTCCCGATCCTGACCAACGCCTCGGCCAGGGTCGTGTTCGCAATCGCCGAACACCGGGAGAGCTTCCCGGGCGTCATGGTGCAGACCGAACCGGTGCGCCAGTACCCGATGCACGCCGTCGCGGGACAGCAGGTCGGCTACGTCGGCCCGGTGACGCAGGCCGAGCTGGCCAGCCGCGGCACGCTGAACTCCGACGACCTGGTCGGGCGCAGCGGATTGGAGCAGACCTACGACGTCCCGCTGCGCGGAACCGACGGCACCCAGGTGGTCTCGGTCGACAACCGCGGGCTGGTCACCGGCACCGTGTCGACGACGGCGCCCACGGCAGGCGACACCGTGGTGACCAGCATCGACGCCGGCGTGCAGCAGGTCGCCGAGCAGGCGCTGGCTCGGCAGCTCGCGACGACCCGCGCCAAGACGGATCCGAAGACCGGCAGGAGATACGCCGCGACCGAGGGGGCGGCCGTCGTCGTCGACGCCAGGACCGGCCACATCGTCGCGCTCGCGAGCAACCCGTCGTACGACCCGAACGTGTTCATCGGCGGCATCAGCGAGCGCGCCTACGAGGCGCTGACCGGTCCGAACTCGAACGACCCGCTGGTCTCCCGCGCCGTTGCGGGACAGTTCGCGCCGGGGTCGACGTTCAAGCTCGCGACGGCGTCGACGATCCTCACCGACGGTCAGGCGACCACCGACTCCCACACCTCCTGCCCGCCGTCGCTTCAGGTCGGTAATGCGACGAAAACCAACTATGACAGCGAATCACTGGGCGGCCAGATCTCCGTCGCCCAGGCACTGGCGTTCTCGTGCGACACCTTCTTCTACCAGTACGCGATGGCGGCGTGGTACTCGGATCAGTCACGGGTGGCAGCCCATCATCGGCCGGTCGAGGCGATGCAGGCGATGGCCCGTGCCTACGGTTTCGGCAGCGCTCCCGGCCTCGACGTCCCCGCCGGTGAGCAGACCGCCGGCCGGATTCCCGATCGCGCCACGCTGAAGCAGGAGTGGACGCAGAACCGGAGCACCTACTGCGCGAACGGCAGGCGCGGATACCCCGACGTCACCGATGCCGCGCGCCGCGCCTACCTCACCGAGATCGCCAAGGAGAACTGCACCGACGGCTGGCGGTTCCGGATCGGCGAGGCCGCCGACATGGCGATCGGCCAGGGCGAGACGACCGTCAGCCCGTTGCAGCTCGCGATGGCCTATACCGCACTGGTCGACGGCGGCCTGCTCTACCAGCCGACCATCGCCAAGGCAATCGTCGATCCCAGCGGACACGTGGTGAAGACGCTCACGCCGGCGGTCCGCCACCGGGTGCCGGTCAGTCAAGCGCTACTGACCTACATCCGCTCGGCGCTAACGTTCGGCAACGGCCTGCGGCCCTCCGGAGAGACTGCGTTCGCCGGTTTCCCGCTGGACAAGCTCTCGATCGGCGGCAAGACCGGCACGGCCGAGTCGTACGGCAAGCAGGACACGTCGTGGTTCGCGTCATGGGCGCCGTCCGACCATCCGCAGTACGTCGTCGTCGGCATGATCGCCCAGGCCGGCACCGGCGCCAGCGCGGCCGCGCCGATGGTGCGCAAGATCTACGACGGCATCTACGGCCTGGAAGGCCAGCGGGCGGTGCTGGCCGGCGGCGCGCCGCCGTCGACGCTCCCGGCGATCACGCCCTACACCGCCGACGGCGCCCAGGGCGAGGTCGTCGGCCCTGACGTTCCGCAGCCGACCAGCGGCGAGAGTCCGGCGATCACGCCCAGCGCGTACCGAAGCCAACGAAACCGGCGGCGCCGATGGTCGAGCTGATCCGCCGGCCCACCACCACGCTGCGACCGATCGACGCCGCGCTGCGCTCGAGCGAGCCGTGGTGGCGGGTGGTCGACTGGGTGCTGGCCGGCTGCGCCCTGGTTCTCGGCGTGATCGGTTCGCTGCTGGTGTGGTCGGCCACCCGTACCCGCCAGATCGATCTCGGCGCTGACCCGCGCGCCTATCTGAAACGCCAGGTGCTGAACCTCGCGCTCGGTCTCGTGCTGGGTGTCATCGTGGCCGCCGTCGAGTACCGGGCGCTGCGCCGTTGGGCACCCGTGGTCTACGCCGCCTCCTGCATCGGGCTGCTGGCGGTGCTCGCCGTCGGCACGACGGTGAACGGCGCGCACTCGTGGATCGCACTGCCGGCGGGCTTCGAGGTGCAGCCCTCGGAGTTCGCGAAGCTCGGGCTCATCGTCAGCATGGCGCTGCTGCTGGCCGAACGGCGTCGTCGCGACGACCTGCGCCGCGGATTCGACGTGCCGCTCGCGCTCGGGCTCGCCGCCGTCCCGATGGGCCTGATCATGCTGCAGCCCGACGTCGGCACCGTGTTCGTGTTCGTCTTTGTGATCCTCGCGATGCTCTCGGTGGCCGGCGTGTCGTGGCGCTGGATCGTGGGGCTGGTCGCCCTGGGCGTCGTCGTCGCCTACCTGTCGGTCGCGCTGCACATCCTGAAGAACTACCAGCTCGACCGGTTCAAGGCGTTCGCCAACCCGGCCGCGCAGAATCTCGACGCCGGGTACAACGTGCACCAGGCGAAGATCGCGATCGGCTCCGGCGGACTCACCGGCACCGGACTGTTCCAGGGCTCGCAGACGAACGGCCGGTTCGTGCCCGAGCAGCAGACGGACTTCATCTTCACCGTGGCCGGCGAGGAGTTCGGCCTGCTCGGCGCGGGCGCCATCGTCGTGCTGTTCGCGATCATGCTCTGGCGCGCGCTTCGGATCGCCGGTCACTCACCAGATCTCTTCGGCCGGCTGGTCGCCGTCGGAGTGGCAGCGTGGTTCGTCTGTCAGGTATTCGTCAACATCGGAATGACGCTCGGCATCATGCCGGTGACCGGCCTGCCGCTGCCGTTCCTGTCCTACGGCGGCTCAGCGATGTTCGCCAACTGCGTCGCCGTCGGGCTGCTGCAGAATGTGCAGATGCGCAACGCGATCGCACCGCTGCGCGTCTGAGACACTGACCGCGGTCGCTCGGGCCGCCGCACGGAGGTCGGATGAGATGACTCGCTCCCGCGTGCACCGGCGTGCGTTCGCGGTCGGCATCGCCGGCCTGGCCGTCATGGCCGGCATCGCCGGGTGCTCGTCGACCACGGCGGGAAACGGCACCGGCCCGCCGCCCTCGCAGCCCACCGGCTCGGCGCCATCCGGCAGCGCGACGCCGACGTCGACTCCCACCATCGTCATCCCCGATCAGCCGTCCTCGGCATCGACGTCGTCGTCGGTACCGCCCGTCTCGCCGACATCCCCGACGACTCCGACGACCCTGCCGTCCTCGCCGACGTCGACGACCCCGACGACCCGTTCGCCGCACCCGCCGCCGCCGCGCCAGCACGACGCCCCGCCGCCGGCCGGCTGCCCGAACGGCACCTGCACCGAGCTCTCGCACTCCTCGCCCAAGGACGGCTTCCAGATCGTGCTCCGCAAGGCGGCCAACTACGCCACGGGGGGCGAGCTCGTGGTGGAGTTGCGGTCGGGCACGAGCGCCCGGCAGTGGGCGCTGATCACGCAGACCTACAGCGGCGCCATGCACTGCTCGACCAAGACCGAGCATCTGCACTGCGTCGTCGTCGCCAGTGTGGGCGCCCATTCCTACCAGGCGCAGCTCTATCTGGTGAACTCCGGCGCGCTCGTCGCGCCACCGCCGATCGCGGCCGATTCGGGGATCGTGGTGCGCGATCTCGACGGCGATGGCGACCTCGACGTCTTGGCCGAGGACAGCAACTACAAGCCGAGCTACGCCGACGGCGGGCTGTACTGGGCCACCTACCTGCTCCAGAACGGTACGTATGCCCGCACCGGCTGCACGACGCCGGTCTACAACGCCGCGCCACCGACACCGGCGGGCGCGGTGCACGGCAGCTGCCCGAACTGACTTGCCTGGCGCCGGTATGATGGCCATATCACGGCGTTGACCCGGCCATCCCCGGCGAGCCTCCGGAAGAACGGGCGCGGCAGGCGCCTCAGTAGAACCGGGCGGGTCCGGCCCGTCACAGCCGGCAACGAGCGGGCGTCCGGCATGGCCGGCCGCCAAGCGGGGTGGTACCGCGGGCAGCCGCAAGGCCGCCTCGTCCCCGTTCTTGCTCCTCGCAGCCATCAGCGGAGAGCTGCTAACGCGCTGTGCGGGCGGCACTAGTCGGGGCTGCGGGCCTACGGAACCGCGGGCGTTTGCGGCGCACCTAGCGGGCCCCAGCGCGGCCAGGTCAGTAGGTGCGGCAGGTGCTGGTCGGTCCGGTGGCGGGGTAGTGGATGGTGCAGTCGGTGACGCGGCCGAGGCTGCTCAGGGTCGCCGCCGGAACCGGGTCACCGCTGGTCCTCCACGCGGTCACCGCCATCGTGTGGCGGTCGAAGAGGACCACAAGCGTGCCGAATGTATCGACCGAATGCCCGGACGGGACGTGGGTCTGGGAGTAGTGGCCCTGCGCGACCGCGACGATGACCGGCACGTTGTACTGCCCCAGCGAGTTGTCGAACAGCGGAGCCGCTCTGCCGTTGGTCGTCGGCACGTACTGCAGCCGATACGCGTGCGGGTCGAGCTCGGTTCCGCCAAGCCCATTCACGGCCCGCAGGATGCGCTGGTCGACGGTGACCACCGGAGGCTGGGCTGGGTGATGCGTCGATGACGGGACGATGTTGATGCCGACGGCAACGCCACCGAGCACCACGATCACGACGGCGCCCGCGGCCAGCCAGGACAGGCGCCGCCGGCGCCGGCCACCCGACAGGATGCGCTCGATGTCCGGCGGGTCTGGCTGGACGTGGTCGGCGTAGGTGTGCAGCAGGCCCGCCACCCGCCGCTGGGGTGCACCGCCATGGTCGGTCATGCCTCGGTCCTCTCGGTATCGTCGACCAGGCCGCTGCCCTGTAGTCGGGCCAGCGCTCGAGCCGTATGGGTCTTGACCGCGGATTCAGAACAGCGCATGAAGGTCGCGGTGTCCCGGACGGACAGATCGTCGTAGTAGCGCAGAACCAGTGCGGCACGCTGCGCTCGCGGCAGCGTCTTCAACGCCGCATCAAGGACAAGCTGATCGTCCAGCCGCACAATCGGGTCGACGGTTGCGGGCTGGCGTGGTGATGAGCCAACGACCTCAGTTGACGCTACGGCGGTGCCATGGCGACGGCGCTCGTTGAGGAACAGGGTCAGGATGGTTCGCCGCACGTACGCCCCCGGTGCCTGCTGGTCGCGAACGCGCGACCACCGAACGCAGAGCCGTTCCAGGGCGCTCTGCGTCAGATCCTGCGCAGCAGCCAGCTCACCGGTCAGCAGATAGGCCCAGCGAACAAGCGCGCCGTATTGAGCCGCCACGAACTCAGAGAGCTGCCCCTCGGCGCCTGGCGACGACCTCATCCGACCTCCCTCGCCGCGAGCCCTCGTCCCGGCCTATGACAGGGCCGCGACCCGTCGTCCCGCCCCATAGCAGTAAAGACACCCGGCCGCGGCGAAACGTCTACCAGGTGATCAAAGTAGAACACGTGTTCGAGGTCGACTGTCGATCCGAGCGGCGCCGTTTCCGTGGATCGGCCCGCACCATCTCACGTTCAGCGGGCATGCCCGGCTTGAGCTCATTGCGGCCGGGCTCGCCGTATGATCGGACCACAGCATGACCTAGCTACAGCGGCGTTGACCCGGCCATCACCGGCGAGCCTCCGGAAGAACGGGCGCTGCGCGATTCCACGGGCGCCTCAGTAGAACCGGGCGGGTCCGGCCCGTCACAGCCGGCCACGAGCGGGCGTCCGGCATGGCCGGCCGCCAAGCGGGGTGGTACCGCGGGGCAGCCGCAAGGCCGCCTCGTCCCTGCACCGAACGAGCACGATCGGCGCGGGAACGAGGAGGACAGGTGGCACCGCAGGAGAAGGCGACGTACCCGAAGGCCGGCGTGCTCTGCTCCGTCGACCCGCAGCCTGACTTCGTCAAGCTCGAGGAGCAGGTGCTCGCCCACTGGCGCGACGACGACACGTTCCGCGAGACGATCCGGCACCGGCCGGCCGGTGTCAACGGCGCGAACGAGTTCGTGTTCTACGACGGGCCGCCGTTCGCCAACGGCCTGCCGCACATCGGTCACCTGCTGACCAGCTACGTCAAGGACATCGTCCCGCGTTACCAGACGATGCGGGGCCACCGCGTCGAGCGACGGTTCGGCTGGGACTGCCACGGGCTGCCAGCCGAGCTGGAAGCTGAGCACGTGCTCGGCGTCACCACGAAGCGCGAGATCCTCGATCTCGGCATCGAGAAGTTCAACGACGTGTGCCGGCAGTCGGTCCTGCGCTACACCAAGGAGTGGGAACGCTACGTCACCCGCGCCGCCCGCTGGGTCGACTTCGACAACGACTACAAGACGCTGAACCTGCCCTACATGGAGAGCGTCATGTGGGCGTTCAAGTCCCTGTGGGACAAGGGTTTGATCTACGATGGCCTCCGAGTGCTGCCGTACTGCTGGCGCTGCGAGACGCCGCTTTCCAACCACGAGCTGCGGATGGACGAGGACGTCTACCTGCAGCGCCAGGATCCCGCCGTCACCGTGTGGTTCGAGCTGGAATCCGGGGAGCGGCTACTCGCGTGGACGACGACGCCGTGGACCCTGCCGTCGAACCTCGCGATCGCCGTACGGCCGGACGTCGAATACGCCGTCATGGCGCTGGACGGGCACCGGTTCCTCCTCGCCGAGGCGCGGCTTTCCGCCTATAGCAAGGAATTTGGCGACGCGACTCGGGTCGGGACAGTCACCGGTGCGGAGCTCGTCGGGCGCCACTACACGCCGATGTTCGACTTCCTCGCCGACACCGAGAACGCGTTCGTCGTCGTCGCATCCGAGCAGGTGACGACAGAGGACGGAACCGGAGCTGTGCACATGGCGCCCGCCTACGGCGAGGACGACCAGACGGGGTGTGCGGCGGTCGGTATCCCCGCGGTGCTGACCGTCGACGACGGCGCAGTGTTCACCGACGTCGTGCCCGACTATGCAGGGTCGCATGTCTTCGATGCGAACCCGCGGATCGTCGCCGACCTCAAGGCGCGGGGTGTACTGCTGCGACACGAGACCTACCAGCACAGCTACCCGCACTGCTGGCGCTGCGACACCCCGCTGATCTACAAGGCGGTGTCGTCGTGGTTCGTGTCGGTGACCAGTTTCCGCGATCGCATGGTGGAGCTGAACCAGCAGGTCACGTGGGTGCCTGCACACATCCGCGATGGCCAGTTCGGCAACTGGCTGGCCAACGCCCGAGACTGGTCGATATCGCGCAATCGCTTCTGGGGCAACCCGTTGCCGGTCTGGCGCAGCGACGATCCCGCGTATCCGCGGGTCGACGTGTACGGCTCGCTGGACGAGCTGGAGCGAGACTTCGGCGTCCGCCTCACCGACCTGCACCGGCCGGCCGTGGACCGGCTGACGCGGCCGAACCCGGACGACCCGTCGGGCACCTCGACGATGCGGCGGGTGTCCGAGGTGCTCGACGTCTGGTTCGACTCCGGCTCGATGCCCTATGCGCAGGTGCACTACCCGTTCGAGAACGCCGACTGGTTCGAGCACCACTACCCGGGTGACTTCATCGTCGAATACACGCCGCAGACCCGCGGCTGGTTCTACACCCTGCACGTGCTCGCGACCGCGCTCTTCGACCGCCCCGCCTTCCGCACCTGCATGTGCCACGGCAGCGTGCTCGGCGACGACGGGCTGAAGATGAGCAAGAGCACCGGCAACTACACCGACGTCGAGGCGATCTTCGCCACCCAGGGTTCGGATGCGCTGCGGTGGGCCCTGGTCAGTTCGTCGATCCTGCGCGGCGGCGACCTGTCGGTGACCGAGGCAAAGATCCGCGATGCTGTGCGGCAGGTGATGCTGCCGCTCTGGAACGCGTGGTACTTCCTCGCGCTCTACGCGAACAGCGATGGCTACGACGCCCGCTGGCGCACCGATTCCCCCGACATCCTGGACCGTTATGTGCTCGCGAAGCTGCGGGACACCGTCGAGACGGCGACGACGGCGATGGACTCCTACGACATCGCCGGCGCGTGCACGAAGGTGCGAGGGTTCCTCGACGTGCTGACGAACTGGTACATCCGACGCAGTCGCGACCGGTTCTGGTCCTCCGAGGCCGACGCGTTCGACACCCTCTACACCGTGCTCGAGGTGACCAGCCGGGTGGTGGCGCCCCTGCTGCCGATGCTCGCCGAGGAGCTGCACCGCGGGCTCACCGGCGAGCGCAGCGTGCACCTCGCCGACTGGCCCGATGCCCAGGCGCTGCCGACGGATCCCGATCTGATCTCGACGATGGATACCGTCCGCGCCGTCTGTACCGCGGCCCTGGCGCTGCGCAAGAGCAACGGTCTGCGCGTGCGGCTGCCGCTGGCGAGCTTGACCGTTGCGGCCGCCGACTCGGCTCGCCTCGCGCCGTTCCGCGACCTGATCGCCGAGCAGGTGAACGTCAAGGCGCTGCGTCTCTCTGGTGACGTCGACGCCGTCTGCACGCGGGTGCTGCGGGTGGTGCCGCGCGCCCTCGGCCCCCGCCTCGGGCCCGACGTGCAGCGGGTGATCCGGGCGGTGCGGGACGGCGACTGGACGGCCGACGGCGACACCGTCGTCGCTGGCGGGGTGCCGCTTCGCGACGGGGAGTACGAGCTGCGCCTCGAGCCGCGCGCGGGGGAGGCGACGGCGACGCTGCCCGATGCCGGCGGCGTGGTGCTGCTCGACACCGACGTGACTCCCGAGCTGGCCGCCGAGGGACTCGCCCGCGACGTCGTCCGCGCCGTGCAGGCCGCGCGCCGCGACGCCGGCCTCACGGTCTCGGACCGGATCGCGCTGCAGATCGACGGCGACACCGAGGTGCTCGCGGCCGTGACGGCGCACCGCCACATGATCGCCGCCGAGACGCTCGCCGACGACATGCTGCTCGGGCCGGTAGCAGGGTGGCCCGGTTCGACGTTCGGCGCGACCGCGACGGTGGGCGACGGCCGTTCAGTCCGGATCGCGTTACGGCGAGCTCCGTAGGCCGACATCACCCGAATGGGCGCAACTATCGCGGCGCCCGGCGGGTATGTGGCGGGCACAGCCGCTCGCAGCGCAGGCAGCAGCGCCTGCCCGCCGCCCATGGGGAGAAGGATGCGATCCACAGGTCGACGGCCGATCAGCGCGGTGATCGCTGCGGCTGTGGTCGCCGTGGTAGCCACGGCAACGGGCGCGGTGTCCGCGGTGGTCGCGCCCCCGGCGCGTGCCGACGCTGCCTGGGACCATCCGGTGGCGATGCTCGGTGGCGTGTTCGAAGCGGCGTCGAGCACCTCCTCCACCTTCGTGTCCTACCCGATCGACACCGCTGCGGCGCGCAGTGCGCTGGCCGGCGTCGGCGAGACGCTGACGTCGGCGGTCAACTTCGAGGGCTTCGACGTCAGCTCCGCGCAGGGGCTCTATGCCGGCAACGGGCACCTCGCCGGTGGTCTCACCGCGGAGGCGATGTGCATGTGGCGCCCGCAGGTGCCGATCATGAGCAACGGGCACGTGCCGCCGTCGATCCTCCGGTCGATCCTGTCCGACCGTGGGGTGAGCGCCGCAGCCGCAGGGAGGATGGCCGTTGCCGAAGCGTTGATCGGTGCACCTGACTACGTCCGGCAGCGGGATCGCGGGGTGTTCGCGCCGGGCCAGCTGGCCGACCAGCTGTACGGCACCCACGTCGACATGCCGTCGGTCACCGACCTGATGAGATCCGGCTCGGGCGGCCTCGGCTCCGGCTCGCACGGGCTGACCTGCAATCCGGGCCGGTCGACGGCGCTGACCCACACGTACTGGGAGGTGGTGAAGAGGGACGGCGGGATTACGGACAACCCCGGCAGGTTCCTGATCCCCGGTCTCGGCGCCGCCGTCGCATACCAGTACGTGCACTTCACCAAGGCCGCGCCGGTGCTTCATACCGCGCCGTCGGGCGGGCCGATCGTGCATCTGCCCACGTGGTTCTGGGTCGACCGCGCCGACTACCCGTCGATCACCGTCACCGCCCGCGATCGCAATCGGGACGGGGCGGTGGGCGACTCGGTCGAGCTGCGTGCGGTGCCGCACCTGCGGCTCGTCTTCCCAGACGGCACGCCGGTCTGCCCGGCCCTGCGCTACGGCCTCGGCAGGCCGTGGCACCCGGGTGCCCGGCCGGACGAGCACGGAGCCTGTGTGCACACGTTCGACCAGCTCCCCGCGCAGGCCCAGAGCGTGCAAGTGCAGGTGACCTACGACGTGTACTGGAACCACGGCAACGGCGGGCGCGTGCAGACGATCAACTCCGGTGACGCCAGCGACGTCGCCGTCGACCCGCTGCCCCTCCGCGAGGTTCAGGTGGTCGCCGTCCCGTCCTGACCACCGGCGGCAGACCGACCGCCGACTACCCTGCACCGCATGGCACCGATCTCGGTCTATCCCAGGCTGGAGCCGCTGCTGCCACGGGTCGTGAAGCCGATCCAGTACGTCGGCGGCGAGCTGAACGCCACCGTCAAGGACTGGGATTCGGTGCCCGTGCACTGGGCGCTGATGTATCCCGACGCCTACGAGGTCGGCCTGCCGAACCAGGGCGTGATGATCCTCTACGAGCTGCTCAACGAGCGGCCCGATGCGCTCGCCGAGCGCAGCTACAGCGTGTGGCCGGACCTCGAATCGCTGATGCGCGAGCACGGCGTGCCGCAGTTCACCGTCGAGTCCCATTATCCGGTCGGCGGCTTCGACCTGCTCGGCGTCAGCTTCGCCACCGAGCTCGGTTACACCAACCTGCTCACCGCTCTCGACCTCGCCGGTTTGCCGCTGGCAGCGGCCGAGCGGGGCGCCGACCAGCCGCTGGTGATCGCGGGCGGGCACGCGGCGTTCAACCCCGAGCCGATCGCAGATTTCGTCGACGCCGCCGTGCTCGGCGACGGCGAGCAGGCCGTCCTCGACATCACCGACGTCGTCGGCGAATGGCTCGCGGGCGGCCGTCCGGGCGGTCGCGCCGAGATCTGGCTGCGGCTCGCCGCCGTCCCCGGCGTCTACGTTCCCGGTCTCTACGACGTCAGCTACGCCGAAGACGGCAGCATCGCCGCCGTGACGCCGAACCGCGACGGCGTGCCCGAGCGGGTCGAGAAGCGCACCACGATGGACCTCGACGAATGGCCGTACCCCAAGGCGCCGCTGGTGCCGGTGGCCGAGAGCGTGCACGAGCGGATGTCGGTGGAGATCTTCCGCGGCTGCACCCGCGGCTGCCGGTTCTGCCAGGCCGGCATGATCACCCGACCGGTGCGCGAACGGTCGATCACCGGCATCGGCGACATGGTCGAGCGCGGCCTGCGGGCCACCGGGTACGAGGAGGTCGGGCTGCTGTCGCTGTCATCGGCCGACCACTCGGAGATTCACCAGATCGCCAAAGGGCTCGCCGATCGCTACGAGGGCACCAGCACCGGACTCTCCCTGCCGTCGACGCGGGTCGACGCGTTCAACGTCACGCTGGCCGACGAGCTGACCCGCGGCGGCCGCCGGTCCGGGCTGACGTTCGCGCCCGAAGGCGGCAGCGAGCGGATGCGCCGCGTCATCAACAAGACCGTGAGCAGGGACGACCTGATCCGCACGGTGTCGACGGCGTATGAGCACGGCTGGCGCCAGGTGAAGCTGTACTTCATGTGCGGCCTACCGACCGAGACCGACGACGACGTTCTGGAGATCGCCGACCTCGCGTACGCGGTGATCCGGGCCGGCCGGGAATCGACCGGGCAGAAGGACATCCGCTGCACCGTGTCGATCGGCGGCTTCGTGCCCAAGCCGCATACCCCGTTCCAGTGGGCCGCGCAGTGCGACTACCAGACCGTCGATCGCCGGCTGTTGCTGGTGCGCGATGCGATCAATACCGACCGACGGCTGGGCCGCAACATCGGGTACCGCTATCACGACGGCCGACCGTCCATTGTGGAGGGGCTGCTCTCCCGGGGTGATCGACGGGTAGGCGACGTCATCCGCCGGGTGTGGGACGACGGCGGCCGATTCGACGGATGGCGCGAGCACTTCTCCTACGAACGCTGGGAGAACGCTTGTGCAGCGGTACTTCCAGCCTACGGCGTCGATCTCGACTGGTACACGACTCGCGAGCGGTCCGAGGACGAGACGCTGCCGTGGGACCATCTCGACGCCGGCCTGGCAAAGGAGTGGCTCTGGGCCGACTGGCAGGAGGCGCTGGCCGGAATCGAGTTGGACGACTGCCGCTGGACGCCGTGCTTCGACTGCGGCGTCTGCCCGTCGATGGACACCGAGATCCAGATCGGGCCGACCGGCCGCACCCTGCTCCCGCTCGCTGTCAAGCAGGGCTGATCGGGCCTGGCTTTGCCGAGATCCGGATTCACCACCGGTCGCCAGCGTTACGGCGGTGGCAAACCCGGATCTCGGCGTGGCGGGGCGGCGCGATTATGCTGCGGCGCGTGAGGCCGAGCTACCTGGGCAACATGTTCGTCCGGACCGTCGCGCCGGTGTTCGGTGCTGCCGTCGAGCTGATGGTGCTCTCGTTCTCGCCACGATGACTCCACCACCGAGGCGGCAGCCCGACGCCGTAGTCGAACCGGTCGTTTCGCGGGTGCGGATCCGTTACGCCAAGCGTGGCCGGATGCGGTTCGCGAGCCACCGCGACTTCGCGCGTGCACTCGAGCGGGCGCTGCGACTGGCCGACGTCCCGATCGCTCACTCGGCCGGGTTCACCCCGCATCCGAAGGTGTCCTATGCCAGCGCGGCCACTACCGGCGCGCGGAGCGAGGCCGAGTACGTCGAAATCGGGCTCACCCGGGAGGTCGACGTCGAGGTCCTGCGGCGTGCGCTCGATGCGGCGCTGCCGCCCGGACTCGACGTCCTCGAATGTGTGAATGCTGCCGGGGGCAGCCTCAGCGACCGGTTGGACGCCAGCGCGTGGCGGATCGAGCTGCCCGGTGTGGACGTCGTCGCCGCCCGGCGTGCGCTGGCCGGATTCCTGGCCGCCGACTCCGTCGTCGTGGCCCGCCGGACCAAGGGCGGCCAGCGTGACGTCGACGTGCGGGCGGCGGTGGTAACGGCGACGATCACCGGCGGCCCGAGGCCGGATGCCGCTGGCGAACCGGGCGCCACCGGCGGCGCCCGGCCCGCAGGCGGCATCGTCTGTGCGATAATCGAGTTGGTCGTACGGCTCACGACACCGGCCGCACGACCCGACGACGTGCTCGCCGGGCTGACGCGATTCGGCCTGCGGCCGACGGGGCCCGCCCGGGCCACCCGGTTGGCGCAGGGACTTCTCGAACGTGACGACCGGCTCGCCGACCCGCTCGCGCCCGACCGCGCCGCCGTGCACCCCGCACGGTCGCCCAGCGCGGAGGACTGAAGCGGCGTTCGGAGCCGTCCGTCGGATCCGCACCTGCGGACGCGTCGTTCGGCGCGCCCCGCGGGTACCGACAAGCTTGCACGTCCGCGTGAGCGGGTGTGATGACCGCCTTGATCGCGGCTGGCCCCGCCAGCCGGTTGTAGCCGAGAAGGCCACGGCCGCCGCGAGCAGGCCGAACGGAGATCCACCGCATGTCACCCGACGGGCCCGAAGACTCGGGCTCCACCAGTAGGAACGCCCCGTCAGCACCATCGGTCGCGTTCGTAGCACCATCGTCAACGGGCGAGTCCACCGGCAAGTCCAGTGGGGAACCGCCGGCTCGTCCAGCCAAGGCGACGAAGGCGACCACGTCGCCTCCGGCGACCAAGGCGACCAAGGCGACCACGTCGCCTCCGGCGACCAAGGCGACCAAGGCGACCACGTCGCCTCCGGCGACCAAGGCAGCGAAGGCGCCCAAGGCAGCGAAGGCGACCAAGGCAGCCAAGGCGGCGAAGGCGCCCAAGGCAGCGAAGGCGACCAAGGCTGCGCCGGCGGGTGAGCCGGGCACTCCCGCTACGGCCACCACCGCCCGCAGGAGCACCAAGAGCACCCAGAGCACCGCGGGCGCCGAAGCTACCGAGGTCATCCAGGTTGCGGCGGCGACGAAGGCCGCGAAGGCGAGGAAGATCGCCAAGGTTGCGGCGACGTCCTCGCCCGCCGACGGCGACGCTGACCAACGGGTCGAATCCGCCCCGGCGACCGGCCGCCGGGCGACCAAGGCGACCAAGTCCGCCACGAAGGCGCCCAAGTCCGCCACGAAGACGGCCAAGTCCGCCACGAGGGCGGCGCCCGCCGAGGCGGCGGACACGGCGGCGGTTGCCGACCCAGCGCAGGTCACCGGCGCACCGGACGAGCCCGCCAAGCGGCCGGCCGTGCCGCTGTTCGCCGCGCCGCCGCCGCCGCGCGGGGCAACGAGCACGGCGCCAGCCGACGAACCCGCCGACACCGGCGGCACCGGCACCACCGCAGCCATTCCCGCCGCCGACGGCACCGGCACCGCCGCCACCGACGGCACCGGCGAAGCACCCGATGGCGAGAGCGGGTCTACCCGGCGCCGGCGCCGGGGACGGCGCGGTGGTCGCGGCCGCGGCCGGACCAGCGAGACCGACTCCGCCGGCACCGACGACCACGACGCCACGGCCGCCGACTCGAGCGATGCCGGGGCGCCAGACCGACCCGAGGCAACAGCCGGCGCGAGGTCCGATACCGCCGACGCCGCCGACGCCGCCGACAGTGCCGCCGACAGCGGTGACGACGACTCGGACGCTGGCGCGGGAACCAGCCGACGTCGCCGGCGCCATCGTCGCCGCGGCGAAGACGGCGAGGCGGCCGAGGTGAATCGGCGGCCGGACCGACGCGATGACAAGAGAGACGACAAGCGAGACGACGAAGTCAGGTCGATCTCCGGGTCGACCCGGCTCGAAGCCAAGCGGCAACGACGCCGGGACGGCCGTGACCAG
Source organism: Pseudonocardiales bacterium (assembly GCA_003244255.1). Taxonomy (GTDB): domain Bacteria; phylum Actinomycetota; class Actinomycetes; order Mycobacteriales; family QHCD01; genus QHCD01. The sequence goes on along the minus strand of QHCD01000011.1, from coordinate 2,119 downwards.
GGTCGCCGCCGTCCGCCGATCCTGTCCGAGTCGGAGTTCCTGGCCCGACGTGAGTCGGTGGATCGGGTCATGGTCGTGCGCCAGCGCGGCGACCGGACCCAGATCGGGGTCCTCGAGGACGACATCCTGGTCGAGCACTACGTGACCCGCGCGAGTTCGTCGTCGTACGCCGGAAACGTCTACCTCGGCCGGGTGCAGAACGTGCTGCCCAGCATGGAGGCGGCGTTCATCGACATCGGCAAGGGCCGTAACGCCGTCCTCTACGCCGGCGAGGTGGACTGGAGCCTTGCTGGTCTCGTCGGGCACAGCCGCTCGATCGAGCAGGCGATGAAGTCCGGCGACGCCGTCCTCGTGCAGGTCACCAAGGACCCCATGGGCCACAAGGGCGCGCGGCTGACCAGCCAGATCAGCCTGCCCGGCCGGTTCCTCGTCTACGTGCCTGGTGCGGGCGCCACTGGCATCAGCCGCAAGCTGCCCGACACCGAGCGCTCGCGGCTGAAGGCGATCCTGCGCGACATCGTGCCCGAGGACGCCGGCGTGATCATCCGGACGGCAGCCGAAGGCGCGAGCGAGGAGGAACTGACCCGCGACGTCGCCCGGCTGAAGGCGCAGTGGGAAGTGATCTCCAACCGGGTGGAGAAGGACAGGGCGAAGGCCCCGGTGCTGCTGCACGAGGAGCCCGACCTCGCGATCCGGGTCGTCCGCGACCTGTTCAACGAGGACTTCGCGTCGATGATCGTCTCCGGCGACGACGCCTGGGAGATGATCGAGCAGTACGTGCAGCACGTCGCTCCGGAACTGGGGGCGCGGGTGCACCACCACACGGCGGAGAGCGACGTCTTCGCCGACCGTCGGATCGACGAGCAGCTGACCAAGGCGCTCGATCGCAAGGTGTGGCTTCCGTCGGGCGGCACGCTGGTGATCGACCGCACCGAGGCGATGACCGTCATCGACGTCAACACCGGCAAGTTCATCGGCAGGGTCGGCAAGGCTGGCAAGGCTGGCAAGGCTGGCCTGGGTGGCAGCGGCGGCAACCTCGAGGAGACGGTCACCCGCAACAACCTGGAGGCGGCCGAGGAGATCGTCCGCCAGCTGCGGCTGCGCGACGTCGGCGGCATGGTCGTCGTGGATTTCATCGACATGGTGCTCCAGGACAACCGTGACCTGGTGCTACGCCGGCTCACCGAGTGCCTCGGCCGCGATCGCACCCGCCACCAGGTCGCCGAGGTGACCTCGCTGGGGCTGGTGCAGCTGACCCGCAAGCGGGTCGGCCAGGGCCTGCTCGAGGCGTTCTCGGAGCCGTGCGAGACGTGCAACGGCCGTGGCGTGATAGTGCGCAGCGAGCCGGTCGACACCTTGCCTCAGCACGGCGGCACGGGCGGTGAGGGCAGGAGACGCGCAAAGCGTGCCAACGGCGGCTCTGGGTCGCGACGACAAGAGCGGGTCGACGGTTTCGAGCACGTTGCCTCGGCCATTACGGCGGTCACCGACCCGCCGACGGCAGAGCAGGTCCCCCGCCCGGAACTGGTCGCCGTGGGAGCGTCCGCCGCAGCGACGGCGGATCCGCAGGACACCGCATCCGGGTCTTCAGCAGCACCGACCCAACCACCGTCACAGCGGCCGCGGCACCGGCGCCGGGCGGCTTCGCGTCCGGCCGGCCCGCCGTCGGGCTCCGAGGGATGAGCGCCATTGCCGGGCCCTGCCGACACATCCGGGGCGGTTTGACCGCCCGTCGACGCGGTCCGTATCCTCAGGGGCACGGCGCGCAATGCGCGCTGTTTCGTTGTGCGCCTGCGGCGGTCGGCTGACGCCAGCTGATCCGAGGGCGACCCGAACGACGAGATGACCGGCAGGAGTGGTTCGCGGTGTACGCGATCGTCAAGACCGGCGGGCGGCAGTACCGCGTCGCCGTCGGGGACGAGCTGGAGATCGGCAACCTGGACGACGAACCGGGTGCCGAGGTGTCCTTGGCGGCCATCCTGCTCGTGGACGGTGACACGGTCACCGCAGACGCCGCGACCCTCGCGAAGGCATCGGTGACGGCCGAGGTCGTCGGCCACGCCCGCGGGCCGAAGATCCGCATCCACAAGTTCAAGAGCAAGACCGGCTACCACAAGCG
>QHCD01000010.1 GCA_003244255.1 Pseudonocardiales bacterium | reverse complement strand
TGGGCGTCGGCGACGACGATGTGGTCGGCGCGGCCGTCGCCGTCGGTGTCGGTGGCGTAGACCGCATCACCCTGGTTGTCGGAGAACACCGCGGTGTCCGGGGTGCCGTCCTGGTTGGCATCGACGGTCTCCTGGCCGGTGACGGTCTGCCCGTTGATGGTCAGGGTCAGGGAGCCGCCGGTGCCGGCGTCCCCGCCGGCGCCAGTGCCGCCGCCGGTCTGCCCGTCGACGTGGGCATCCACGGCCGGACCCTCGTAGGACGCCTCGGAGTCGCCCGGGGCGTACCCGGTGTCCACCAGGTCGTGCGTGCCGGTGGTGTCGGCGGGTCCAGCGTCCAACCCGACCGTCGGGTCTGGGCTCGACTCGTGCATGTCCATCGGGTGCCTCCGGCTTGCTCCGCAGCTAAACCCTTCGGGTGATCTGGCTAGAACGCTACGTTCCCTCCTCGCCCGTCGGCCATCCCTTGTTCGTGCCAACGGGGCGAACCTTCGGCGCCGAACCTCTGCGGGTAAACCATGCGATATAAGGCGTTACCGGTCATCGATGACGCGCTCGCCCAGTGGCCGGGCCGGCCGACACGCACCGAACCGCTGGAATCGCAAACCACTCTGCGTCACAGTTCGTACGTGAGTGCGTAGGAAGTATGTAGCGGAGTCATCGCGCGCAGTGACGGAGACGTGACATGGGCAGCGGACATCGGTGGCCGGCGGTATGGACCGCGGCCGCGTCCGGCCGTGTCCACCACTGGGCCCTCGACCGGGCCCACGACCGGGCCCACGACCGGGGCCACGACCGGGGCCACGACCGGGCCTACGACCGGGCCCACGACCGGGCCGACGACCAGTCCGCGCGTGGCGGCGCCCAGGTATCCGCGCTGGCCAGTCGCTACCTCGGACCCCAGGATCAGCCGCATCGGCTTGACCAGGCCACAACGCCGCGTCGTGGCGCTCACACCGACAGAGGGCTCCAGCGGGCAACGACCCTGGGCGCGGGTGGGCTGGGAGCCGTGGCGGCCGTGGCGGCCATCATCGTCGCCGTCGTGACGATGTCGGCGAACCGCGGGTGGACCGGAACTTCCGTCGAGGTGGCCCTGATCGTCGTGGCGCTGATCGCCGTCGGCATCGCCCTCACCGGCTATGCACGCAGCGCCCGGCACGCCCAGGACTGCCAGGCGATGGCCGCCGTCGCCGACCGGGTGCTCGCCGTCGATACCGCCTCCGCTTCCTCCGACGTCATGCCGGCCGCACTGCTCGGTGGCGCCCGGGGCCTGCTGCGCGCCCGGGAAGTGTGGCTGTATCTGATGGAGCACGGTGATCGGCCGGCCGCTGTCGTTCACGCTGGCGCCTCCGGCAGCGCCGTGGACGACGGCCGGCCGATCACCGACGCCCTCTTCGCCCCGGCGCTGAGCGGGAACGCGCGGCTGTACGTGCGCGGGCAGCGCGGCCTGCCGGCGCCGATCAGCGCCGCCCTGTGCCGCCGGGGCGTCGACCGGCTCGCAACGGTGCCCGTGCGCGACGACGGCGGCGACGTGATCGGCGTGCTTGAAGTATCGAGCGACCGCCGGCTGCGCCGCCGTGACCTGCCCCGGGTCGAGGCGGTGGCCGAGCACCTCGGCCACGCGCTGGTAACGGCGGCGACGCTGCAGGGCCTGCGCGAGGAGTGCGAGGTCGACCGGCTGACCGGACTGGTGTCCGCGAACCACTACGCGACCGCCGTGTACAAGTGGCAGCGCACCGCGGGAGTGGCGCCGCAGAGCACGGCGATCGCCGTCTTCAGCGTCGACACCTACGACGAGCTCAACGACTCCCTGGGCTACGACGCCGTCGATGACCTGCTGCGGGTGCTGGCCGACCGGCTGCGTGCCGCCACGCCCAGCGACGCGCCGGTCGCGCGGATCGGCCACGACTCCATCGCCGTCACGATGGCCGCCGCAGGCGACCGGATCGCCGCCGAACAGGTCGCCGCGATCCAGGCCGAGGTCGACCGGCCGTGCGACGTGCTGAACGGCATGCGGCTCGACCTGCCGCTCACCGTCGGCATCGCACGCGGTGGCCGGGCAGGGGGAAACGTCGACGAGCTGCTCCGAAGCGCCGAGGTCGCGCTCTACCACGCCCGACGGATGGGCGCATCGCCGACGACGTACAGCCCGGCTCTCGACGCCCGCCGCAACAGCCGGTTGCGGCTGGTGGTCGCGTTGCGCGAGGCCCTGGAGCAGGACCAGGTGGGCGTCGTCTTCCAGCCGATGATCTCCCTACGCACCAACCAGATGATCGGCGTGGAAGCGCTTGCGCGGTGGAACGACCCGCGGCACGGACCGATCTCGCCGGAACGATTCGTCTCCGCCGCCGAGCGCAGTGGCCTGATCGGCGGGCTGACCCGGTACGTGCTCGCCCGCGCCCTGCAGCCGTGCCGGCACTGGCTCGACCAGGGCCGCCGGATCGGCGTCTCGGTCAACCTCTCCGCGCGCAGCCTGCTGGATGAGGCATTCATCGACGACGTCGCCGAGCTGCTCGGCAACGCCGACGTGCCGCCGGGCATGCTCACCTTCGAGCTGACCGAGCGCAACGTCATCTCCGAGCCGGAGCGGGCGCTGCCGAACCTGCACCGGCTGCGCCGGCTCGGGGTCCGCCTCTCCGTCGACGACTTCGGCACCGGCTACTCCTCGCTCGGCTACCTGCGCAGGCTGCCGATCGACGAGGTCAAGATCGACAAGACGCTGGTGCTCGGCATGGCCAGTGACCTCGGCGGCCCGGCGATGGTGCGGGCGATCGTCGAACTCGGACACAGCCTCGGGTTGTCCATCGTCGCCGAGGGCGTGGAGGACCAGACCACGCGCGACCTGCTGACGACGATGGGCTGCGACGTGATTCAGGGCTACCTGGTCAGCCGTGGCCTGCCAGCAGAGCAGCTGAACCGATGGATGCAGGGGGACGGCGAAGCGAGCATGCCGCACCGCCCGTCGGGCGCCCACGTGAGCCGCTGAGCGGCCCCGACGCCGACACCGAAACGGGGTCCGCGGACCGTGTAGTCTTGGCTCCCGCCGCCCTCTTAGCTCAGTCGGCAGAGCGTCTCCATGGTAAGGAGAAGGTCTAGGGTTCGATTCCCTAAGAGGGCTCATCCCGCCGGCACGCCGAGCGTGTCGACCCGCAGCGGAGTAGCTCAGTCTGGCAGAGCAAGCGGCTCATAATCGCTGTGTCGCCGGTTCAAATCCGGCCTCCGCTACCGACCCTCGGTTGCGCCCATCCGTTACCCTCGGGTGGCGTAATCCCGACTGGCGAAAGGCACTACCGTGGCAGCCACCGATGTCCGCCCCAAGATCACCCTGGCGTGTCAGGAGTGCAAGAACCGCAACTACATCACCCGCAAGAACCGTCGCAACGACCCCGACCGGGTGGAGTTGAAGAAGTACTGCCCGCGCTGCCGACGGCACCAGGCGCACCGCGAGACCCGCTAGGAGGGCGCTGAACAATGCACTGCTCTGCTGCGCGGCGCCCGGATCGGCGACCGGCGGCGTTGTCCTCGTCGTCCATAGCGATGCTATGGCCTCCTCGTCCGCCTTGCCGGACCGCCGCCCGACCCGCCGCTCGCGACGAGCGACATTGTTCAGCGCCCTCCTAGCCGGCTGCCCGAGAGCCGATGGCCTTCGACCCGAGCTGCGCCGGACGGACCTACCCGCCCAGCGCGCCGTACGAGGTCGGCCGGGAGAAGATCCGCGAGTTCGCGACCGCGATCGGCGACCACAGCCCAGCCTGCCGTGACCCCGCGGCCGCCCGCCGGCTCGGCCATCCCGACGTGATCGCCCCGCCGACCTTCCCGGCCGTGCTGACCTTCGCGGCCGGACGCGTCGCGATCCAGGATCCCGAGGTCGGCCTCGACTACTCGAGGGTCGTGCACGGCGAGCAGCGCTTCGTCGCGAGCCGGCCGGTGCACGCCGGCGATGTCCTCGTCGGCGTCACCAGCATCGAGACGGCCCGTCAGGTCGCCGGCAACGATCTGCTGACGACGCGCTGCGATGTCAGCACGGTCGACGGCGAGCACGTCGTCACGGCGTACTCCACCTTGGTCGCGCGCGCGATCGCCGGCTCGTGAGCGCGCCCCGACACGCCGACGTCGAGATCGGGGACCGGCTGCCCGAACTCGCGCTACCGCTGCACCGCGACGACCTGGTCCGCTACGCGGGCGCGTCCGGGGACTTCAACCCGATCCACTGGAACGAACGATTCGCCCGCGAGGTCGGGCTGCCGGACGTCATCGCGCACGGGATGCTGACCATGGCTGGCGCGGCGCGGGTCGTTACCGACTGGACCGGTGATCCCGGCACCGTCGTCGAGTACGGCGTCCGCTTTACCCGGCCCGTCGTCGTTCCCGATCCGGGCGGCGCCGTCCTCGTGGTGACCGGTGAGGTCACCGGCAAGCGTGACGACGGCACCGTCGTCGTCACGCTGACAGCAACCAGCGCGGGGGAGAAGGTGCTGGCACAGGCGCGCGCGGTCGTCCGGCTGACGTGATCGCGGTGCGCCGCCGCGCCGCATCCGCACTCGCCGCCGCGGCGATGTGCGCCAGCGCCTGCACCGTCGGCGGCCCGCAGCACAGCGCCTCGCCGAAGGTCCTCGACGGCGGGCTCCCGCCGGCCGCGACGCCGTCGTTGCCGGGCCATCCGGGCGCCTACCCCGCGCCGGACCCGAACCGGCCGCGCATCATGCTGCGCTTCGACGTCTCCGACGACCTGCGCACGGTTGATGGCACCGAGCATGTCCTCTTCCACCCGGACCGGGCGATCGGTGAGCTCGTCTTCCGGCTCACCGCAAACACGCCGAGCTCCTACGCCGCGGGCAACGGCATCAGCATCGGACGCGTGTCGATTGGCGGGCACGGGCAGGCCAGCCGGTTGCGGCGCGCCGGTGCCGCCGCCGCCAGCCCCGGCGGGCTGCTCGTCCTGCCGTTGGTGCCGCCGGTTGCGGCCGGCGCATCGGTGACGGCCGACGTCCGGTTCACGCTGCACCTCGGCAATGGCGGGTTCGACCGCTTCGGGAACGCGAACGGCATCAGCTGGTGGGGCAGCGGACAGCCGCTGCTCGCGTGGGAGCGGGGATACGGGTGGCATGTCGAACCGCTCGGCCAGATCATCGGCGAGACCGCCACCAGTGAGGCCGCCGACATCGACGTCACCGTCGTCGCACCGGCCGCAGCTGCCGTGTTCGGCACCGGCCACTTCCGGGCGGCCCGCGCCGCAGGCGGCCGCCGCACCTGGCACGCCGCTGCGCCGACCGCGCGCGACGTCGCCGTCGCGGTCGGGAAGCTCACCTCCCGGACCAGGATCGTCGGCTCGACGTCGGTGACGGCGGCGTCATACGACCCGGCCGAGCTGGGCTCGATGCTCACGACCGAGGATCGCGCGATCGGCCTGCTGTCGGCCCGGTTCGGGCCGTTCCCGTTCCCCAGCATCGACCTGATCAGCCTGCCGGAGCGGGGCGGCGGGATCGAGTATCCGGGCGCGGTGCTGCTCGCCGGCATCGGTGAGGCGGTACTGACGCACGAGACGGCACACCAATGGTTCTACGGCATGGTCGGCGATTCGCAGGCACGCGACCCGTGGCTGGACGAGGCGTTCGCTCAGTACGCCCAGCAGCTCGTCGACGGCACGCTGGGCACCGGCTACCAGGACGATCCGCTGCCCGTCGGGCGGTCCATGCAGCAGTGGGGTACCAACGTGGCGGCGTACTTCGCCACCGTCTACGGCAAGGGTGCCGCGATGCTCGGCGCGGCGCGCGGCGCCGCCGGGTCGTCGAAGTGGGACGCCGCGGTGCGCGGCTACGTACGGGCCGAGGCCTGGCGGATCGCCCGGCCCGGCGACCTCGTGCGCGCGCTGTCCGGACTGCCCGCGGCGGTGGCGATCCTGCACGCGGGCGGCGCCGTGTCCTGAGCCGGTTGCCGGACGGAGGTGCTCGTCAGCGCAGCAGGCCCTGCAGCCTGGTGATGCCCTCGATGAGGTTGTCCTCACCCACCGCGTAGGAGAGCCGGAGGTATCCGGGGGTGCCGAAGGCCTCGCCCGGCACGAGCGCGACCCCGACCTCGTCCAGGATGAGCTCGGCCAGCTCGACCGAGCTCGTCGGCGTCCGGCCACGCACGGCCCGGCCGAGCAGGCCCTGCACGGACGGATAGACGTAGAAGGAGCCCTCCGGCTCGGGGCAGCTCACGCCGTCGATCTCACGCAACATCGCCACCGCGATCTTCCGCCGCCGGTCGAACGCGATCCGCATCTCGGCTACCGCCGACAGATCGCCGCGGACGGCTGCGAGCGCGGCCATCTGCGCCACGTTGTTCACGTTCGACGTGACGTGCGACTGCATGTTGATCGCCGCGCTGACGATGTCGGCCGGACCGATCATCCAGCCGACCCGCCAGCCGGTCATGGCGTAGGTCTTCGCGACACCGTTGAGCACCAGGCAGGTGTCGGCGAGCTCGGGAACGACGACGGGCATCGACACATGACGCGCGTTGCCGTACACCAGGTGCTCGTAGATCTCGTCGGTGATCACCCAGATGCCGTGCTCGACCGCCCAGCGACCGATCGCCTCGACCTGCGCCGGCGGGTACACCGCGCCGCTCGGGTTCGACGGCGAGCAGAACAGCAGCGCCTTGGTCCGCGCCGTGCGGGCCGCGTCCAGCGCCTCGACGCTGGCGAGATATCCGGTGCGCTCGTCGGTGCCGATCTCGACCGGCGTCCCATCCGCCAGCCGGATGCACTCGGGATAGGTCGTCCAGTACGGCGCCGGCAACAGCACCTCGTCGCCAGGATCGAGCACCGCGGCGCAGGCCTGGTAGACGGCCTGCTTGCCGCCGTTGGTGATCATCACCTGTGCTGGCGGCACCTGCAGCCCGGAGTCGCGCCGGGTCTTCTCCGCTACCCCTGCGCGCAGCTCCGGCAGTCCCGCGGTGGGCGTGTAGTGGTGGAACCTGGGATTGCGAGCGGCCTCGATCGCGGCTTCGACGATGTGTTGCGGCGTCGGGAAGTCCGGCTCGCCGGCGCCGAACCCGATCACCGCCCGGCCAGCGGCCGCCATCGCCTTGGCCTTGGCGTCGACGGCGAGGGTCGCCGACTCGGCGATGCGCCCGACCCGCGCCGATACGCGGCGCACGGAGGAAGCGGTACCAGCGGGAGACGCGGCGGCGGTCGTCGTCATGGCCGTATCGTCGCAGACGAGCCGGAGCAGCGCGGTGCAACCCGGGGCCGCCGCGGTCGATCGCGCGCGATTGGAGCGTCCGGTCGCTGATGCGTACACTGCCTTTGCTGGGGTGTCGACACCGCGGTCGGTGTCGTTGTCAACAGTGGCGCGCCACCGCGGCCCGCCGGAGGGGCGTAGCTCAATTGGTAGAGTCCCGGTCTCCAAAACCGGTTGTTGCAGGTTCAAGTCCTGTCGCCCCTGCACCCGGAAGCGGAGATTGATTCCGCTGATCGCTACTGACGGCAGCCGGTGCGACGACGAGAGAGGACAGCGAGGAGCTCGTGACGCAGACCCGCTCTGACGCTGCCGAAGCCGCGCGCTCGGTCCCCGGAGGAGGTGGCGTCCGCCGGCTGGCCCGGTTCTTGCGTGAGGTGATCGCCGAACTCACGAAGGTCATCTGGCCGACCCGCAAGGAGCTGATCACCTACACGGCGGTCGTGCTGGTCTTCGTGTCGGTGATCATCGCCGCCGTGGCCGGGCTGGATCTGGGATTCGCCAAGCTGGTGCTCTGGGCATTCGGGTAACCGCCGTCGCCGCCTGGGGCAGCCGGTAGCCCGGTAGCGCCGTGTGGCGGCACGCCATCCCGAGTGCGGGATCGCGAGCAGCGGGTACAGCATTAACCGAGAGAACGACGAGGAAGCGAGCAACTCCGTGTCCGAGCTCGACGAGAGGCCTGTCGACGACGCCGTCGACCAGCCTGCCGACGCTGCAGCCGACGCTGCCACCGGCCCGGCGGCCGACGCCGACGACGCGCCGGTGGCCGAGGCCGAGGAGGAGGAACTCGACCCCACTGCGCAGCTGCAGCGGGAGCTCGCCGCCGCACCGGGTGCGTGGTACGTCATCCACTCCTACGCCGGGTATGAGAACAAGGTGAAGGTGAACCTGGAGAACCGCACCCAGTCCCTGGCCATGGAGGACTTCATCTTCCAGATCGAGGTGCCCACCGAGGAAGTCACCGAGGTCAAGAACGGCAAGCGGGTCCAGGTACAGCGCAAGGTCTTCCCCGGCTACATCCTGGTCCGGATGGACCTGAACGACGAGTCCTGGGGGGCCGTGCGCAACACCCCCGGCGTCACCGGCTTCGTCGGCGCGACGTCGCGCCCGTCGCCGCTGTCCCTCGATGAGGTGGTGCGCATCCTCGCGCCGGCGTCAGAGCCGCAGCGGCGTGGGGCCAAGGCGCCCGCCGTCGTCGTCGACTACGTCATCGGCGAATCGGTTACCGTCATGGACGGACCGTTCGCCACCCTGCAGGCCACGGTCAGCGAGATCATGGCCGAGCACCAGAAGCTCAAGGTCCTGGTCTCCATTTTCGGCCGCGAGACGCCGGTCGAGTTGGCCTTCAGCCAAGTCTCGAAGATCTGAGGAAGTCACACCATGCCGCCGAGGAAACGACTCGCCGCCATCATCAAGTTGCAGATCCAGGCCGGGGCGGCCAATCCAGCACCGCCGGTCGGCCCAGCGCTCGGCCAGCACGGCGTCAACATCATGGACTTCTGCAAGCAGTACAACGCCGCCACCGAGGCCCAGCGCGGCAACGTGATCCCGGTCGAGATCTCGGTGTACGAGGACCGGTCCTTCACCTTCGTCACCAAGACGCCGCCCGCCGCGAAGTTGCTGCTCAAGGCTGCGGGCGTGGAGAAGGGCAGCGGCGAGCCGCACAAGACCAAGGTCGCGCAGGTCACCCGCGACCAGGTGCGGGAGATCGCGCAGACCAAGATGGAAGACCTCAACGCCAACGACGTCGACGCAGCGGAGAAGATCATCGCCGGAACGGCGCGCTCCATGGGCATCACCATCAAGAGGTAGCACCACACCCGCCGGGTAACCGCCCGGCAGTGGGAGGGCGCGGCGGCCCGCACCGGCCGCCACCCGATCGACCACAACCGCCGTATCGCAGGCGCAGTGATGAGGAGAGCACCGTGAAGCGCAGCAAGGCCTACCGCAAGGCCGCCGAGCAGATCGACCCCGGCCGCATGTACTCCCCGCTGGAGGCGGCGGCGCTCGCCAAGGGGACGTCGACGACGAAGTACGACGCGACCGTCGAGGTCGCGATGCGGCTCGGTGTCGACCCCCGCAAGGCCGACCAGATGGTGCGCGGCACCGTCAACCTGCCGCACGGCACCGGCAAGACCGCTCGCGTCGTCGTCTTCGCCGCGGGCGACAAGGCGACCGAGGCCGAAGATGCCGGCGCGGACGTCGTCGGCTCCGACGATCTGGTGGCGCGGATCCAGGGCGGGTTCCTCGACTTCGACGCCGCGATTGCGACGCCGGATCAGATGGCGAAGGTCGGCCGGGTGGCGCGCATCCTCGGGCCCCGTGGCCTGATGCCGAACCCGCGCACCGGCACGGTGACCCAGGACGTCGCGAAGGCCGTCGCCGACATCAAGGGCGGCAAGATCAACTTCCGGATCGACAAGCAGGCGAACCTGCACCTGGTCATCGGCAGGGCCAGCTTCGACGCCCGCTCGCTGGCGGAGAACTACGCCGCCGCACTGGAGGAGATCCTGCGCGCGAAGCCGTCCTCGGCGAAGGGCCGCTTCCTGAAGAAGATCACCTTCGCCACCACGATGGGCCCCGGCATTCCCGTCGACCCCAACCGCACCCGCGACGTGGCCGGTGCGGATCCGGTCGCCGCAACCGCGAGCTAGTGGTGTTCCGCCGCGGCGGCTCGCGGGGCCCGGGTGGCGGATTGGCGCGGGCGGCCAGCGCACGGCTATCCTTGAGTCTCAGTTCACCCGAAGACCGCTGGTCACCGGATCTCCCGGTGCGAAGGTCCCGCTCGCCGGGCGCCCGCGCAGGATGGACGGAGTACGCCGGCGCCGCTTGGCGCCAGCAAGCCCCGTGCGCCCCGCGCCGGGCCTCTCGTCGTTTCCGGGTCTTCGTGCCGCGTCGCAGATGCCAGCCGGATCGCACGAGGAGCGCAGGCCGATGGCCAGAGATCAGAAGATCGCCGCGGTAGCCGAACTCAGCAACCGGTTCCGGGAGTCGACGGCGGCGGTGCTCACCGAGTACCGCGGGCTCTCGACCGCGCAACTCACCGAGTTGCGCCGGACGCTCGGCGCCGGCACGACGTACGCCGTCGTGAAGAACACGCTGACCCAGCGGGCCGCCGCCGCGGCGGGCTACGACGGTCTCGACGACCTGCTCACCGGACCGACCGCGATCGCGTTCGTGTCCGGCGATCCCGTCGCGGCCGCTAAGGGTCTCCGTGACTTCGCGAAGGCCAATCCGACCCTGGTCATCAAGGGCGGCATCCTCGACGGCAGCTCGATCAGCCCCGAGGTCATCAATCGCTTCGCCGATCTGGAATCGCGCGAGGTGCTGCTCGCCAAGCTGGCCGGCGCCATGATGGCCAACCTGGTCAAGGCCGCCGGACTGTTCCAGGCACCGCTGTCGCAGCTGGCCCGGCTGGCCGCCGCGCTGGCCGACAAGGCGGGCAAGGAGCAGCAGCCGGGCGACGACGCCGCCGTCGAGAGCTAACCAACACCTGCCCGAAGGCATCCACCGAAGGCATCCACCGAGAAGGGACACACCGCACCATGGCAAAGATGTCGACCGACGAGCTGCTCGACGCGTTCAAGGACATGTCGCTGCTCGAGCTCGCGGAGTTCGTGAAGAAGTTCGAGGAGACCTTCGACGTGACGGCTGCCGCGCCGGCGGCCGTCGTCGCGGCTCCGACCGCCGGCGCCGGCGCGGAGGCCGCCGTCGAGGAGCAGGACGAGTTCGACGTCGTCCTCGAGGCCGCTGGCGAGAAGAAGATCCAGGTCATCAAGGTCGTTCGCGAGCTGGTCTCCGGCCTCGGCCTGAAGGAGGCCAAGGATCTGGTCGAGAGCGCTCCGAAGCCCGTGCTGGAGAAGGTCGCGAAGGACGCCGCCGAGAAGGCCAAGGACGCTCTCGAGGGTGCCGGGGCCAGCGTCAGCGTCAGGTAGCGCGCACCGTCTGGACCCTGCATTCGGGCGCAACGTGTGCCACAATGCGATCCCATGCTGACGGCCCGGATGGCCAAACTCGTCGATGAGATGACGGCGAGCGTCGACTCGCTCGCGGGCGACCAGGAACGCGCCGACGCCGCCGCCCTGCACCTGAGCGACGTCCTTGGCGAGCGCGAGCTGCTGTGCGACCCCGACTGCGCGTCGGATCCGGTCCGGTACTGCCAGCACGTGCTCTACGTCGACCCGAACAGCCGCTTCTCGATCGTCTCCCTCGTGTGGCTGCCCGGCCAGACAACACCCGTCCACGACCACGTCTGCTGGTGCGTCGTCGGGGTGCACCAGGGTACGGAGATCGAGACCCGGTTCGAGCAGATCGACGACGACGGCAGCCACCGGCTACGGGAAACCGGCGTCTGCACCAACTCTTGCGGGTCGGTCGCGGCCCTGGTGCCGTCCGGACCGAACAT
>QHCD01000009.1 GCA_003244255.1 Pseudonocardiales bacterium | reverse complement strand
AACCCAGGTTGGCAGAGAGGGGCACGCCGTCGGCGGGTTCAGCAACCGGAGCCTGCGCGCCCGGGTGGCCACAATGCTCGGCACCGACTACAGCCAAGCGCAGATGAGCTACGACCTGCGCCGACTGCGACTCAAAGGCATCATCGACCGGCTGGAACACTCCAACAGCTACCTGCTGACACCCGACGGGCTGCGGATCGCCGTGTTCTACGTCAAGGTCCACGACCGGCTCCACCCCCTGCTCGCCGATGGACCACCCGCCCCGCCTCCGGTACGCCAAGCCTTCCGGACCCTCGAACGCCACGTCGCCGGCTACGTCGAACAAGCCCGCATGGCAGCGTGAAAACTCGGCTCAACCGTCAACCCCTCAGCGACCAAGGGTCGCTAGGCGCCAGCGTGCGCAGCCGCATGCTCCAGTCGAGAACAGGTTCAAAACCATGTCAACGTCAGCTTCGTGTCAGTGCGTCTAATAAGCATGGACGTGCGCGCGTGCCGGGTGGTGGCGCCCACGTCGTTCGAGGAGTTCGTGACGCAGAAGTGGCCCGAGCTGGTTCGCTTCGGGTTTGCGCTCACCGGTGAGTGGGCGTCCGCCGAAGATCTTGCTCAGGTCGCTGTGATCGCGGTGGACCGGCGGCGGCGGAAGGCCGGCGAACCCACCCATCTGCTTGCGTTCACCCGCCGCGTGATGGTCCGCACCTTCCTCGGCTGGCGCCGGCGTCGCTGGGCGACCGAGGTGGTGACCGACAACGTCGACGAACTGGCCACCGAATCGGCCGCAGCCGAGTCCGACCGTGTCGACGTGCAGGTAGACGTCGCTGCGGTGCTCCTTCGGCTGCCACCCCGGCAGCGCGCGGTGATCGCACTGCGGTACCTGGCCGACCTGAGCGAGGCCGACACGGCCGAAGCGATCGGGATCAGCCTCGGAGCGGTCAAGACCCACGCGAGCCGCGGCCTTCGGGCCTTGCGGTCCATCCCGTCAATCCGCGAACTAATCGAGGAGGCCGGTCCTGGTGGACAATGATCAACCGAACCTGCGCGAGTGGCTGCACAGCGCGATCCCCTCGGCGCCGACCGGGCACGCCCGGCCGCCACTGGAGATGCTGAACCGCCGCCGTAAGCGGGACCGGAACACCCGGATCGCGGCGGCGGTCGCCGCCGGCGGTGTCGTCGCGGTTGGTGCATCGGCCGCGATTCTCACTGGCTCCACGCACCACCATCCGGCGTCAGCTGCCCGTGTCTCGAATTCGGCTCGCTCGATTGTGCGGGCGGGGCCTCCCGACGTGCCCTGCGTGTTCCCCGGCCGCGCGGAACTGGCGAGCATCATGCCGGCGACCGACCTTGTCGTCGAGGGCAACGTCAGCTCCCCCGCGCCCTACACCGGTCCGGCCGGAGCTATGGGCGAGGTCTACCACCTGACCGACCTGACCCCGTTCGGCCGCCCCGGTACCGCCACGCCAGACGGCGACTACATCATTGCGGCGGCGGCACCAAGCACCTACCCCGCCCTGACACCCGGCCCGAACGTTCTCATCCTCACCGACGACGGCACGGACAGCACCGGCCGTCAGCTCTACACCATCGAATCCGGCCTCGGTGG
The DNA here is from genome assembly GCA_003244255.1 of Pseudonocardiales bacterium. GTDB lineage: Bacteria > Actinomycetota > Actinomycetes > Mycobacteriales > QHCD01 > QHCD01. Next base: position 8,020 of record QHCD01000009.1, on the reverse strand, counting down.
TGCCTTCCCGATCCACGACGGCCGGGTGACCCGCAACTGCGCCAGCCACGACGCGAGCGTGCCTCCCATCGCCGCACCCGGTGACGGCATGAGCGTCACCGACTTCGCCAGCGAGATCGCCGCCATCGGAGTCCCGCCGCCCGAGCCACCCAAGAACACCTCGGTGAGACACCATTGACCAGTGCCGAGCCACCGGTTGCCACCCGCGTCAGGCCGGGTCGGCGTGCTGGAACTTGCGCCGATAGGCCTGCGGCGCGATCCCGAGCTGCGCGGTGAAGTGGTGCCGCAGCAGGTCGGCCGTGCCGAATCCGGTGCGCCGGGCGATCTCCTCGACGCCGTAACCATCCTGCTCGAGCAGCCGCTGGCTCAGCAGGACCCGCTGCGCGACGATCCACCGGTGCGGCGTCGCCCCGGTTGAGTCGGTGAAGCGGCGGGCGAAGGTACGCGAGGACATCTGTGCGCGCGCGGCCAGGTCGGCCACCGAGATCGGTCGATGCAGATTACGTGGGTGGTGTTTTCGCTGTCGGCAACGATCGTGTACACGGTGATCGTGCGGTATGCCGCGGACAGCCGTGACGACTTGGACTGGCAGCGGCTCGCGCCCGGCGAGGCGGCCGCTGACCGCCCGCTGCCTCCCCGGTAGGGCGGTATTTCCGCCCGGTCGTGCAGCATGATCGGCGCGCACCCGCCGGGAGATGACCGGGTGCGGTCTTAACCGGTGGGGATGATCGGACCCGGCTCGGCCGGCTTGCCCGGCTTGCCCGGCTTGACGTTGCGCAGTGGCACGGATCGCGGTCAGGTCGTGACAGCCGCCGGGCCGGCCGGGCTGGACCACAGCGGGGTGCCGGTGGCCGCCTCGAACACCTACGCGGCACCGCGCTCGGCTTCCGCAACCTCGCCAACCACATCACCCGCGCCCACCTCGAGACCGGCGGCTTCAGACCCCGACTACACCCTTTTCTGCGATGAGCCGTCAAACCACGTCTATGGACGCAACTCAACGCTGAAACGACCAGGTTCCTGCTGCTATGTCAGCAATGCCAGCAAGCCACCCGCGACGAGCCCGCCAACCAGCCCGCCACCGAGCAGCTCGACTGTGGTGTGACGGCCCAAGGCAGCCCGCGCCCACCACACGGGTGGGATGGCGAGTGCCGAAACCAACCCTGGCGGCCCGAACAGGACGGTCAGCATGGCCGTCCCGGCGGCACACGCGGCCAGGTGGTTCGACCACCGCCACCGCGCGTTGGTGACGGCTACGACCGCGAGGCAGCCCAGGATGGCCGCGATCACCTCGATCACCCCGGGTGGTCCTCCTAGCAGCCGTAGAACAGCGATCCCGACCGCCGCGGTTACCACGGCGAGAGCCATGTAGAGGCTGCGGACGCGCTTCGTCGGGGCAGTAGCAGCGGCGGGGTGACGGATACGCCAGGTCAGCAGATAGGGCAGGATGCCGGCGAAGAACATGGCCAGCAGCCCCCAGCCGACGCCGGCGAGCAGACCTGACCGCAGTGCGGCGGCGCCGCACAGCGCCGCCAAGCATCCCAGCGGGCCCAGCCCATCAGATACGGCGGACGCCAGCCGCACCGTTCCGCGAGCCCGGGAACGGGCATGTGTCGCCGCTCCTGCGGGGGTGCTAGCCAAGGCGCAGGGCCTTCGTCACCACTCGGGCGAGGGCAGCGAGGTCATCGACCTCCCGGGTCAGGTTGATCGGCCCCGCCGACGTGGCTTCCGCGAGCGCCTTGGCCCGGACCCCGACACCGGGCAGTTCGCACGGCCCGCTCAGTTCGCGCCGCACGGCCAGCGCCAACACGTGTCCCTCCAACTCGATGACAGTCGGCTGCACGCGGCCCTTCTGCAGTCGCTGGCGCACCGCACCGACATCGTCCTCGCGCAGGTGGGACCACAACAGCGCCTGAGCATCTCTGATCTCAACGACTCTGCGCAGCAGCAGCAGGTCGGCCGGCCCCTTGTCCAGGACGTCGGTCCCGGCCGCCCGGTGAACCACGCGCCACAGCGGCCGAAGCCTGTGCAGTGACCGCCGTACGCGAAGCTCCGTCTCCCCGCGGCGGATCGTGGCCGCGAACCACGGCGCGGCCAGGCCGGCACCGATCAGCAGCAGTCCCCCGCCGAGCAGCACACGGTCATACGAGTGCGCTGCCGCAGCCGCCCTGGAGACGTTCCGGGCCAGCGCGAGCAGCTCGAACAGTTTCACGGCGGCGTAGACAAAGCCCAGCGCCACACCGAGCCCAGCGACCTTGAGGCCCCGGCGCAACACCACGCTCGGGCTGTGCCAGTGGGCCGCGATGGTGCGGCTGAGCTGAACCAGGCACAGCACCGGGAACACGATCGAGATCGACCAATAGCCGGCGATGGTTGGTGTCGAGCCGTACCGAATCGTGAAGTCGGACGTGTCCGTCGGCATGGGCGTCGTGAAGAAGAGGATTGCGGAGCCGGCCAGGGCAACAACCAGGAAGGGCAACAACCAGCGGGTTGTGAGCGGTCCGGCGGTGATCACCAGGCCGTCGAGCAGGCGCAGCAGCAGGTAGACGCCGACGAGGCCGAGACCGTGCGCCATGAAGTCGGCGAGGTTGTTCACGCCGACGAGGCGGCGCGCTGCAAGCTGGTGGGCGATACTGGGATCGAACCAGTGGCCTCTCGCGTGTGAGGCGAGCGCTCTAACCGCTGAGCTAATCGCCCGCGCCATCGGTGCGGAGTGTTCCGCACGATACCGTCATTGCGATCCGCCCCCTGCGCCGGGCACCCAGCCAGGCACCCAGCCGGGCGCGCCCCGCCAGGCGATGTAGCCGGCGAAGATCCCGACGACGATGCAGGCGACGCCGAGCCCCATCGCGGTCTGCACCCAGCGGGACCGGCGCCTCGTCCACTCGCTCCACCGGCCGAGCTGGTAGCGCGACCAGCCGAGCAGTCGACTCGCCCAGCGGAACTCGGTCGCGAGTATGCCGAGCCCGAGGAAGACGATCAGCCAGCCGGGCCCGGGCAGCGGGACCAGCAGCAGCCCCCCGATGATGATCGCGGAGCCGACGATCGCGACAGCGATGCGATAGATCGGGCCCAGCAGCGGGCGGCGGCGGATGGACGCACGCAACTGCCGCAACCGCCCGGCGGGTGTCTGCCGGGCGGTTGCCGTCGATGTCGGTGGCGCTGTCGTGCGTTTCGCCGTCGGTTCGCTCAGGTTCCAACCGTCCCGCTCGCCGTCACCAGGTGCGGTCGAGAGGGAGCGCGTCGGCCTGTCTCATAGCTGATCGCGTACCGCTGGAAGTCCGCGCCTGTCGTCGTCGAGCGTACGACGCGAACGTCGAGCCCGGAGTGGACGACGTCGAACGTCCCGAGCGCCCGCGGCGCCCTGCCGTCGCTCAGGGCCCAGAGCACGTATACCGAGTTGGCGGTGTCGTTGGTAGGCATGCTCGCCGCCACGATGTCGTAGCCGACGCTGGTCTGCACGACCGTCGCGACCGCCGTGCCCTTGCTGTCGGTGAGGGCGACATGCGGGACGTCGGGGTTGGCGAGCAGCTTCGCCGCGAAGACGGCGCGGGTCGCCTGCGCCTGGGCGGCACGACGGCCGTTCTGCACCGTGATGTTCCAGCCCACCAGGCCGGCGATGATCGCGACCGCAGCCGCCGCGGCGACGAGCGGCTGCCAGGTCACCCGGCGCCGCGCCCGGCGCTCGGACAGGCTGTGGACGGTCCCGGTGTCCTCGGACTCGGCTGCTTCGCCCGAGTGGTCGCCGGAGTGGTCGCCGACGGCGAGCGCCGCCAACAGCCGCTGGCGGCCACCGGCCGGCGGTTCGGCGTCGGGCGCGGCGTAGGCCATCTCGGCCAGCGTCGCGTGCGACTCATCGACAATTGACTGGCAGTGCGGGCAGTGCGACAGATGGTTGCGGAACCGCGTGTCGTCGCCGTCGCTGAGGGCGTCCAGGGCCCATCCGACCGCGAGCGTCTCGAAGGCGGCGTGGTCTGACACCTCTCCGTGCCGGGCCATCACCCTATTGCTCCTGTCTCATCTGTTGGGCTGGCGGCGACCTCGAGCAGGTCACGCAGCCGGCGCAGCCCGGCGAACATGCGGGTCTTCACCGTGCCCAGCGGGGTCTCGGTCATCTCGGCGACCTCCCGCTGGGTATAGCCACCGAAATAGGCAAGGGCCAGCGCGTCCCGTTGGGCGCGTGGCAGGCGTTCCAGCGCCGCCCGCACCCGCTCGCCGCGCAGGGTCGCCCACACCTGGTCCTCGACCGGCGGCGAGTTCGTCGGTGTGGCGAGCAGTCTCTCGTCGTCGACGGCCGTCGACGATCGACGACGCCTTCGGGTCTCCTCGCGTCGCACGGCATCGACCGCCTTGTGGTGGGTAGCCGCGAGCAGCCAGCTCGCGAAGCTGCCGCGAGTCGGGTCGAAGCGTTCGGGACGCCGCCAGACGGCGAGAAAAACCTCCTGGACGACGTCCTCGGCGAGCCCGCTGTCGGTCAGGATCCGCCGTGCCAACGCGAAGCACGGACGGGAGTACCGGTCGTAGAGCTGTCCGAACGCATCCCCGTCGCGGTCGCCGACACGGCTCATCAGCACATCGTCGCCGCGGACGGAATCACCGGCAGACGCTTCGGGCACCTGGACCGTCCTCACTAACGGCATTCGCGCTGATCACCTGATCGGATGGGTACCCACGGTATCGGGTCCACGCCGGCAGTGCAGGTCGCAGCGCGGGCAGGACCCGCTTGTTAGCGTGGTGGGCCGTAGAGGACTTGAACCTCTGGCCTCTTCCGTGTCAGGGAAGCGCTCTAGCCAGACTGAGCTAACGGCCCCAGGGCGTGCAGGCATTTCCGGGGTGCGGAGTATTTCCGCACATTGCTTCGAGGTGGAGACGGGATTCGAACCCGTGTAGACGGCTTTGCAGGCCGTTGCCTCGCCTCTCGGCCACTCCACCGCCCGATTCAAACAGGCCCGAGCGGACGACGGGACTCGAACCCGCGACCCTCACCTTGGCAAGGTGATGCGCTACCAACTGCGCTACGTCCGCACGACCGGCCACAGCCGGTGCCGGTCGACTGTAGCCGACCGGCGTCGGGCCGTTCAAATAGCGCCACCCGCGGGGTTCGTGGCCTCGATCCGATCCTGCCACAGCCGGTCGACGGTCCGGGCCAGCTCGGCGAGGTCAGCATCGTTGCGGATGACGACGTCGGCGACGGCCCTGCGCTCGGCGTCGCTGCCCTGGGCAGCGATCCGCTCCCGCACCTGCGCCTCGGTCATCGCTCGCGATGCCGTCAGCCGGCGCACCCGCTGCTCCGTCGGAGCCTCGACGACGACGACGAGGTCGTAGCCGCCGGCGAGCCCGCGCTCGACCAGTAGCGGGACGTCGTGCACGATCACCGATTCCGCCGGGGCGGCGTCGATCAGCTCGGCCGCGCGGGCGGCGATCAGCGGATGCGTGATCGACTCCAACCGGCCGCGCGCGGCCGCGTCGGCGAACACAATGCCGCTCAGCGCCGCGCGGTCCAAGGCCCCGTCGGGTCCGACGACGTCGGGCCCGAACTCGCGTACGACGGCGGCGAAACCCGGCGAGCCCGGCGCAACCACGTCGCGGGCGAGCACGTCGGAGTCGATCAGCACGGCGCCGTGGCCGACGAGCAGCGCGGCGACTGCCGACTTGCCCGCGCCGATCCCGCCGGTGAGCCCGATTCGCAGCGCTGCCACCGATCCTCCCGTCGCGCCCTGCCCGCGTCCGGCCGCCACTGCGGCGAGCCTCCCCCACCGGGTCCGCGGCCGAGCCTATGGTGCTGCCGGACTCAAGGTGTCGTCACGTTCGCGGGAGGTGCTGACCATCGCCAGGCAGATGGGCAGGCACGCGCGCGTCGCCCGCGAGGGCCGGCATCGCCTCGGACTGCCCGACCGGGTGCCGGCCCCGCACTACTTCTCGCTGCGCGACCCGGCAGTCCGCGCGGCCGCCGGCCCGATCGCGCGCTGGCGCGCCTTCTTCCGTACCGGGCGGCATCGCGGGGATGTCCTGCTGCGCGGCGGACTGCGGCCGCGCACGGTACGCGCGATCCTGGCGTCGCTCTGACCGTCGTTCCAGCTGCGGAGCGCGGCCGCTCGTCCTAGCCGAGGTTGTTCAGCACGTCCGTCGTCAACACGACCGCCAGCTTCTTCGGCGAGCTAACCTTGGCTGACCGATCCACCGAGACGGCAACGGTCACCCGCTGTTCGGAGAGCACCACGAGCACACCGGTCGAGCCCTGCAGCACGGTCGCGTCGGCGATCCCGATGCCGACCTGTGCGCTGGTGGCGCCGCTGTTCGTGGCGCTCTGCACGGTCGCCGTCACTCGCGACGACGCCTGCGCAGCGGTCTTGTACAGCGAGACGCCGATCTGTACCGGCGGCGTCGCCTTCGGCTTGCTGGCGCCGTAGTTGCAGGTCACCCGCCCGAGCCGCCCGATGCGGGCGATGGGCACGTCGCGCACGTAGCCGGGATCTCCGGCGAGCGAAGTACCGAGAGCCCGGTTGACCTCCGCGGTCTGCGCGACGGCGGTGCAGGACCCGGGCAGCTTGGCCGGCAGCGCACCGGCCGGTGAGCTGGGGCGCCGTGGCGGCGAGGCCGACCGCGAGCCGGTGCGGGTGGGCGTCGACCGCGACGACGTCGCCGAGCCGCTCGCGCCGGACCTGGTCGCGGTGGCTCCGGTGTGGGTCGTTGTGCTGAGCAGTTGTTGCGGCGGCGGCGTCGCGTCCTGCGAGCATCCGGCGACGGCGATCAATAGGACGGCTCCGGCAACGACGCGACCCTTCATCCGGTCACCGTACGTCGCCGGGGGCCAGTCCCGTGGGTAGCGACACGGCGAGTGGCCGGTCGGGATGCGGATCAGCGGGCGTGCAGCGTGCCGCGGAGTGCCCGCGCGGAGATTCAGGGGCTACCGGTTGTGGCGCAGGGCGGACGCGGGCGGTCACGACCCGGTGTCGTCAGCCGGCGGGTCCGGCTCCGCGGGATCGGCCGACGCCGCGGGTTCAGCCGCGGGTTCGGCCGATCCCGCGGGTTCGGCTGAGGCGGCGGGTTCGGCCGGCTGGGCCGGCTCGGCTGTGGCCGCGCCACCTGCGAGCCGCTGGCGCAGCGCGTTCAGCGCCTCGTCCGATGCCAGCGTGCCGGCGTCGTCGGCCGCGACGTCGCCGGTATACGGAGCGGCCGTAGGTGCCTCGGTAGCCTCGGCTTCCGCGTTCTGGGCCTTCTCGGCCTGGCGCATGTGCGCCTCGTAGCGGGAGTGCGCCTCCGCGTAGGCCCGCTCCCACTCCTCGCGCTGCTTGTCGAAGCCCTCTCGCCACTCGTTGGTCTCGGGGTCAAAGCCGTCGGGGTACCTGTAGTTGCCCTGCTCGTCGTACTCGGCGGTCATGCCGTAGGCGGCCGGGTCGAAGCCGGTGGCCGCGCCGATCGTGCCCTCGTTGGCCTGCTTCAGCGACAGGCTGATGCGGCGGCGTTCGAGGTCGATGTCGATGACCTTGACCATGATGTCGTCGCCGACCTGCACGACCTGCTCGGGTATCTCGACGTGCCGCTCGGCCAATTCGGAGATGTGCACCAGCCCCTCGATGCCGTCGTCGACGCGGACGAAGGCGCCGAACGGGACCAGCTTGGTGACCTTGCCCGGAACGACCTGGCCGATCTGGTGGGTCCGGGCAAACTGGCGCCACGGATCCTCCTGGGTCGCCTTCAGCGACAGCGACACGCGCTCGCGCTCCAAGTCGACGTCGAGCACCTCGACGGTGACCTCCTCGCCGACCTCGACGACCTCGCTCGGGTGGTCGATGTGCTTCCAGGACAGTTCGGAGACGTGCACCAGGCCGTCGACGCCGCCGAGGTCGACGAATGCGCCGAAGTTGACGATCGAGGACACCTGGCCCTTGCGCACCTGGCCCTTCTGCAGCTTGTTCAGGAACTCGGTCCGGACGGCGGACTGCGTCTGCTCCAGCCACGCGCGGCGGGAGAGCACGACGTTGTTGCGGTTCTTGTCCAGCTCGATGATCTTGGCCTC
>QHCD01000008.1 GCA_003244255.1 Pseudonocardiales bacterium | reverse complement strand
GTGTGGGGGTGGACGGTGGGGGTGGTGGACGGTGGGGGTGGACGGTGGGGTCGGTGTGAAAGTGAGCGTTCGGCCGGTTGGCGGCGAACGGCTCACAGCACGCCGGGCAGCACCTCCGATTCCAGGTCGGCGAAGACCGGCTCCCGGTCGGCGAGGTAGCTGGCCCACGCGTTGCCCTCCCAGATCTCCACCCGGGTACTGGCACCGATGACGACGCAGTCGCGCTCGAGGCCGGCGTAATCGCGCAGGGTTGCGGGCAGCGTGACCCGGCCCTGCTTGTCCGGGATCTCATGCGATGCGCTGGCGAAGAACACCCGGCTGTTGTCCCGAACTGCGCGCTGGGTGGTCGGCGCCGTGCGGATCGCCTCGGTGACCCGGTGGAACTCGTGCATCGGGAAGACGAACAGGCAGTGCTCCTGACCCTTCGTCACCACGACCCCCTCCGCGAGTTCCTCCCGGAATCGCGCCGGCAGGAACAGCCGTCCCTTCTCGTCGAGCTTCGGGTGGTGAGTGCCGAGCAGCACCGGACACCGCCACCTTCCCCTGCTCCACTTTGCGCCACATTACTCCACACTCCTCCACCGTCAATGACTGTCTCGCTATTCCTTGGCCGCCCACCGCCACCGGCTCGGTCATCGGCCGGATCTGGCGGCCCCGTCATCGCCTGGACTTGCCGGCTCGGCCATCGGGTCGAGCTCCACTGGACATCGGCTAGGTCACGACTTGACCCGCGGGCAGCGCATTGGCGCGAGATTTGACAGACTGCGTCCAGGTCGACGGCGTCCCGAGCCGTGCCGCGGGCCGGGGACCGATCGGGCCATGCGTCGGCGGTCGAGGAGGACATCGAAGTGACAGTGCCGAGCGCGTCCGGGCCCGCTCCGCTCGTAACGCTCGACGAGGTTCGTCGATCGACTCGCGCGATCACCGACAACATCGAGCGGGTGATAGAGGGCAAGCCGGCAGCGGTACAGCTCGCAGTCATCGTCCTGCTCGCCGAGGGCCACCTGCTGATCGAGGACGTTCCCGGGGTGGGCAAGACCAAGCTCGCCAAGGCCCTCGCGCGCTCGATCGACTGCTCGGTGCGCCGGCTGCAGTTCACGCCGGACCTGTTACCAAGCGACGTCACCGGCGTCAGCGTCTACAACCAGGAGACCCGCGACTTCGAGTTCAAGCCGGGCGCGGTGTTCGCCAACCTCGTCGTCGGCGACGAGATCAACCGGGCCTCTCCCAAGACGCAGTCGGCGCTGCTGGAATGCATGGAAGAGCGGCAGGTGACTGTCGACGGCGAGACCCACTTCCTCGAGTCGCCGTTCATGGTCGTGGCCACCCAGAACCCGATCGAGATGGAAGGCACCTACCCGCTGCCCGAGGCACAGCGCGACCGGTTCACCGCGCGGTTGTCGATGGGTTATCCGGACCCCGACGCCGAGGTCGCGATGCTCGCCGACCAGGCCGGCGGTGATCCGCTCGACACGCTGCGGCCGGTCTCGACCGCGCGGGAGGTGCGGGCGCTGATCGCAGCGGTGCGCGCCGTCCACGTCTCCCCCGAGGTGCGCCGGTACGCCGTCGACCTGGTCAACGCCACCCGCAACAGCCCTGAGCTGCGGCTCGGTGCGTCGCCGCGTTCGACCCTCCAGCTGCTGCGCACGGCCAAGGCGGCGAGCACGCTCGACGGACGCGAATACGTGCTGCCCGACGACCTCCAGCGGCTGGCGCGACCGGTGCTCGCGCACCGGGTCATACCAACCGCCGAGGCGCAGATCGGCCGCCGCACCGCGGATTCGATCATCAACGACATCGTGCGGCGGCTGCCGATTCCACGTCACGAGCAGCACGCGACGGCGGGTTCGAACGCCTGGGTGAACCCGGTCTAGGTCGGGTCCGGGTCGCGATGCGCGCTGCGCTGCGGGGACTGACGACGCGAGGGCGATGCCTACTCGCCGCGGGGCTCGCGGCACTCGGGTGCGCGGTCCTGCTGGGCGAGAAGGACCTGTTGCGGGTGGCGTTCCTGCTCCTCGCCCTGCCGCTGGTCTCGGCGATCGTCGTCGCCCGCGCACGCTACCGGCTCTCGTGCACCCGAACGCTGCTGCCGGACCACGTCGCGATCAGCCAGCAGGCCGAGGTCCACCTGCAGGTGCAGAACGTCGCCCTGCTGCCCACCTCGCCCATGCTGCTGGAGGACGAGCTGCCCTATGCGCTTGGCGGCACACCGCGGTTCGTCGTAGAGCGCACGGGGGCCGGCCAGCGGCGGGGAGTGCGCTACTCGGTGCGCTCGGAACTGCGCGGTCGGTTCCGGATCGGGCCGCTGCGACTGCGCCTCTCCGACCCCTTCGGCCTGGTCGAGGTCACCCGCAGCTTCACCTCCGTCGAGACGCTGACCGTGATGCCGAAGGTGGTACCGCTGCCGGTGGTGCGGGTCGGCGGCGCGTGGTCGACCAATGGCACCAGCTCGAGCCGGTCGGTCGCAAGCCGCGGCGAGGACGACGCTGCCACCCGCGAGTACCGCCACGGCGACGACCTGCGCAAGGTGCACTGGCGATCCACGGCGCGGGTCGGGGCCCTGATGGTCCGCCGCGAGGAACGGCCCTGGCAGGCCCGCTCGTCCCTGCTGCTCGATACCCGCAGCGTCGGCCACCGCGGCGACGCACCGGACTCCAGCTTCGAGTGGGCGGTCAGCGCGATCGCGAGCGTGGGTATCCATCTGGTGCACCGCGGGCACGGCGTGACGCTGACAACCGGTGGTGACCTGCGCGGACTCGAGCTGACGTCGGACATCGCGATCCTCGATCGGCTGGCCGACACCCGGCTGACCCGTGCACACGACCTCGACGAGCTGGCCGCCGCCGTCCGCCGCGCCGACGAGGATGCCTCGCTGATCGCCGTCTTCGGGCTGCTGACGGCCGACCAGGCCGGGGTGCTGGCGGGGTGCCGTCCGCCCACCGCCCCGAACGTCGCCGTACTGCTGGAGTCGACCAGCTGGCTTGCGCTCAGCCCCGATGCGGCGGCCAAGTCGCACGCGCTGAATGCCGCCGCGGGCGCGGAGTTCACGCGCGGCGGCTGGCGGGTGGTGCGGGTAGCCCGCGGCGACTCGATTGCCGACTCGTGGGCGAGGGCGGGTATCGGCGAGTCCGGCATGCGTGCGACGTTCATGGAGCAGCTGCGATGAGTTCATCGACCCGGTTGACCGTCACCGCCGCCATCGCGACCGTGCTCGCGTCCATCCCGCTGATCGCCGCCTTCGAACATGTCACCTGGCTCGGCTACGTCGTGCTCGCCGTCGCGACCGTCAGCGGCATCGGCCTGGCCGCGCGGCGGCACCGGATGCACGGCGCGGTCATCGTCGCCTTGCAGCTGGTCGGGTTGCTGTTCCTCGCCACGATCGCGTTCGCGGGCGACCACGCCTACCTGCATGTCATACCGTCCCGCGGCAGTTTCGCGGCGCTCGGCCACACCACCGCCGATGCGTTCAGCGAGGCCCAGTACCTCGCCGCTCCGGTACCCGACCGGCAGGGCCTGATCATGCTCGCCGCGATAGGCGTTGCGCTGGTCGCGATCGCCGTGGACCTGGTCGCCGCGACCCTGCAGCGGGCCGCGGTATCGGGGCTCGCACTGCTCTGCCTCTACGCCGTCGCCGTATCGATCTCGCCTGGCGTGCAGTGGATGCAGTTCATCGTCGCCGGTGGCGGGTACCTGCTGCTGCTCGCCGCCGAGGAGCAGGACCGGCTCGGCCGCTGGGGCCGGCAGGTCGTCGACGACGATCATCCCGACCCCGGCCACCGGTTGCGTACGCCGCGGCCGGCGGCGGCCGGCCGGATCGGGCTGACGGCCCTCGCCGTCGCGATCTTGCTGCCGCTCGCCGTTCCGGGTGTCAGCAGCAACCTGCTGTCCCGGGTCGGTCACGGTTCCGGTAGCGGGCTGGGTAGCGGCGGGCGTGGTGTGCTCGGCACCCACATCGACCCGTTCGCGACCCTCGCCGGCCAGCTGTCCGAGGACCAGACCTACCCGCTGTTGCGGCTCACCACGAACGTCGACACGCCCTATTACCTGCGCACCAGCGTGCTCGACCAGTTCAGCAAGGGCCGCTGGCAGCTCAGCCCGCAGGCGACCGCCTCGACGACGTCGGTACCGATCGGCGACTCGATGCCGCTGGAGGCCAACCTCGCGCGGCTCGCCGGCCGCTCCGGAGCGTCGCGGCAGGTCACCACGCACATCACGATCGACCGATACTCAGACGGCGTGCTTCCCGTCGACTACGGCCCGACCGCCGTCACCGGCCTGTCCGACCTCTGGCGCTACCAGCTCGTCCTCGGCGAGGTGGCCTCCGGCCGCGCCGTCACCGCGCCCGGCCTGAGCTACACGGTCCGGGCGACCGAACCGAGGCCATCCGCCGGCGAGCTGACCTCGACGCCGCCAGTCGGACCCGACGACCCGATCATGAAACAGTTCGGTGCGGTCCCCGGCTCGGAACGGCGCGCAGCGGGGCCGATCACGGACAAGGCGGTCGGCTCGGCGACGTCGCCGTTTGCGAAGGCAGTGGCGCTCTACGAGTACTTTACGAACGCGCGCAACGGGTTCACCTACAGCCTGACGACGGTCCCGGGCGCGAGCAGCGACCCGCTGCTGAACTTCCTGCTGACCAAGGTCGGGTACTGCGAGCAGTACGCCTCGGCGATGGCCGTGATGCTGCGCCTCGCCGGGGTGCCGTCGCGGGTCGTCCTCGGCTACACCGTGACGCCGGGAAGCCGGGCTGCGGACGGCACCTGGTCGGTAACCAACCACGACGCGCACGCCTGGGTGGAGGGCTACTTCACCGGCGCCGGCTGGATTCCGTTCGACCCCACCCCGCTGCCGGACAACCGCGGCCAGAACCTGCGCTACGTTCCGGGCGGGGGGACGAGGCCGGGCAGTGCTTCACCCACGACGCCGGCTGGCGGGCCGACCGCGACCACGCCCACCGCGCCGACCAATCCGCTCTCCTCGCCGGGTGCCGCAGCCGGATCCGGCGGTGGCAACGGCCCGTTCTCGCCCTGGGTACTCGGCGGCATCGGCGGGGGCGTGCTGATCGTGCTCGTCGTCGCGGCGCCGTCGCTCGTGCGCCGGTCGAGCCGCCGCAGGCGGTTGCACGTCGCGGACGGCACCGACTCGATCGCGGCCGCACATGCTGCGTGGCGCGAGCTGGTCGAAGCCGCCGTCGATCGCGGGATCGGCCTGTCGGGTTCGGAATCCCCGCGCGCGACGGCCGCGCGAATACTGCGCGCGCTGCCGCCGCTGCCACCGGCAGCGGTCGCTGGGCTGCGTCTGGTTGCGCTGGCCGAGGAGCGCGCTCGCTACGCGCCGGCGGCGGGAGTGCTTGGCGACCTGCCAACCGCCGTGACGGCCGCGACCGTCAGCATGCTCATCGGGTTGCCGCGCGCGCGCCGGCTGCGGATGGCGCTGCTGCCGCCGTCGCTACTTGCCGGGGCGGTGGCGACGTTGCAGCAGCGCTACGACGAGCTGGGGCGGGCCGTAGTGGGGCTGTTCCGCAGCCGACGTACCGGCGCCGTCCGGCGCTGACCACCGAGTCGGAGCCAGCGAGTCTGGGTCAATGAGTCTGGGTCAGCGGTCGTCGAAGCGGCGGTGGAAGCGGGCTTCCATCCGCTGCAGCAACGAACCACGGCCACGGCTACGGCGCGCACGGCGCGCGGGACGCGTGCCGCCGGTGTCGGCGACCCGCAGATCCGGGCGTCCGGACAGCCGCTTGTACTGGGTGACGCCGTAGACGGCCGAGGCGAACATGATGCAGAAGCCGAACACGCCGATGACCGGAACACCCAGCACCAGCTGGGGTTTGATGACGCCGGCAAGCAGGACCGCGAGTCCGAGCACGAATACGACGACGGCGCGGCGGACGCGGCGGCGCACGACGGTACGAAGGTCCGTGGCGCGGACTGTCGACGCGAACTTCGGATCCTCCGCATAGAGCGCCTGCTCGATCTGCTCGAGCAGGCGTTGCTCGTGCTCCGAGAGCGGCACGGCGCTCCCTCCAGTCGGGCAGGCCGTCGACCGGGTCGACGGATGGTCGGCGAGCGCAGCGCTCGCCTGTGTTACCGAGGATACGTCTTGCCGGGAGGTTGAGACTACGAGGTACCAACACTGCCCGAAACCATCATCGGGACCCGATCGGTGGTTACCGCACCGCGTCCGGACCGGTGCGCGGTGGCGGCGCCGGTGCACTGTTCGGCACCGCTGCGGCGCGCAGCAGGGCCGCCGGCGCGACGGCGCCGGAACCGAAGCGGGACACCACCGCATCGACCGCCTGGTCGGCGTCCCGCCAACCGTGCGAGCGGTCGCCGAGGACCAGCTGCTCGGGCAGGTCACCGGCCCCGACGATGCCCTCGACACGGATACCGAGCAACCGGACACCGCCGCCGCGGGCGGGTGATCCGGTGCGGTCGAGCCGGTCGTAGAGATCCCGCGCGACCTGGTAGAGCTGCTGACCCACGTCGCTGGCCGCGTCCATCGTGTGCGCGCGGGTGATGGTGGTGAAGTCGGCGAAGCGCACCTTCAACGAGACCGCCCGTCCGCGCCGACCGCCGGCCCGCAGTCTCGCGGCGGTGCGATCGGCGAGCCGGAGCAGCTCGCGGTCGATGGCTGCGCGATCGAACAGGTCGGTGCCCAACGTCTCCTCGGCGCCGATGGACACCTCCGGCGCAAGCGGCAGCACCCGCCTCGGATCCCGGCCCCACGCGAGCTCGTGCAGATGGGTGCCGGCCGCGGATCCGACGGCCCCGACCAGCCGCGGAGCCGGGCTGTGCGCGAGGTCGGCGATCGTCGTGATCCCGATGCAGCGCAGCTGCTCGGCGGTGCGCGGCCCAACACCCCACAGCGCCGTCACCGGCAGCGGATGGAGGTAGTCGACGACGCCGCCGGCAGGGACCACGCACATGCCGTCGGGCTTGCAGCGGGCGGAGGCGACCTTGGCGACGAACTTTGTCGGTGCGACGCCGACCGAACAGGGCAGCCGGAGCTCGCGCCGCACCCGGCTGCGGATCAGCCGGGCGATCTCTCCCGAGGAGCCCAGCAGCCGGCGCGCGCCGGACACGTCGAGGAACGCCTCGTCCATCGAGATGGGCTCGACCACTGGGGTGATCTCGCCGAGCAGCTCCATCACCTCCGCCGACGCTGCGGAGTAGGCCTCGTGGTCGGTCGGCAGCACGACGGCGGGCGGGCACAGCCGCACCGCGCGCGCTGTCGACATCGCGCTGTGCACGCCGTAGCGCCGGGCTTCGTAGGTGGCCGAGCAGACCACGCCGCGGGTGCGGCTGCCGCCGACGATCACCGGCAGGCCGGCCAGTTCCGGGTGCCTGCGGATCTCGACGCTGGCGAAGAACGCGTCCATGTCGACGTGCAGGATCGGGCAGCCGGTGTCGTCGGCGAGCGGCCCCGTGCTGGGGGCGCGCGGAATGGCGTGGCTGCGGCCCATCGCGGCCCTCACCTCCCGCTTCGGCTGCACGGACGCCGTCACGCTACCTGCGGGCACCGACAGTCCGGCGGACGCCGGCCGGGTCAGCGGCGGGCGAGGATGTGCAGGCGGCCGGCTATGTCGCGGTAGGGCGGGATATCCGAGGCCGCGCGTTCCAGCGCGCGCAGCCGCGCCGGTGCGCCGCCGTCGTCGCTTGCAATGAGGTCGGCGAACACGCCGACACCGTGCACCGACTCCACCACGCAGCCCGCGGCCTGCAGCATCGCACCGAGCCCGGCGGCATCGAAGCGGTGCAGCAGGGCATCGCCTGGCCCCCAGCGACCGTCCGCATCGGCGAGCGCGGCCGCGGCCTGGGCCAGTTCGCCGCGCACGGCCCTCGCCAGCACGACCGACGCGCGGTTCGCGACCACGATGGACAGCGCGCCGCCCGGGCGGGTCGCCGCTGACAGCGCCGCGACGGCGGCCGCCGGGTCGTCGACGACGCCGAGGACACTGTGGCAGAGCACCAGATCGAATCCGGCTTCCGGCACCACCCCGGACAGGTCGTCGACGTCGCCCTGCACACCACGGATCCGGCCGGCGACGCCAGCCTCGGCGGCCCGCCGGTGCAGGGTCGCCAGGGCGTCAGCACTCGCATCGACGACGGTGACCGTGCAGCCCTCCCGGGCCAGCGGCACAGCGAGCCCGCCGCTACCGCCCCCGACGTCGAGAACCTGCGCGACGGCCGGTGCGTCGGCGCGGCCGAGCTCGGACTCGATGAGATCCCAGACGAGGTCCTCGCGTGCATGCCTCGACATCGCTCCCCTTCCCGCAACGACCCGGCGAGCGTAACCGCCGGCCGCGCCGAAGCGCCGGTCAGAGCGGCCGGTCAGAGCGGATCGTCGACGAGCAGCCGGCCGGCAATCCGGCAGCGCGCGAGCACGCCGCGCGCATAGGCCGTCGACGCACCGGCCAGCCCGCAGACCGGCGTGAGCACGACTCCAGCGGCCAGCTCGGCTGGCGGGAACGCCAGCCGGCGCCACAGCTCGCGCACCGGCCGGGCGGCAGCATCGGCCGTAGGCAGGTCCGCCTCGGTACCGAACGCCGGTAGCACGCCGAGGAACAGGGTGTGGCCGGCATCGATGGCCTCCCCGATTGCGCTCTCGGCGTCGCTCCCGGGCCGGCCGAACACTTCGGCATTCAGCCCGATGGCGGCGGCGCCGCTGGCCTGCAGCAGCGGGATCGGCGGCGCGCCAGCGCAGCAGTGCACGATCACGGGAACGCCGGCGCTGGTGACCGCGTCGCGCAGGATCGCGACGACGTCGGGCTCCTCGACCGCGCGCAGGGTGCCGTACCCGCTGGCGGTCGGCACGGTGCCCTGCAGGACGGCCGGCAGCGACGGCTCGTCGATCTGCAGGATCAGCTCGGCGCCGGGCAGCCGCTCGTGCACGTCGCCGAGCAGCACGGCGACGCCTTCGCGCAGGGATGCGGCGATGTCGCGCACGGCGCCGGGGTCGGCGATCGCCTTGTCGCCTCGCGCAACCTCGACGCTTGCGGCGAGCGTCCACGGACCGGCCACCTGTAGCTTGAGCGGACCGGTGAGCTGGGCAGCGACCTCTGCGTAGGTGTCGAGGTCGCGGGCCTGCAGGTCCAGCGCACGCCGCAGGTCGACCCCAGGGTGGCTCGCGAGCCGCCAGCCCGACGGCTGCAGTTCGACGGCGATGTCGACGAGCATCGCGGCCGCCCGGCCGATCATGTCGGCCGCGGGGCCGCGACCCGGAAGTTCCGGCAGGAACGGCAGGTCCGGCAGCTCTCCCAGCGCGATCCGCAGTGCCTCGGCCAGGTCGTCTCCGGGCATCGAGCCGACGCCGGTGGCCGCTCCGGGCCGCGGCCGCAACACCGCAGGACCGGTCACGCGTCGGTTGAGTCGATGGTCGCCGAGCCGATCACCGTGTCGCCGTCGTAGAGCACGACTGCCTGTCCGGGTGCAACGCCGCGCTGGGGGTTGTGCAGCGTGACGTCAAGGGCGTCGCGGTGGAGGCGTGCGGTGGCTCGCGACGTCGAGCCGTGCGCCCGCACCTGCGCGGAGCAGTCGAAGCTTGCCGACGGCGGCCGCCCGGTTGTCCACACCGGATGGACTCCGGTCAGCCTGCCCACGTCGAGACGGTCTGCCGCGCCGACGCGCACCACGTTGGACACCGGTTCGATGGCGAGCACGTATCGCGGTCGCCCGCCGGTATGTGCCAGCCCGAGACCGCGCCGTTGCCCGACCGTGTAGGCGAATGCGCCGTCGTGCCGGCCGACGACGGCATCGGTTTCGTCATCGACGACATCGCCCGGCGCCGCGCCGAGCCGGCGTCGGAGGAAGCCCGCGGTGTCGCCGTCGGGGATGAAGCAGATGTCGTGGCTGTCGGGCTTCGCAGCAACGGCGAGCCCGCGACGAGCTGCCTCGGCTCGCACCTCGTCCTTGGTCGACTCACCGAGCGGGAACATCGCGTGCGCCAGCTGCTCCGCCGTGCAGACCGCGAGCACGTAGGACTGGTCCTTGGCCGAATCGACGCTGCGCCGCAGCGCACCGCCGTGGAGTCGGGCGTGATGGCCGGTGACGACGGCGTCGTAGCCGAGCGCCCGCGCGCGGTCGAGGACGGCGGCGAACTTGATCCGCTCGTTGCAGCGCAGGCACGGGTTCGGTGTGCGCCCGGCGCCGTACTCCGCGACGAAATCATCGACGACGTCGGCATGAAACCGCTCGGCGAGATCCCATACGTAGAAGGCAATCCCGAGAGCATCGGCGGCTCGGCGGGCATCCCGTGCATCCTCGGCCGTGCAGCAGCCGCGCGCGCCACTGCGCGTCGACGCCGGGACGCGCGACAACGCCAAGTGCACGCCGGTGACGTCGTGGCCGGCGTCGACCGCCCGGGCAGCGGCAACCGCCGAGTCGACACCGCCGGACATCGCCGCGAGCACTCTCACGATGCTCGATTCTAGTGCTCAGTCTCCACCGCCCGGCCGGCCGGGAAACGGGCTGGTGGGCGGCCTAGCGCACGGCCGCGGCGAGCCGGGCGCGCTGGACAGCCCCGCCGATCACGGCGCCGGTCGCCGCGACGTCGTCATCGGTCGACGACCAGCCGAGCGAGCACCGCAGCGCGCCCCGCGCCAGTGACTCCTCGACGCCGATCGCTGCGAGGACATGGCTCGGCTCGGTGACGCCGGACGAGCAGGCCGCACCGGTGGATGCAGCGATGCCGGCGGCATCGAGCAGCATCAAGAGTGCATCGCCGTCGCATTCGGGGAACAGGAAGTGCGCGGTGCCGGGCAGCCGCGGCGCGGCCTCGCCGGTGACGATCACGTCGGGCACCGCCTGCCGGACGGCGCCGACCAGCCGGTCCCGCAGCGCCGACACGCGCGCGACGGTGTCCGCCCGGCCGGCGACGACGGCATCGACGGCGGCCGCAAACCCCGCGGCCCCCGCGGTATCGAGGGTCCCCGACCGCACCTGTCGCTCCTGGCCGCCGCCGTGCAGCACCGGCTGCAGCACGACGCCGCGCCGGAGCATCAGAGCCCCGGTGCCGACCGGTCCACCGAGCTTGTGACCGGTGATCGTCATGACGTCGACGTCCACAGTGGACAGATCGACGTGGAGCGGCCCGGCTGCCTGCACGGCGTCGGTGTGCATGGGTACGCCGTGCTCGCGGGCGATCGCGGCGAGCTCGGCGATCGGCTGCACCGTGCCGATCTCATTGTTCGCCCACATCACCGAGACCAGCGCGACCGCCGACGGGTCGCGCAGCGCGGCGCGAAGCGACTCGGGATCGACCCGGCCGGTCGGGTCGACGGCGAGCCACACCAGCTCGGCCCCGTCGTGTGCCGCGAGCCACCGGGCGGTGTCGTCGACGGCGTGGTGCTCGGTCGGGCTCAGCACGATGCGGGTGCGCAGCGGATCGGCGTCCCTGCGGGCGCGGAACAGGCCGGCGACGCCGAGGTTGTCGCCTTCGGTCCCACCGGAGGTGAACAGCACCTCGATCGGGTCGACGCCGAACGCGGCCGCGAGGCGTTCGCGGGCCGATTCCACCACCGCGCGGGCGGCCCTCCCGGCGGCATGCACCGACGACGGATTGCCGACCCGGTCGAGTTCGGCGTCGATCGCCGCTCGCGCCACCGGCAGCAGCGGGGTGGTGGCCGCGTGGTCGAGGTAGTGCATCACCTGCGCTTGCCGATCTCCTCGATCAGCTGCGGGACGACCGCGAACAGGTCTCCGACGACGCCGAAGTCGGCGAGCTCGAAGATCGGCGCCTCGGCGTCCTTGTTGATCGCGACGATCGTCTTCGACGTCTGCATGCCGGCCCGGTGCTGGATGGCGCCGGAGATGCCGACGGCGAGGTAGAGCTGCGGCGACACCGTCACGCCGGTCTGCCCGACCTGGTTCTGGTGCGGGTACCAGCCGGCGTCGGTAGCCGCTCGGGACGCGCCGACGGCGCCCCCGAGTGCGTCGGCCAGCGACTCGATCAGCGAGAACTGCTCGGCGCTGCCGACCCCGCGGCCGCCCGATACGACAACGGAGGCCTCGGTGAGTTCTGGCCGGTCGCCCTTCTCCTCCACGACGCGGTCGGTAATCCTGGCGCCCTTCGAGGTATCGCCGACGACGACGTCGACGGTCCGCAGGGTGCCGGCGCCGGCCCGGTCGGTGGCGCTGAACGCGTTGGGCCGCACCGCGAAGATCGGCGTTCCGGCGCGCACCCTCGATCGGACCACGATCGAGCCGCCGAAGATCGACTGCGTCGCGACGCCGCCCGCGTCCAGATCGACGATGTCGGCCAGGAATCCGCTGCCGGTACGGACCGCGAGCCGGCCGGCGATCTCCTTGCCATCGACGCCGGCTGCGATCAGCACCGCGGCCGGCGACTCCGATTCGATCAAAGACGCGAGCACGTCGACCTTGGGCGCGACGACGTAGTCGTCCATGTCGGCGGATTCCGCGACGTAGATCGTCTCCGCACCTCCGGCGGCGAGTGCGTCGGCCAGCGCAGCGGCCGTGCCGGGCGCTCCGGCGACGACGGCGGCCGGTTCGCCGAGCACCCGGGCGGCACAGAGCAGCTCGAGGGTCGCCTTCTTGGGCGTGCCACCGGCGTGGTCTACCAGAACGAGAACGCAAGCCATCGGACCTCAGCCCCTAGATGATCTTGGCCGCGGCGAGGAAGCCGGCGATCCTGGCGCCGCCGGTGCCGTCGTCGGGTACGACCTCGCCCTTGCCACGCGGCGGGGCGGTCGAGAACTCAATCACCTCACTGGTCGCGCCGGCCAGGCCCACGCTGTCGGCCTCGATGCCGAGGTCGGCGAGCGAGAGCGTGCTGAGCTGCTTCTTCTTGGCCGCCATGATCCCCTTGAACGACGGGTATCGCGGCTCGTTGATCTTCTCGATTACGCTGATCACCAGCGGCGTCGTCGCCTCGACAACCTCGTAGCCGTCGTCTGTCTGCCGCTCGATGCGGACGGTGGAACCGTCGGCCACGATGGACCGCGCGCTGGTGAGCGCGGGGACGCCGAGCCGCTCGGACAGCATCCCCCCCATCGCGCCGACCCGTGCGTCGGAGGCCTCGGTGCCGCAGATGACGACGTCGTAGGCCAAGGTGCCGATCGCCGCGGCAAGTGCCGCGGACGTGCTCACCGCGCAGGAGCCGTGCAACGCGTCGTCGCAGATGTGCACCGCCTTGTCCACGCCCATGGCGAGCGCCTTACGGATCGTCTCGGCGGTGCGCTCGGGGCCCATGGAGACGACCGTGACCTCCCCGCCGTGAGCTTCCTTCAGCGCGAGCGCTGCCTCGACGCCGTGCTCGTCCATCTCGTTCACGACGGCGTCGGCTGCGGCGCGATCGACGGTGTTGTCATCGGACCGCAGGGTGCGTTCAGACCATGTGTCGGGCACCTGCTTGACGAGAACGACGATGTTCATCGGCGGCTGTCCTTGTCCTCGGGGTTGTCCCTGCACGATATCCGGCCGCGCAGCAGCCGAGTCGACGACGTGAGGTTGCCCACGACACCACGCCCGACAACCACAGCCCTCCCCAACCAAGATCACAGCGGGTACGCAAATCCTGCGTCTTGGCAGAGGAGGCTCAACAGTCTATCATTCGAGCCGAGTGAAGTGATGTACAATGTCATCAAGAGTTCCTGCGTGCCTCTTGTGCTTGCGCTTGTCGGTGGACTCTGCCTCGTGAGCTGCGGAAAGGAAGTGCAGTCAATGGGAGCTACCCCGCAGTCTTCGTTTGCCGAGAACGGGCCAAACATCGCGCAATCCGCTCAATGGGCGGCCGAGGGCAAGCGCCTCATTGCCGGCAAGATCGCGCAAGCAAAAGAGGGCTGGCCCAGCGGCATGTCGGTACCCGAGAATGCCATGCCGTTCGCGTATCAATCGGAGGCCGTGGACATTACGGCAGACGGCACCTATACGCTCCATTTCGGGCCGGTAAGCAGCTCATTCAATTACCCCGACAAACCAACAGGCTTCACATTTTACTTTCCCAGCGATACTACGTTTCACATCATACCAACTAGCGCGCCGAAAAACGTGGAGCGCGCATCTGGTCGGTATGTCAGAACAGACGTACGCGTTTCCGATCTCACTGCTCCGTACAAGCAACTGAGTGCTTGGATCTACTAGTCGACAGGCCGGGAAGCTTATTCACAAGGGTGAG
>QHCD01000007.1 GCA_003244255.1 Pseudonocardiales bacterium | reverse complement strand
GTATAGCAACTCGCCCCGTGCCGATGGCCAACTCCAGCGCCGGGCCGTCGCCTGCCAGCTCGGCGAGGAATGCGACTGCTGGATCGAGGACATCGGGCGCGAACATGAACGCCGAGCTGTCGTCATACCGCTCGGCCGTCTCGGCATCCCAGAGATCGCTGCTGGTCATGGCGACAGCGTTGCGTCCGGTCATCCGCCTCGCCACTCGATTCCGGCCCGACGGAAGTTCCGGGCCGAACCCGGTCTCGCCGAGGGCGGTGACGTGACGTGTCCAGCGCGGCTCCTACGAGCCTCCCGACCGTGACGTCACCGCGGTAGAACCGTCAACGCTCATGCGCGCGCAGCGTCCGGCTGGCGCAGCGACGTGTGTGGCTGCCACCCGCGGGCAGCCTTCCGTTCAAGGACCAGTCCTTCGACGCCGCGATGGCCATCAGCACCATGCACCACTGGGACGATCCGGTAGCGGGTCTGCGCGAGATGCGCCGTGTGGCTCGCCACGTGGTGGTATTCATGTTCGACGGCAGTGACGCCGCGTGGCTGCACCGGTTCTGGCTTATTCGCGACTACCTGCCCGAGGTGGCGGAGCTGTTTGTCGGCTGGCCGCCGCTGGCCGAGCTCGCCGACGCGATCGATGCCCGGATTGAGCCGGTGCTCATCCCGTGGGACTGCGCTGACGGCTTCTTCGAGGCCTACTGGCGCCGTCCCGAGGCATACCTGGACGATCAAGTGCGCCGCGGGATGTCGGTTTGGACCAAGGTCGGGCAAGACGTCGAGCAGCGGGCAGTGCGCAGCCTCCAGCACGACCATGGCTCCGGCAGGTGGGCCGAACGCAACCGCGAGCTTCTCCATCTCGAAGCGGCAGACCTCGGCCTTCGCCTCCTCATCGCCTGACCGTCGCTGAGCTGGTGCACGGCGCTGGCCGCACCGCCGCCGTCCCGGAAGCGGAAACCGCAACGGACAGGCCGCCGACTTGTCGAGCGCGCGGCTGCGGGATGATCAAGGACGTCCCGTAGCCCGCCCCGATCACCGGGCGATGGCCCGATTTCGAACGATGACCGGAACCAGCTGTCCGTTAGCCGATGGTGCAGTGGCACAGGTCCGTAGCGAAACAAATGCGCTAGGGGCGTTGAGCTAGGAGGCTGAAGGTGTTGGGCAAGTGGCCATTCCAGGCGGCCGCGTCGATGCCGCCGGCACGCCAGAACGGTTCGGGATGCTCGCGCAGCTCAAGTACCCTCAAACCTGCCTGGACGACGACGGTGATAACTTCGCCGAGAGTCCACTGCCACTCGACGGCACCGTGAGCTGGGAAAGAATCATTGACGTGCGCGTGGTCGAAGTAGCGACGGTCTGGTCTGATAGACGTGCGGTCGGTATCCCAGCTGTACAGCGGCACCATCGGGTGCGCCTCGTGCACGAACAGGTGACCACCGCGCGTGACGAGCCGGACCACGTCTCGGGCCCACGCGACAAGATCAGGCATCCAGATCAGAGCTCCCTTGCCGGTGTAGACCAGATCGGCACAGCTATCGCGCAGCGGGGCGGGCGGCAGCTGGGCTGCCACATACGCACACGGCATGCCGAGCTCGTCAGCCCGTCGCGCGGCGGCTGAGACGGCCACGGTGCTGTAGTCCACTCCAATGACCCTCGCTGCACCGAACTTGACGAGGGCGACATCGTCCAGACCGTGACCGCTTTGCAGGTGCACCACCGTGGGTCGCCGCTGCAGGATCGGGCCGAGCATCTCCCGCTCGGCGGCGGTCAGCGCCAAGCCGGTCCGCGCCTCGGCCAGTAGGGTCTCATACTCGCGGACGTGCTTTCGCGACGCCGACTCCCAGACCGCACGATTCGCCCGGACGGTGTCCTCCGACATGTCCTCCACTATTTCAACGATCGGCTCGGGAGCGCCCAAGCTTGTCGGCGAGCCCCTAAGTGCCGATCTATGAGCCGTCCCGCAAGCCGAACGCTGGCATCGTGCACCGCGCCGTTGCGTCGGCGGGCTGCGGCGCCGCTGACCGCAGTGGTGTGCGCCGTGGTCTGGGTCCTGCTCGCGGCCGCCGGTGACCTGCGTGGCCCACCGTCACCGGATCGGCAAGCGCAATCACCGAGACCGTCGCCGCGCTGCTCATCGGGGTAGCAGCCGGCGCCGCGACCGCCTGGATCCGCCATGTCCGACCCAATCAGCCATAGGTCTGGACGGCTCGGCCGGGCACCAATCACATCACCGACCCGGCCGAGCGACACCCCGGGTGGAGCACTCTGCCCGGCTCTACGGGCTGGTGTCCTGGTCGTGTCCGCGGTCCCCTCGTGAATACATCGCATGATCGATCACCCGACACCCCATCCCCGACAACCCCATGACCGAGGAAAGCAGGAGACGATGACTTTCGGCGAGCCGGGGGTGTTCCTACTGCGTCCCGACGGCACCGTGTACATGGCCGTGGTCAACTCGATGCCCGCAGCCCGACCGCGGGTCGAGGACCTGCCGGGCGCCGTGCCGTTCTTCGTCGACAACGACTACGCGGCCCGCGGCGCGGCATGAGGAACCCACGGATGGCGGTGCAGCCGGTTCCGGGCACCGGCGTCGGCAGCCCGGCCGGCCGGTGCCCGGTGCGCAGCGTCCTACCCGCGGCGGGAGTCCGGTGAGCAGCAGTGAGCCGGCCGCGCCGGCGACCATCATCGGTAATCTCGGCCGGGGTCGACGGCTGTTCGGCGAGCGACCGCTGCTGGTGACCGGCGGCGGTCAGACGACGACGTATGCCGAGTTCGCCGAGCTGGTGGAGGGCGCGGCGGCGCACCTGGCGGCGGAGGGCATGCGGCCGGGTGACCGGCTCGCCGTCTGCGCGCGCAACGGGCTGGACATCGCGGTGGCGATCTGGGCGTGCGCCCGGGGTGGGTTCGTGTTCGCCGGGCTGCCGACGAACCTGGATGCGACGGCGTGGGCCGCGCTGTGCGACCACGTCGACCCGGCCGTGGTGTTGGCCGGTGAGGAGTTCCTCGACAGTCTGGGGCACGGGGCTCGCCCGCTCGCCGGGGAGTTGACCGGGCGACGGTTGCCGTGGGATGAGCAGCGGCCGCTGCCGGCGGCCGGTGACGTCTACGCGGTCGTCTTCACCTCGGGCACCACCGGTCGGCCGAAGGCGGCGATGGTCACCCACCAGGCGGCCATGACGGTCGCGGCGTTCTACCGCGGCCTGCTCGGGCTGACGCCGGCGGACCGCACCGCGATCCATCTGCCGTTCTCCTACGTCTCCGGGCACATCTCCCAGCTCAACCCGTTCCTGCTCGCCGGCGGGGCCGCCGTGACGATGCCGCGGTTCTCCGCCGCCGAGCTGCTGCGGGTGATCGCCGCGCACCGGATCAGCGTGCTCGACGTCGTGCCGTCGATCTTCGCGTTGCTGCTGCGGGAACCGGGATTCGGCACGGCCGCGACGGCGTCGCTGCGGGCCGCCTACTTCGGCGGCGCCCCGATGCCGCCGGCGACCATCGACGCGCTGCGGGACCGGCAGCCCGCCCTGCGACTGTTCAACGTGTACGGGATGAGTGAGACCGCCGGTCTCATCACCGCCCTGCCCGACGAGGATCTCGCGGCGCAGCCGGGCTCTGTCGGGCGGCCGGTCGCCGGCGCGCAGGTCCGCATCGACGCAGACAGCGGGGAGCTGCTGGTACGCGGCCCGACCGTGATGCCCGGCTACTGGAACGACCCGGCGGCGACCGCCGCCGCCGTGGACGGGGACGGCTGGCTGCACACCGGGGACATCGCCCGCGTCGATGCCGGCGGATACCTGCGGATCGTCGACCGGGTGACCGACATGATCAACCGGGGCGGGGTGAAGATCTATCCCGCCGACGTCGAGCACGCCCTCACCTCCCATCCCGACGTCCAGTCGGCGGCGGCCGTCGGGCTCCCCGATGGCATGGCCGGTGAAGCGGTGGCAGCCTGCGTCGTGCTCCGACCCGATGCGCCAACGGACCTGACCGAGGTACGGGCGCATGTGCGGGCGCTGCTGCCGGTGCACGCACGGCCGCGGCGCCTGCTCTCCGTCGAGGCGATCCCGCGCAACGCCACCGGCAAACTCGACCGGACGGCCGTCCGTGATCTGTTAGCCGGCCCCGCCGGACCGGAAGCGGGGTAGGGGCCCCTTGGTCGGTGAGCGCGACCCCACGGATTGCCGGTGGCGACCTGGCCACCGGGACGCCCGGGACGGCCCGCGACCGGGAGGAACCGTTGGTCGGTGGGCCACGGCCCGCGCCCGCGGCCAGGTCCCGGCGTGGCAATCGGTGCTGGCCGGACTGCGCGTGGCAAGGTGAACCGGGTCGTGAGCTGCCGGCGGCGTTGCTGGCGGCGGCCCCGGATGATCGCCGTGTGGCTATCGAAGGGGCAGCTGCGTGATGGCCGTGGACTCCGACACCGCCCCGGACACCGCGCTGCGGTCGGGCAGTGTCCGGTTCGCCGGCACGGTCGGGTCGGCGGTGGGCATTCAGGCTCCGGCCGGTGGGGTGAGTTTCCTGCCGGCGTTGATGGCCGGGGTCGTCGGCGTGGCGGGGCCGTTCGCGTTCGGCTCGGCGGTGATTGTGATGCTGTTCGTGGCGTATGCGTTTGTCGTGTTTACTCGGGAGTTCGCCTCGGCCGGGTCGGTGTGGGCGTTCTGCGGGCGGGCGGTGTCACCGTCCTACGGCTTGCTTTGCGCCTGGTTGCTGATCTTTGTCTACGTCGCCTACGCCGGGTCGGTGTTCGCCTCCAACGCCAACGGCTTGGTGACCCTGGTCGCGCCCGGCCTGATCGGTGGGCACGGTTGGCTGGCCTTCGCCGCCGGGTTGTGGCTGGTCACGGTCGTGCTCACCCGGTACTCGATCCGGGTCTCGACCAGCCTGGTCTTCCTGTTGGAGTTCATTTCTCTGGTACTGGTCGCGGTGGTCGCGGTCGCGGTGCTCGCGCACGGCGGCGCCGGCGGCGACACGGTGAGCCGGCTGTCCTACCACCCGTTCAGCCCGGGCGCCATCCCGATCGGCACCCTCGGCCTGGGTCTGGTCTTCGCGTTCACCGGCTTCTCCGGCTTCGAGGTGGCAGCGACGTTGGGTGAGGAGTCTCGGGCGCCGCGACGGGTCATCCCGTGGGCGATGGTGGTCGCGTTGCTCGTTTCCGGCGGGATCTACACCCTCATCTCCTACGTCGAGACCGTCGCCTACCCCAGCCCGCAGGCGCTGGCCGCGGCGGCCGAGCACGGGGTGCCGTTGGCGAGTACCGCGAGCACGTTCGTCGGGTCGGGGTTCGGCACGGTGATCAACGTCGCCGCGGTGATCAGCGGCTTCGGGGCGCAGCTGGCGACGGTCAATGGCGCCACCCGGCTGCTGTTTGCGCTGGCCCGCTCCCACCTGGCGCCGGCGCCGCTGGGCGTCACCCATCCGGTGCACCACACGCCGACGCGGGCGCTCGCCGTGGTCGCCGTGGCGACGATCGTGCCCGTCCTCGCCTTGTATTTCCGGCCTCCGCTGGAGGCCTTCGCCGACCTCGCAACGTACGGCGCCGACGTGATCGCCGTCGCGTACCTGTTGACGGTGCTGGCCGCGATCGTGTTCACCGCCCGCCGTCGCCCGCTGCGCCCGACCCGGCTGCTGCTGCTGGTGGCCGGGGCCGTGCTGATGGGCTATGTGATCAAGACAACGGTCTACCCGCTGCCGGTGGACACCGCGTTGCGGCTGTACCTGTACGCCGCCGCGGCCACCCTGCTCGCCGGGATCGCGGTCGTCGTCATCGTGCGGCTGGTCGCCGCCGACCGGCTGTCCGCCGCACCGCCGCTCGGCACCGATCCCGCCGGTTGAGGCGGCCGCCGGCCGGGCGGGTTCCCCCTGGGTTGGCTGGCGGCGGATACCAAGGATGTGCGAGCGTCGGCACCTTGATCGGACCTCCCCACCCCGCGGTAGCCAGCGAGTGCCCCCATCTGGCGGCTCGGAGCACGTCCTGCGCCCACCCCTCGGATCTGCCGGTAGGCCAGCCGACTGGCCGCTCATCACCAGCCGCGGCCTGGCCCGTACGGCGTTGCCTTCCCCGCGCACGGAGGGGGATGGAGAGAACTCGATCGCGGGAGGGTTCCGCCTTGACGGATCATGACCTGATCGTCATCGGCGGCGGCGCGGGCGGGATGGCCGCAGCCCGGGCTGGGGTGCGCCGCGGCGCGGACACCCTGCTGGTGCAAGACGGGCCGATCGGTGGGGACTGCACCTTCACCGGCTGCGTACCGTCCAAGACGCTCATCGAAGCCGCCGGACGCGGTGAGCCGTTCGATCAGGCCATCCGGCGCGTGCGCGCGGCAGTCAAGCAGGTCGCCGCGACCGAGGACGAGGAGGTCTTCCGCCGCGAGGGAGTACACGTCATCGACGGCCGGGCCCAGTTCCGTTCGGCCGGAGGTCGAGGTCGACGGCCTGCGGTTGCGCGCGGACCGGTTCGTGCTGGCCACGGGCGCCCGCCCGGCGGCGCCACCCATCGCCGGGCGGGCTGCCCTGCCGTACCTGACCAACGAGAACATTTTCGACCCGCCGGCGCTGCCGGAACCGCTGGTGGTTCTCGGCGGGGGCGCGTCCGACACACCGACCGGCCCGCGCGGACTGTTGATCATGGTCGTCCCGCGAGACCCCCCCTGCGGAACGGACCGGTCGCTGTGTCACTCGGGATCCTTGACTGGACATCGGTCAGCGCGGCGAATACCCGGTCCGGCGAGGCGCTGATGACTCGGACGGCGGTGTCAGTCCGACTCATCGTGGGCGCGTTCGTAGCGCTCGTAGATCACCCGCGAGCCGAACGTCCTGGTCTCAACCAGCTCCAGCCGAACGTGTTCGGTGACCGGCGGCAGGAAGGGTGTGCCGCCACCGACGACGACCGGTTTGCGGAACATGCGCAGCTCGTCGACGAGGCCGACCGCCATCGCAGCCGCGGCCAGGCCGGCGCCGCCGATCCCGACGTCCTTGTCGGTCGCGTCGAGCGCCGCAGCGGCCTCCTCGGCCACCGACGCCTCGGCCAGCCGGGCGTTGCCCTGAACGCTGTCGAGCGTGCGGCTGAAAACGACCTTCGAGATAGCGCACCAGACCTCGGCGAACGCCGCCCCGAGCTCGTTGTCACGCAGCGACGGATCCGCCTCCCACGCCAGCATGGTCTCGTACAGCCTGCGGCCGCACAGAAAGCCGCCGAGCTCGCGTGTCTGC
>QHCD01000006.1 GCA_003244255.1 Pseudonocardiales bacterium | reverse complement strand
CGTATGCACCTGCCGCTGGTCGAATATCTCGCCCGCCGGTTCGTCGGCCGCGGGGAACCGCTCGATGACCTGATCCAGGTGGGCACCGTCGGGCTGATCAACGCCGTCGACCGGTTCGACGCCGAACGGTGCGTGGAGTTCTCGACGTTCGCGACGCCGACGATCCTCGGCGAGATCAAGCGGCACTTCCGCGACAAGGGCTGGATGATTCGCGTCCCACGGCGGCTGCAGGAGCTGCGCGCCGCGCTGTCCTCGACGACGGCCGAGCTGACCCAGAAGCTCGGCCGGGCACCCACCGTGCGCGAGCTCGCCGAACGGCTCGGCATCACCGAGGACGAGGCGCTCGAGGGCCTGGAGTCCGGCAAGGCCTACGCGACCACATCGCTCGACGCGACCGTGGGCGACGCCGCGTCGACGATCATGGACACCATCGGCATCGACGATCCGGCCCTGGACAACGTCGACAACCGGGAAGCGATCAAGCCGTTGCTGCACCGGTTGCCGGCTCGGGAGAAGCGGCTGCTGACCCTGCGCTACTTCCAGAACCTGACCCAGACCGAGATCGCGGCGGAACTCGGCATCTCCCAGATGCATGTGTCCCGGCTGCTCGCCCGCACGCTCGAGCAGCTGCGGGCCGCGCTGCAGTCCGACGGCTGACGCGGCAGCGTCCGGGGGCGGCGCGACGCGTCAGCGTCCGGTGGCGCGGAACGCGGCCCGGCCGTCCGGCGTGGCGAGCAGGTACAGCACCCCCAGCGCGGCCAGCAGGATCGGCGCGCCGTAGGCCGGTCGACCGGCCTGGAACGTCAGGCTGAAACCCACCGGCAACAGCACGATCTGCACGACGACAACCGGCGAGCGCGACCACAGCCGGTGCGCCATCAGCGCCCGGCTCAGGACCGCGAACAGTGCCGCCGAGGCGATCGCGATGCCGGCCGTGGACAGCGCGGCACCGACATCGTGGGGGTGGCCGGTGAGCGTCTTGACGATGTACACCACGGCGATCGCGAGCAGGGCAGCCGTCTCGACGCCGACCAGCAACGCGGCGGCCGTGGCGGGCGAGCGCAGGTTGCCGCGCTGGTCCGGCCCGCGGGCGTCGACGCGGCGAGCGGAGTCCGGCACGGCCGCGATGCTACTCACCGGTACCCTCCCAGCCATGCGTGCGCTGCTCGTCGTCAACCCGCACGCCACGGCCACGACGCAACGCGAGCGGGACGTGCTGGCTCGGGCCCTGGGCAGCGAGACCAAGGTCGACGTCGCCGAGACAGAAGGGCGCGGGCACGCGATCGCGCTGGCCCGCAGTGCCCGCGACGACGACGTCGACCTGATCGTCGCCCTCGGCGGCGACGGCACGGTCAACGAGGTCGTGAACGGCCTGCTGTCCGACGGGCGACGCGGCGACCTGCCCGCGCTCGCCGTCGTCCCCGGCGGATCGGCGAACGTGTTCGGCCGCTCGCTCGGGCTGTCGACCGATCCGATCGAGGCGACCAGTGACATCCTCGACGCCCTGCGGGCCGGACGGTCGCGGCGGGTGGGCCTCGGCCTCGCCGACGACCGCTGGTTCCTGTTCAACGCCGGCGTCGGGTTCGACGCCGACGTCGTGCACCGGGTCGAGGCTCGGCGGCACGAGGGCGTCGACGCCTCGGCGGGGCTGTACCTGCGATCGGCGCTGACCGAGTTCCTCATGCACAGCGACCGCCGGCATCCGGCGCTGTCGGTGCACGCCGGCGACGCGCGACACGACAAGCTCTACTTCGTCATCGTGTCCAACACGACGCCGTGGAGCTTCTTCAACCGCAGGGCGATCACGCTGAGCCCGCGGGCGTCGTTCGACACCGGGCTGGACGTCGTCGCGACCCGGTCGATGCGGACGTCGACGCTGGCCCGCTGGATACCGCAGATCTTCCGCGCCGACCCGCACCTGCGTGGCCGGGCGCTGGTCGCCGAACACGACCTGCCCTCGTTCGTCGTCACCGCCTCCAGGCCGATCGGGCTGCAGGTCGACGGCGACTACCTGGGGAAGCGGACCTCGGTAACCTTCAGCGCCCATCCTCGGGTGCTGCGTGTGGTCGCCTGAACACGCCCGCCGTAGACGAGACGCGTGCCACGGCTGGCCATTAGGGGTTGCGAAGCGTGCCGCGGCAGTGTCAGGGTGGAGACAACGAGGTGTTGGACGTTGAACTGTAGAACAGCTCGTGAAAGAATTCACAAAGCGGTTAGGCACTGTGGCTCAACCGCGATCCGACGTACCAGCGGACCCACCGGCCGCTTAGGAGATGGACGACATGGACTGGCGCCACCGCGCGCTGTGCCGCGATGAGGATCCCGAGCTGTTCTTTCCCATCGGCAACACCGGGCCCGCGCTGTCCCAGATCGATGCGGCGAAGGCGGTCTGCCGGCGCTGTCCGGTCACCGAGGACTGCCTGTCCTGGGCGCTGGAGTCGGGTCAGGACGCGGGAGTCTGGGGCGGCATGAGCGAGGACGAGCGCCGAGCGCTGAAGCGCCGCCGCGCTCGCGCCCGGGCGCGCACCGGCTGAGCGTTCCGGTCCGGGCTTGCTGGTTCGCCCGGCCGGGCCGGCCCGGCCCGGCCGGCGTTACGGCGAGAGCGGGACGACCAGCAGCGCTTCGGTGCCGTGCGGCTGGACCGGTCGCAGCTCGATCGAACCCCGCAGGTCCGAGGTCACGAGCGTCCGCACGATACGCAGCCCGAGCCGGTCGGTATCGGCGAGGGAGAACCCCGGTGGCAGGCCCTGCCCGTCGTCGCGGACGGTCACCCGCAGCTCGTCTGGGGACCGGGCCGCCGTCACGATGACCTGGCCCCGCCCGCCGTCACTGAAGGCATGCTCGACGGCGTTCTGCATCAGTTCGGTCAGCACCATCGCGAGCGGTGTCGCCAGCTGGGCGGCGAGCTCGCCGAAGGACCCCACTCGGCGCAGATCCACCCGGCGCTCCGCGCCCGCCACCTCGGCCACCATGCCGACCAGGCGGTCGACAATCTCGTCGGCGGGAACCCGCTCGTCGACGGCGAGCGCCAGCGTCTCGTGCACCTGAGCAACCGCCCACACCCGACGGACGGAGTCGCGCAACGCCGAGCGCGCTTCGTCGGTCTGCACTCGGCGAGCCTGCATCCGCAGCAGCCCGGCGACGGTCTGCAGGTTGTTCTTCACCCGGTGGTTGATCTCCCGGATGGTCGCGTCCTTACTCATCAGCTGGCGATCGCGGTACCGCACATCGGTGACGTCGCGGACCAGGACGATGGCTCCGGTGGGGACGTCGCCGATGCGTAGCGGCAGCGCGCGGATCAGCACCGTCGCACCGCGCGCATCGACTTCGCACTGCACGGTCCGGGTGTCGGTGAGCACGGCGCAGAGCGCGTCGGCTACGTCGGTGCCCTCCAGCGAGTCGGCGGCAAGCCCGCGGGTCAGCGGCGCAAGACGCTCGCCGTGAATGTCGGCCGAGCGTCCCAGCCGCCGGTACGCCGACAACGCGTTCGGGCTGGCGAACGTGACGGCGCCATCGGCGTCGAGCCGGATCAGGCCGTCGCCGGTCCGGGGCGCATCGTGGACGTCGTCGTAGCCCTCGGCCGGGAAGCTTCCGTCGGCGATCATCTGGCACAGATCGTCCGCCGCCCGCAGATAGGCGATCTCCAGCCGGCTCGGCGATCGGGCGGAGTTCAGATTGGTGTCGCGCGAGGTCACCGCGATCACCCGGTCCCGGTGGGATACCGGCACGGCTTCCCGGCGGACCGCGAGATCGCCGTCCCACTCCGGGTCGGCCTCCCGGAAGATGCGCCGCTCGCGCAGCGCGACGGCGATCGGCGCCGGCCCGCTGATCGGCTCCCGGCGGCCGACCAGATCGTCCTCGTAAACCGTCGGTCCGGTGGTCGGACGCACTTGCGCAACGCAGACGAGGTCACCGTCGTGCGTCGGCGCCCAGAGCAGCAGGTCGGCGAACGACAGGTCGGCGAGCAGCTGCCACTCGGCGACCAACCCTTGCAGATGCGCGACGTCGTCCTGGTCGGCGGCGGTGTGCTCGGCGAGCAGCTTGGTCAGGCTGGACATCGCGCCGTCGCCAACCGGGTTGCGGGCCTCACCACGTCTCGGTCACCTTCGACAGTCCACGCGGCGCGTCCGGGTCGCCGCCCCGGGCGACGGCAAGATCGCGTGCCAGCAGCTGCAGCGGCAGGATCTCGAGGATGGGCGAGAGCTCCTCGGCGATCTCGGGCAGCGCGATCCCGGCGCCGAATCCGGATCCGGTGGGTGCGGCCGCCACGTCTCCGACGACGACGACATCGGCCCGGCCCTCGACGAGCCGGTCGAGCACCGGGCGCATCGCGGCGCCGGCCCGGCCGCGCGGGACGACGGCGATCACCGGCATCTCGGCGTCGACGACTGCCAGCGGACCGTGCAGCAGGTCGGCGCCGGAGAACGCCTGCGCCGGCAGGTAGGACGTCTCCATGATCTTCAGCGCGGCCTCGCGCGCCGTCGGGTAGGCATACCCACGGCCGGTGGTCAGCATCCGCTCGGCGAACCGGTACCGCGGCGCGAGGGCCTCGACCGGGCCGGCGCTGCGCGCCAGCACCTGCCCGGCGAGCTCGGGCACCCGCGCCGCCGCCGATGCCGCCTCCCCCGCGACCCCATCGGCGATGGCTGCGACCAGCAGGTAGAGCGCCAGCAGCTCGGCCGTGTAGGTCTTGGTCGCCGCGACGGCCCGCTCGACACCAGCGGCGAGGTCCACGTGCAGTTCGGCCGCCGACGCGACGGCGGAATCCGGGTCGTTCGTGACGGCGACGGTCAGCGCGCCGCAGGCGCGGGCCGCCTCGACGGTCCCCAGCAGATCCGGCGAGCGGCCACTCTGGCTGACGGCGATCAGCAGCACGTCGGTGAGGTCTGGCCGCGCGCCGTAGACGGTCAGCGTCGACGGCGACACCAGGCCGGCGGGCCGGCCGAGCCGGATCTCGACCAGGTACTTCGCATAGAGGGCAGCATGATCGGAGGTTCCGCGAGCCGCCAGCAGGACGAATCGCGGCCGCCGCGCCCGGACCGTTCGCGCGACGTCGTCGATCGCGCCGGCCCCGACGTCGAAGAGCCGACCCAGCACCTCGGGCTGCTCGGCGATGTCCGCGCTCATCGCCGTCCCCGCCGATCTGTCCATGCGCACATTCTCACCCGCCGCCGGCCGCGCCGACCCGCCGCCCAGATATGCCTGGCTCTGCGGGCGACTGCGAGTAGCCTGCTGGCCCATCGACGCCCACCACGTCGCGGGTGCGCAACCGGTGGAGGTTCTGATGCCAGACGACGGATCCGCCCGATCGCAACAGCCGGTTCACCGCCGCAAGCTCACGGGAGGGGTGCTCGCCGTCGTCGGCCTGCTGCTGGCCGCGCCGCTCGTCGCCCTGATGTGGGTCGGCACGTACTCCTCGGGGAGCCCCCGGCTGTGGGGTTTCCCGTTCTTCTACTGGTACCAGCTGCTGTGGGTGCTCGTGGCGAGCGTCTTCACCGCCGCCGCCTACCTGCTGGTCACGCGCACCGGAACCGTCATCGAAGTCTCCGACGAGCCTGAACCCGGCGGTCCAGAGCCCGACGACGGAGCCGGCCGATGACGGCGCTCGCGGCCGGGCCCCGCGGCGGCGTCGACGGTGTCGCGCTGACGATCGTCATCGTGCTGTTCGCCGTCGTGACGCTGCTGGGATTCGGCGCCGCCCGCTGGCGCCGCGTGAGCCGGATGAGCAGCCTCGACGAGTGGGGCCTCGGCGGTCGCGGCTTCGGCACCTTTGTCACCTGGTTCCTGCTCGGCGGCGACCTCTACACCGCCTACACGTTCGTCGCCGTTCCGGCCGCGATGTACGCCACCGGGGCCGTGAGCGGCTTCTTCGCCGTGCCCTACACGATCATCGTCTATCCGCTCATCTTCATCTTCATGCCGCGGCTGTGGTCGGTCTCCCACCGCCACGGGTACGTGACGCCCGCCGACTTCGTGCGAGGGCGTTTCGACTGCCGGCCGCTGTCCCTCGCCGTGGCCGTCACCGGAATCATCGCCACGATGCCTTACATCGCGCTGCAGCTGGTCGGCATCCAGGCCGTGCTGGAGGTCATCGGGCTCGGCGGGAGCAGCAATGCATTCCTGCGCGACCTGCCGCTGATCATCGCCTTTGCCGTGCTGGCCGCGTACACGTATTCCAGCGGACTGCGCGCGCCGGCGTTGATCGCGTTCGTCAAGGACTTCCTGATCTACCTTGTGATCATCGTCTCCATCATCTACATCCCTTACAAGCTGGGCGGTTTCGGCAAGATCTTCGCTGCCGCGCAAGGCAAGTTCACCAGCCCGAAGGCGGCGGTTGGCAGCTCGGTCATCCCACCCGCTGCGAGCTTCTCGGCCTACGGGACCCTCGCGCTCGGCTCCGCCATGGCGCTGTTCATGTATCCACACGCGGTCACGGGTGTGCTCGCGTCGAAGAACCGCGGCATCATCCGCCGTAACGCGGCACTGTTGCCGGCGTACTCGCTGATGCTCGGCCTGCTGGCGTTGCTTGGATTCATGGGAATCGCCGCAAAGACCAACGTCATCGGCCTCGACGGCAAGCCCAACGCACAGCTCGTCGTCCCCGCGCTGTTCCAGCAGATGTTCCCCAGCTGGTTCGCCGGGATCGCCCTTGGCGCGATCGCGATCGGCGCCCTGGTGCCGGCGGCGATCATGTCGATCGCCGCGGCAAACCTCTTCACCCGCAACATCTACCGCGACTTCTTCAATCGCAATGCCTCGCCCGAGACCGAAGCCCGCGTCTCCAAGCTGGTGTCGCTGATCGTCAAGCTCGGCGCGCTGTTCTTCGTCTTCTTCCTGGACCGGACGACGGCGCTGAACTTCCAGCTGCTCGGCGGGATCTGGATCCTGCAGACGTTCCCGTCGATCGTCTTCGGTCTCTACACCCGCTGGCTGCACCGCTACGCGCTGCTGGCCGGCTGGGCGCTGGCGATGGTCTACGCGACCGTGCGGGCCTACCGAAACATCAACCCCCTGACGCACAAGCACTTCGGCAGTTCGGTGGCGAAGATCCCGCTGCTCGGCAGCCACACCGCCTACATAGCGCTGACGGCGTTCGTCATGAACGTCGTCGTCGCCGTGGTGCTGACCGTCGTGTTCCGCGCTCTACGGGTGCCAGACGGCCGCGACGAGACCAGGCGGAGCGATTACCACGCCGATGCCGACGACGCCGGCGTGAGACCGGTGCTCGCACCGGGGGCGAACCCCGCCTGAACGGCCCCACTTGAACCCGATCGCCCAGGGGAGGGCCGGTCCGATATGACTGTGGGATGGCCGACGACCTGACCATCCGCCCGGCAGCGGCCGGTGAGTACGCGATCATCGGGGATCTGACCGCCGATGCCTACGTCGACGGCGGCGTGATGGCTGCGACCGACCCGTACCTCGCCAGGGTGCGCGACGCCGCGAGCCGCGCCGCCAGCGGCCTGCTGCTGGTCGCCTCGGCGCCGGACGGCACGATCCTCGGGACGGTCACCTTCTGCGAGCACGGCTCGCCGTACGCGCAGCTCACGGCGACCGGCGAGACCGAGTTCCGGATGCTTGCCGTCGATCCGCGCCAGCGCGGCCACGGTGTCGGCGCGGCGCTGGTCGGGGACGTCGTCCGCCGGTCGCGCGAGCTCGGGGCCGTGCGCATCCGGCTCTCCACCGGCCGCCGGATGACCGCCGCGCAACGCCTCTACGAGCGTCTCGGCTTCCGCCGGACGCCCGACCGGGACTGGCGCCCGCCCGGTGCCGTCTACCCGCTGCGGACCTACGTCTTCGACCTGTAGCGCCGGTCGCGCGGCAACCAGGCTCGTTACTCGAGGACGACGATCAGGTCGCCCTCCTGGATCACGTCGCCCTCGGACACGGCGATCTCGGCAACGCGTCCGGACCGCTCGGCGAGCACGGGAATCTCCATCTTCATCGACTCGAGGACGACCAGCGTGTCGCCGATGCCGACGTCGTCGCCGACCGAGACGAGCACGGACATCACACCGGCCACCATCTCCGCGTGGATCTCCTCGGCCACCTGCGCTCCTCACCGCCTCGTCGGCGCGGCAACCACGCCGCGCATGCGATCGTATTGCCCGAGACGACGGCCACAGCCGTCGATCGCTTGTGGAGAGGCTGACCCGTGTCCGAGCGACGCTCGCCGCGTGATGCGTTCCTCACCGTCTACGGCCGGCAGCCGGTGGCCGAGGCGCTCGCCGACGAGCGGCTCCGGGTCGCCCACATCATCGTCGCCGACGGCGCGCACGGCGAGAACCTCGATGCGATCCTCGCCGCGGCGCGCCGCCGCGGCACCGAGATCCGGCACCGATCGGCCCAGCAGGTGAAGCTGATAGCCGGCAACGGCCGCCACGACCAGGGCGTGGCCGCCGACGTCGTCGCTCCGAGGATGCGACAGCTCGAGGAGTTCCTGGGTGACTGGGAACGCCGGGAGCGCGACGACGCGCCGCTTGCCGTGCTGGTGCTCGACGGCGTCACGAACCCGGCCAACGTCGGGATGATCCTGCGCACTGCCACGGCGGCGGGATTCGAGGGCATCGTGGTGCCACGGGCCGGAACGGCGGCCGTCGGCCCGCTGGTGATCAAGGCGTCGGCCGGGGTCGCCTTCAGGGCGCCGATCCTGCGTTGCCACACGGCGGCCGGGGCGCTCTCGGCGCTGACCGAGGCGGGGATCGTCGTCTACGGGCTCGCCGGCGACGCCGGAGACCGCCTCGACCGCGCGGAACTCTCGCCCGTCGCCGCCTACGTCGTCGGCAACGAGAGCACCGGCGTCGACCCTGAACTGCATCCCTACATCAGCCAGTGGCTCTCGATCCCGCTGCACGGCGGCGTGGAATCGCTCAACGTCGCGAGCGCAACCGCGATCCTCGCCTACGAGGTGGAACGTCGGCGCAGCTGAGCCACGGCTTCGCGGGCCCGCTCAACGGCTGCGTCGGCGCTGTCGGCCGCAGCGGCGGCATATCCGATCACGGTGCCCGCCGGCGCCGTCACCGGCCGCCCGACCCGCAGGGCGGCGTCGATGCGCACGGCGTCGTCGTTCCCGGGCTCCTTCTCCCACCGTGGCCATACTGCGATCGTGCCGTCGGCGCGGATCGGCAGTCCCGCCGCCGCGCGCCGTGCGGGCGGCTCGTCCGCGTCGAAGGCGGCCCGCTCGCCCGCGGCGATCCGCAGTTGGGTCTCGACGATGTCGATGCCCGTGGCGAGCTCCAGGACCGCGTGGTCGGCCGGCAGCCGCGCGCCGATCGCGTGCACGAACGGCACGTCGTCGGTACCAGCGCCCGACGATCCGCCCTCGACGACGACCCAGCAGGCGCCGGTCAGATCGATGTGCTCGACGGCGGCGCGAGCGGCTCGGTCCTGCCCTGGCGGCAGGTCCATGACCAGGCGGGTCTCTTCCGCGTCGCGTCGAATCGCGCCCAGGGTGACGATCCGCCGGTCGGCAAGAACCGCGATCGCGACGACGACGCCGGTCGGCGGGCCGGCGATCCGGCCGGCCGCGGCCAGCGCCGCCGCCGACGCACCGACCCACGCGAGCCCCGCACCGGCGACGCCTGCCGCGGCGGCCTGATCCTCGGCCAAGTCGTCGCACGGGTAGACGGCGTCGACGCCACCGACATGCGCTGCTTCGACCAGCGCAGCGACATCCCGATAGGCCGACGGGTCGGACCCGAGCAGAAGCGAGTCGTCGGCCGCTCGGGCGTGCAGCGCGCCGCCGTCGGCCGTGATGTGCACGGCGACGGACTTCACCCGCATTCTGGACAGCGATCTGATGGCGCGCGCAGCAGTCAGGCCGGATCCAGCGACCAATACGGCCTCGAACACGGCAACCACCCCTGTCCGACTGCATCACGCTGGAGCATGCGACGCTAGCGGTACCAGGATCGGAGGACCGCATGGCAAAGAAGACTCGCAAGCGCAAGGCACGCGCGAAGAGCAAGGCCAACCACGGCAAGCGGCCGAACTCCTAGCAGTTACCCTCAGTCCGGCGGTTCGGCGTCCAGCCGGGTGACGACGATCTCCCGAATCCGGACCCGCACGGTCTCGCGCAGCGCCGGCGGTGCCAGCTCGCCGCCGCACTTGCGGGCCAGCAGCTTCTTCAGGTCGGCCTCGAGGCCAAACCGGGCGAGGCACGGCGAGCAGTCGTCCAGGTGCTGCTGGATGCGCGCCCGGTGCCTGCCGTCGCACTCGTTGTCCAGGAAGACGTAGACGTCCTCGAGCACCTCGTCGCACTCGGCGTCCCCGTCGGGCGGCGGGATCGGGCCGTCGGGCGGCGGGGTGGCTCCGCCCGCGGTCACGTCGTGAGTCACGGTCGACTCCCCTCGGCCTCCGGCGCCCGGACGAACCCGGTCTCGACGGCGTAGTCGGCCAGCAGGCGCTGCAGGCCGCGCCGACCACGATGCAGCCGGGACATCACGGTGCCGATGGGCGTACCCATGATCTCGGCGATCTCCTTGTAGGAGAAACCTTCGACGTCGGCCAGATACACGGCCAGCCGGAAGTCCTCCGGCAGCTGCTGCAGCGCCGCCTTGACGTCGCTGTCGGGCAGGTGGTCCAGTGCCTCGACCTCGGCTGACTTCAGGCCGGTGCCGGTGTGTGATTCGGCCGCCGCGAGCTGCCAGTCCTCGACCTGCTCGGTGGCCGCCTGCTGCGGCTGGCGCTGCCGCTTCCGGTAGGTGTTGATGAACGTGTTGGTGAGGATGCGGTAGAGCCACGCCTTGAGGTTGGTGCCCTCGGTGAACTGATGGAACGCGGCGTAGGCCTTGACGAACGTCTCCTGCACGAGGTCTTCGGCATCGGCGGGATTGCGCGTCATCCGCATTGCGGCGCCGTAGAGCTGGTCGAGGAAGGGCAGGGCGTCACGCTCGAACCGCTCCCGGCGCGCCTCGACCGTCTCCTCGGCCACCGGCACCATTCCCTCGCACTGGGTCACCCTCGGCGGGGACGTGTGCGCTGAGGATACGCGGCGCCGGGCGACCCGACCGCGGCGCTTCGCCCGCGCGGCCCGCCCGGCCGGTCGGGTGTCGGTCGATGCCGTCATGAGGCCGATAACCTCACCGCCGGCCGAAATGATTCCCACCCGCTCCCCCGACGGTGCATCCGTTACTGGTTGCGCGCCGCGAGCACGGCCGCCGACACTCGCCGGATGACGCCGCGCGGTGCGTGCCGGGCCAGCGCCGAGATCGCGCGGAAGCGAGCGCTCGGGATCGAGATCACGCGGCGCCTGCCGATGTCGCGCAACGTCGTCGCGACGACATCGTCGACGTCGACCCAGCCGAGACGCGGCATCCGGGACATGTCGATCGCCGCGCGCTGGTGGAACTCCGTGCGCACGAACCCCGGGCATGCGGCCGTCACCGTGACCCCAGTGCCGGCAAGCTCGACGGCGAGCGACTCGCTGTAGGTCATCACCCAGGCCTTGATCGCCGAATAGCCGCCCATGGCGAGGAATCCGGCGACGCTGGAGAGGTTCACGATCGCGCCGTGACCGCGGCTGCGCATTGCCCGGCCGGCCGCCCCGCCGAGGACCAGGACCGCGCGGCACATCACCTCGATGGCACGTTCCTGCTCGGAGAGGTCCGGCCCGGTGAGCTTGGACCTCATCCCGAAACCGGCGTTGTTGATCAACGTGTCGACCGGCCGGGCGGAGTCGGCGAGCCGCTCGGCGACCCGCTGCACGGCGGCACGGTCGGCGAGGTCTGCGGTCATCGTCTCGACGTCGACGTCGTGGGTCGCCCGCAGCCGCCGTGCCGTCTCCTCGAGGTTGGCTGCGTTGCGCGCGACCAGCACGAGGTCCTCGCCGCGCGCGGCGAGCGCCGTTGCGAATGCGAGCCCAATGCCTGCGCTGCCGCCGGTGACCAGCGCCGTGCCGTTGCCGGACATGTCGTGAACCCTAGCCGGGCGCCGGCAATAGGCTGCCCGGGTGAGCGAGCAGCAGGAGGCACGCGAGCGGGACCCCGCACGCGCGTCCGGCTCGGCGTCACCGCTGCGCTTCGTGGCCCAACGGCTGGTGCTCAAGCCCCTGCTGCGGACCTTCGTCGACGTCGACGTCATCGGCCGCGAGCACCTGCGTGGGCTCGACGGCGCGTTGGTCGTCGTCGCCAACCACTCGAGCCATCTCGACGCGCCGCTGGTGCTCTGCTCGCTTCCGCGGCGGCTCGGCCTGCGGCTCGCGGTCGCCGCGGCGGCCGACTACTTCTTCGAGGACCGCTGGCGCGCCGGTTTCACGAAGGCGGTGTTCAATGCCTTCCCGATGGAACGCAAGATCGGCCGCGGGCGGCTCGGCAAGGCCGCGGAGCTGCTCGACGCCGGCATGCCGCTGCTGCTGTTCGCCGAGGGCACCCGCTCGCGCACGGGCGCGATGGCACGGTTCAAGCCGGGTGCGGCCGCGCTCTGCCTGAGTCGCGACGTACCCTGCGTGCCGATCGGACTGCGCGGCGCCTTCGCCGCGATGCCGAGCGGCCGGCACTGGCCGGTTCGCGGCCGGCCCGACGTCGCCGTGCACATCGGCGTTCCGCTGCGCGCGCAGCCGGGGGAGTCGATCCGCAGCTTCAGCCTGCGCATGCAGACCGCCGTCGCCGAGCTGGCCGATCAGGTGGCCGGTTCGGGTGAGCCAGCCGAGGACCCACCGAGGGAGTGCGAGGCCTGATGTCACGCACCGAAGACGTCGCGCACATGAAGTGGTGGGGATGGGGGGTCGACGGCGTCGGGTTCGACCACCGCGACAAGCCCGCCCTGGCGCCGTTCGTGATGGCCAAGATCGGGCTGGACCTCAACACCCGTGGCCGTCCGCCCCTGCCGTTCGACAAGCTCGACGTGCCGCCGTCGCGGGCGCCCGCCGAGTTGCTCGAGACGCTGGGCAAGGCCATCGGCGAGGAGCACGTGCACACCGACGACCTGGAGCGCGTCGTGCACACCTACGGCAAGAGCCTGCGCGACCTGCTGCGGGTCCGGTCCGGCGTGCTGCCGCGGGTTCCCGACGTGGTCGTCTATCCCCTCGACGAGGAGCAGGTGCGCGCCATCGTCGACGAGGTGGTGATGGCCGACGCCGTCGTCATCGCCTTCGGCGGCGGCAGCAACATCGTCGGCAGCCTCGAACCCGAGCGGGACGAGACCCGCCCGATCGTGTCGATAGATCTCGGTCGCCTCGACCGGGTGCTCTCGATCGACGACGACGCGGGCCTCGCGCGCATCCAGGCCGGAGCGCAGGGGCCGTCGATCGAGGAGCAGTTGGGCGAGCGCGGGTGGACGCTCGGCCACTTCCCCGACAGCTTCACCCACAGCACGCTCGGCGGCTGGATCGCGACCAGGTCATCGGGCATGCAGTCGGACAAGTACGGCGACATCGCCGACATCACCCGCGCGGTCCGGGTCGTCATGCCAGGCCGAGTGCTCGCGACCCGCGCCGTGCCCAGCACCTCCACCGGGCCGAGCGTGCGCGAGATGGTGCTCGGCAGCGAGGGCCGGCTCGGCGTGATCACCGAGGCGACGGTGCAGGTACACCGCACGCCCGCAGAGCGCGTGATCCTCGGCTACCTGTTCCCGAGCTGGGAGCAGGGGGTGGCTGCGATGCAGGCCATCTCGGCGAGCGACAGCGCACCGTCGGTGACCCGCGTCTCCGATGCCCGCGAGACGGCGTTCTCCTTCGCCACCCGCAAGAAGAGCCGCGGCCTGTCCAGCCTGGTGAGCAAGGCCATGCAGACCGTGTTGTCCCGCCGCGGGTGGGATCTGTCCTCGACGTGCCTGTCCTTTATCGGCTTCGAGGGCGGCGAAGGTCACGTGGCGCGCCAGAAGGCCGAGGTGAAGTCGATCGTGCACGAGCACGGTGGCATCGTCATCGGCCGCGGGCCCGGCGTGCTGTACGACCAGAAGAAGTTCGACACCCCCTACATCCGCGACTACCTGCTCGACCGCGGTGCCGTCGCCGATGTCTCCGAGACCTCGGCGGCCTGGTCGGAGCTGCTGCCGCTCTACCGGCACACGATCACCGAGGCCGGCCGCGCCTTCGACTCCATCGGCGTCGAGGGCTGGGTCATGTGCCACCTGTCGCACTCCTATCACTCCGGCGCGTGCCTGTACTTCACGTTCGCCTTCCGGCACGGCGGCGACCCCGTGGATCAGTACGACGTCGTGAAGGCGGCGATCCAGCAGTCGTTCGTCGACCGCGCCGGCACGCTGTCCCACCACCACGCCGTCGGCGTCGAGCACGCGAGGTGGCTGGCGCAGGACATCTCGGCGGCCGGTGCCGACCTGGTCGCCGGCCTGTTCAGCGCCGCCGATCCCGGCCGCCACTTCAACCCCGGCAAGATCGTCCGCTGATCCCGCCGAATCGTCATCGAGAGCGAGGACACTGAAGCCATGTGCGGTCGGTACGTCAACGTGGCGTCGGACTCTGACCTGGTGGCGGAGTTCGATGTCGACGACGTGGTCGACGACGACCCTGGTCCGTCGTGGAACGTCGCCCCGACCGACCCCGTTCGGGTGATCGTGCAGCAGGCGCCGCGCGGCGCCGCACCGCCCGAGTCCGTCCGAGCCCTGCGAACGGCCCGCTGGGGCCTGGTGCCCAGCTGGTCGCGGGATCGCAAGGGCGGAGCCAGGATGATCAACGCGCGGATCGAATCGGTGACCGAGAAGCGTGCCTTCAAGGCCGCGGCCGCGCGTCGCCGTTGCCTGGTCC
Organism: Pseudonocardiales bacterium; assembly: GCA_003244255.1. Taxonomy (GTDB): domain Bacteria; phylum Actinomycetota; class Actinomycetes; order Mycobacteriales; family QHCD01; genus QHCD01. The sequence goes on along the minus strand of QHCD01000006.1, from coordinate 90,024 downwards.
CGGCTCTTGGCTACTACGAGTGGCAGAAGACGGGCAAGGGCAAGATCCCGCACTTCCTCCACGATCCGGACGGCCGGCTGCTCGCCATGGCCGGCCTGTACGAGTTCTGGCGCGACCCGACGCTGCCTGATCAGGATCCGAACCGGTGGCTCCTGAGCTGCACGATCATCACCCAGCAGGCCGGAGATCTGGTCGGTGAGATCCACGACCGCAATCCCGTCGTCATTCCGCCGGTGCTCCGCGACGCATGGCTGGACTGCTCGGGCGACGACCCGGCGGCGGCGGCCCGGCTGCTCGACCGGATTCCCGAGGCCCGTCTGCTGCCCGACGTCGTCTCGAAGGCGGTCGGCAACGTCAAGAACAACGGCCCCGAGCTGATCGAACCGGTCGAAGCTGCCCGCATCCTCGATCCCTGACGACGGGACGGGGGTCCGGCAGACTGGTGCCATGGACTGGTGGCCAGCGCCGCGACCCACCGAGCCGGTGGACGCGACCGTCGACCTGCCCGGTTCGAAGTCGATGACCAACCGCGCGCTGGTTCTCGCCGCTCTGGCCGACGAGCCGTCGACGATCCGCCGGCCGCTTCGCGCCCGCGACACCGAGCTGATGGCGGCCGGCCTGCGCGCGCTCGCCGCCGACGTCACCGATCACGGTGAGGACATCGGCGTCGAACCGACCGGCCTGCGCCCGGGGGAAGACATCGACGTGGGGCTCGCCGGAACCGTGATGAGGTTCCTGCCGCCGGTCGCCGCGCTGGCCGATGGCCCGACCCGCTTCGACGGCGACGCGCGGGCGCGGGAGCGGCCGCAGGGCCCGCTGCTCGACGGGCTGCGTCAGCTCGGAGCGAGGATCGAGGACGGCGGCCGCAACGCCCTACCCATCACGGTGCACGGGACCGCCGCGGGCGGTCGCGTGCGGCTGGATGCGTCGTCGTCGTCGCAGTTCGTCACCGCCCTGCTGCTCGCGGGCGCGCGATTCGAGCGCGGGATCACGATCGAGAACGTGGGGCCGCCGGTGCCGAGCCGGCCACACATCTGCATGTCCGTCGCGATGCTCCGCGCAGCCGGCGTCGGCGTCGACGACTCGACGCCTGACCGCTGGGTCATCGGGCCGGGTCCGGTGCACGCGGTCGATGTCGTCGTCGAACCGGACCTGTCGAACGCCGCGCCGTTCCTCGCCGCGGCACTGGTGACAGGAGGCATCGTGCGGGTGCCCGGCTGGCCGGCCGAGACCACGCAGCCCGGCGCCGCACTGCTGCCCCTGCTCGCCACCATGGGCGCCCGGATCAGCCACGATGGCGGCACCCTGGTGGTGCGCGGCGGCGCTCCGATCGCAGGTCTCGACGCGAACCTGCGCAACGAGAGCGAGCTCGTGCCTGTGCTCGCCGCGCTGTGCGCCGTGGCCGATCGTCCCTCGCGACTGGCCGGCCTGCGACACATGCGCGGGCAGGAAACCGACAGGCTGGCGGCGCTCACGAAGGAACTGCGCGGGCTCGGCACCGATGCCGAAGAGACAGACGACGCGTTGCTGATCACGCCGAAACCCCTGCACGGCGGGCGTTTCGAGACCTACGCCGACCACCGGATGGCGCAGGCCGGTGCGGTTCTCGGTCTGGCCGTCGACGGCGTCGAGATCGCGGACATCGCCACGACCGGCAAGACGCTGCCGGACTTCCCCGGCATGTGGTCGGCCTTGGTGGGGAGCACGACCTGACTCCGAACCGGCGCGGCCCCGACATGGACGAGGACGATGTCCGCGTTCGCCCTCCGCGCCGAGGATCCCGCCCGCGGACCAAGCAACGGCCGAGTCACTTCGACGCGACCAGCGCGTTCGTCGTCGCCGTCGACCGGGGGCGTTACTCCTGCCTGGTCGACGACGTCGTCGTCACGGCGATGCGGGCCCGTGAACTCGGGCGCGGTGCGGTCGTCGTCGGCGATCGGGTGGGGCTGGTGGGCGACCGCTCGGCGGCTGACGGGTCGCTCGCCCGCATCGTGCGGATCGCGCCGCGGACCACGATGCTGCGCCGTACCGCCGATGACGACGACCCGGTCGAGCGGGCGATCGTCGCGAATGCCGAGCAGCTAGTGATCGTGACCGCGCTGGCCAACCCGCCGCCGCGCACCGGCCTGATCGACCGCTGCCTGGTCGCGGCCTACGCGGGCGGGCTGGCACCCGTGCTCTGCCTCACCAAGGCCGACCTCGCCTCCCCCGACGACCTGCTCGCTCGCTACTCCGACCTGGCGCTCACCGCGGTCACCTCGCGCCGCGATGAGCCGCCGACGGCGCTGCGACAGCAACTGGCCGGGCGGATCAGCGTGCTGGTAGGGCATTCCGGCGTCGGGAAGTCCACGCTGGTCAACGCGCTGGTCCCGGACGCCCTCCGCGCCGTCGGCGTCGTGAACGCAATCGGCAGGGGACGGCACACGTCGTCATCAGCGGTCGCCCTCGCCCTGCCGGACGGCGGCTGGGTCATCGACACCCCCGGCATCCGATCGTTCGGGCTTGCGCACGTAGGACCAGCGGACCTGCTTGCGGCCTTCGACGACCTCGCGCCCGGCGCCGAGGCATGCCCCCGCGGCTGCGATCACAGCGGCCCGGAGGTCGAGTGCGCGCTCGATGGCTGGGTTGCCAGCGGGCATGCCGCGCCGGCCCGGCTGGAGTCCTATCGCCGGCTGCTCGCGGCACTGACCGCATCGGAGCACGGCTGAGCCGAAATCCAGCTGCCAAGACTGGGTTCGAGGGTCATCATTTTCCGATGGCGAGGGAAGGGGGCGATCGGGTGGCTGCGCCGGTCCGAATTAGCGAGCGGCTGTTGAGCTGGGCGTCCATTGTGGACGAACAGGCTCTGCAGCAGGCACGCAACGCCAGCTCGATGCCGTTCATCTTCCCGCACCTGGCGCTGATGCCGGACGCGCACCTCGGAAAGGGCGCGACCGTCGGCTCGGTACTACCGACTCTCGGAGCGATCATGCCCGCTGCGGTCGGCGTCGACATCGGCTGCGGCATGTCGGCGGTGCGCACGCAGTACCGCGTGGGAGACCTACCGGCCGAGCGCTCCAGCCTGCACGCTGCCATTTCGGCAGCGATCCCGCTGTCCGCGGGCCGGTACAACCCTGGCATCGCCGTCACCGCCGCCACCCGCATCGCCGAACTCGAAGCGATGCCCGGCGTCGAGCAGGCCGACGATGCGGCGCCGAACTGGCGGCTACAGCTGGGCAGCCTCGGCAGCGGCAACCACTTCATCGAGATCAGCGTCGATGAAGACGACGCGGTCTGGCTGTTCCTGCATTCTGGATCGCGTGGAGTCGGAAACAAGCTGGCAAGCCGGCACATCGCCGTCGCGCAGAAACAGTGCGCTCGGCGGTGGATCGAGCTCGTCGATCAGGATCTCGCCTACCTCGTGGAAGGCGAGCCGGAATTCGACAGCTACCTCGAGGCGCTGCGATGGGCGCAGCGCTTCGCCCGGCTCAACCGCGACGAGATGATGCAGCGCGCCGTCGACTGCTTTACGGCGTGGCGCGGTCCGGTCGAGGCGACCGAGACGATCGACTGCCACCACAACTACACCGAGCGCGAACGGCATTTCGGCAAGGACGTCTGGCTCTCCCGCAAGGGCGCGATCTCGGCGCGCGCAGGCGAGGCCGGCCTGATCCCCGGCAGCATGGGGACCGCCAGCTATGTCGTCGTGGGCAAGGGCGACCCGGTATCGCTGTGCTCGTCGCCGCACGGTGCGGGCCGCGCCTTCAGTCGATCCTCGGCGCGCAAGCGTTTCACCCGCGCCGACCTCGATGACCGGATGCGCGGGATCGAGTGGGGACGATCCGACGCATTCCGCGACGAGCACCCGGACGCGTACAAGGACATCGACCAGGTGATGGCCGACGCCGACGGCTTGGTGGAGATCCGGCACACGCTGCATCAGATCGTCAACGTGAAAGGCGACTGACCGGCGACCGCGCGCGTCCCGGGCAACGACGGGCGCCGCCGGTAGCGTAAGTCACATGGCCACACCTCCCGCGGGCCACCGTCCTGCGCTCCTGTGGTGTGCTCGAACGGCGGCCCGCTCATGACCAAACCTCCCGCGGGCCACCGTCCTGCGCTCCTGTGGTGTGCTCGAACGGCGGCCCGCTCATGACCAAACCTCCCGCGCGCCCATGAGCGGCGCGAGCGAGTACGCCGACGACCTCGCCCTCGCACACGTGCTCGCCGACGACGCCGACGCGACATCCATGTCGCGATTCCGCGCCCTGGACCTGCGGGTGGAGACCAAGCCGGACATGACGCCGGTGACAGACGCCGATACCGCTGTGGAGGATGCGATGCGCTCCACCCTGCAGCGGGTGCGCCGGCGGGACGCGATCCTCGGCGAGGAGATGGGCCGCTCAGGCGCGGGCTCGCGCTGCTGGGTGATCGATCCCGTTGACGGCACCAAGAACTTCGTCCGCGGCGTGCCCGTCTGGGCGACCCTGGTCGCCCTGATGGACGGCAACGACGTCGTCGCCGGAGTGGTCAGCGCCCCGGCGCTCGGCCGGCGCTGGTGGGCGGCACGCGGCACCGGCGCCTTCACCGGCAGGAGCCTCTCGGCGGCGACGCCGTGCCACGTTTCGACGGTGACCAAGCTCGACGACGCGAGCCTGTCCTATTCGAACATCTCCGGCTGGGGGAAGCGGCGGGCGCGATTCCTCAAGCTCACGGACGCGGTCTGGCGGTGCCGCGCCTACGGCGACTTCTGGTCCTACACGCTGCTCGCCGAGGGCGCCGTCGACATCGCCTGCGAGCCGGAGGTGTCGGTCTGGGATCTCGCCCCACTGGCCATCGTCGTCGAGGAGGCTGGCGGCCGGTTTACCGACCTCGACGGCGGCGCAGGGCCGACCGGCGGGAGCGCGGTGGCGACCAACGGTGCCCTGCATGCCGAGGTGCTGGACGCGCTGCGGCCGCAGGGCTGACGCCCGAAGGAACCGGCGGCGTGCGGCCGGCGTCCAAGCCGTGCCGTCTCGTGGGGGAGGCCACCATGCGCAAGCCGCTAGCCGCTGGGATCGTCGTCGTCGGGCTGCTCGCCGCCGGGTGCGGCTCGCACGCCGCGCAGGGGCACCGGGGCGGACCCACACCGCGCCCGGTCCTCACCACCGTCCTGCCCGCCGCCGACCGGACACCGGCGAGCTCTGCCGCCGCCGACGCGGTGTTCGGCGCGTCGCTCTACCGCGAGCTCTCGGCGGGCAGCTCCGGGAAGAACCTCGTCTTCTCGCCCGTGTCGATATCGCTGGCGCTGCAGATGGCTCTGGAAGGCGCGCGCGGCAAGACGGCCACCGAGATGGCATCGGTGCTGCACCTGTCCGGGCAGTCGACGGCCCAGGTCGCCGCCGCAGCCAGGGCGCTGCGAACATCGCTGGCGCCGTTGGCGCGCAATCGGAAAGAGCTGGTGGCGATCAGCAACGCGCTCTGGCCGCAGTCGGGAATGCCGCTGCAGCAACCATTCCGCCAGCTGCTCGGGTCCGGGTTCGGTGCCGCGCCACAGCCGCTGAACTTCAAGGGCAATCCCGAAGCAGCTCGTGCGGTCATCAACGCGGCCGTCTCGACGGCGACACGCGGCCATATTTCCCAGCTGCTGCCGCCGCATTCCATCGGCCCGCTGACCCGGCTGGTGCTCACCAACGCCGTCTACCTCAACGCGAAATGGGCGTCGCCCTTCCCCTCGAGCCGGACCGATGCCGAACCCTTCACCCGGGCCGACGGCAGCCGGACGGCAGTGAAGATGATGCGCCAGCAGGCCAGCTTCGGCTACCAGGACGGTGCCGGCTTCACGACCGTGCGGCTGCCCTACGTCGGCGGGCAGCTGGCGATGACCGTCGTCCTGCCTGACCTCGGCCGCCTCGGCACGGTCGAGACGATGCTCGCGAAGGACGGCATGGCGGCGTTCGACTCCCGGCTGACGCCGACGAGTATCGACCTCTCGATGCCGCGGTTCTCCTTTCACAGCACCGTCGATCTCACCCCGAAGCTGAAGGCCATGGGCATGCACGCGGCATTCTCGGCCACCGCCGACTTCTCCGGTATCACCGGCAACAAGGACATCGCCGTCAGCGCCGTGCTGCACCAGGCCCAGATCCAAGTGGGCGAGAAAGGCACCGAGGCCAGCGCCGCCACCGCCGTGATCATCGGCGTCCTCGCAGCACCCGGCGCCCCTGCCATACCCGCCGTCGATCTCGACCGCCCGTTCCTGTTCGCGATCACCGACGTGCCGACCGGCGCGCCCCTCTTCCTCGGCCGGGTCATGGACCCGGCGGCTGGCTAGACCGCGGATCGGGCACCAGCCGCGTTTGGTTGACGGTCGTCACCGCGACGCTATAGTCACGGCAGACCCTTCGGGAGGCGCCGTGGCCGACTCGCCGTACTGGAACCCCAAGATGGAGACGCTGCCGCGCGAGCAGCTGCGCGCCCTGCAGCTGGCCAAGCTGCGGCGCGTCGTCCGGTGGGCGGAGCGCAGCGAACACTACCGGGGCACGCTCGCGGCTGCCGGCGTCGGCCCGGATGATCTGAGCACGTGGGACGACGTCCGCCGGCTGCCGTTCCTGACTCGACCGGAATGGATGGCCGCGCAGGAGCGCCGCCCGCCGTACGGCACGCTGCCGGTCGCGGGCCACGAACGGGCGATCCGGCTGCACACGACGTCGGGGACATCGGGCAAGACGCCACTGCGGGCGCTGGACTCCCGCAAGGACTGGGCCTGGGCCGCGGAGATGTGGTGCTACGGGATGTGGGCCGCCGGCATCCGGTCGAGCGACGTCGGCTACGTCGCGTTCGGCTACGGCTCGTTCATCGGCTTCTGGGGTCTGCACTACGGCCTGGAGAAACTCGGCGCGCTGGTGATCCCCGGTGGCGCGCAGCCGACCGAGCAGCGGGTGCGCCAGATCGTCGACTTCGGCGCCACCGTCGTCGCCTCGACGCCGACCTATGCACTGCGGCTCGCGCAGGAGGCACAGCGGCTGGGCATCGACCTGCGGTCGTCGTCCGTCCGCACGGTCATCCTCTCCGGCGAACCGGCCGGCTCAATCCCCGAGACCAAGGCGCTGATCGAAGAGCAGTGGGGCGCGATCGCCTGCGACACGGCGGGAATGACCGAGATATCGACCATCTTCATGTTCGAATGCTCGCACCAGCCCGGCGGCGCGCACATCATCGAGGACCACGTGCTCGAGGAGGTCGTCGATACGGCGACCGGTGAGCCGGTCGGTTACGGCGAACCCGGCGAGCGCGTCGTGACGTCGTTCGGGCGGAGCATGATCCCGTTGATCCGTTACCGCACGGCCGATCTGGTCGTGAAGGTGCCGGCGAACCGATGCTCATGCGGACGCACATTCGACATCTACGACGGCGGCGTGCGGGGGCGCGTCGATGACATGACGAAGGTGCGCGGCACCAACGTCTATGCCCGCGCCGTCGAGGCGATCGTGCGGCACCGCCCGGAGATCGAGGAGTTCCAGATCCGCATCACCACCGAGCAGATCCGCGACGAGATCGCCCTGCTGGTCGAGCTCTCCGGGCAGACCGGCGACGACCCGCGCTGGCCGGAGCTCTCGGACTGGCTGCACAAGGAGCTGGCGGCGGCACACGAGGGACTGAACTTCCGCGTCGCGCTGGCCCCGCCAGATACGTTGCCGCGATTCGAGCTGAAGGCCAAGCGGCTGTTGGACGAACGGATCACCGTGCAGAGGAGCGCGTCATGACCGACCTGCTCGGCAACGAACTCACGGACGCCGAAACCGCGCTGCTGCAGGTATATCGAGCGTTGCACGAGCTCGTCGCACGCGGCGACCTGCCGCCGTGCGCGCTGGCTGGTGCGCGCCACGCGCTCGCCTACCTTGCCCAGCCCGTGAACGACCTCGGCCTGGAGTTCGAGCACACGCTCGACGTCGGCGTCTGACGTGCGGATCGCGTGCGTCGGCGGCGGACCGGCCGGCCTGCTCGCGGCCACGCTGCTGCGACCACGACACGACGTCACCGTGTTCGAGCGCAACGCGCCGGATGACACGTTCGGCTTCGGCGTCGTCTTCTCCCAGGAGACGCTGGACAACATCGCGGCCGCGGAGCCCGAGGCATTCGGGCGGATCGCGGCCCGGTGGCGCAAGTGGAGCGCCATCGATGTGCACACGCACGGCCGGGTGCTGCGCTCGGACGGCCACCAGTTCGCCGCGCTCGCCCGGGTGGAGCTGCTGGGCATCCTGGCCGGACGAGCGACGGAGGTCGGTGCCGACGTCCGCTTCGACACGCCGGCACCTCCGATCGATCGGCTGCGCCGCGACTACGACCTGGTCGTCGCCGCCGACGGCGTCAACAGCGCGACCCGATCGGCGTACCCGGGCGACCTCGGGCCGAACCCCGACCGGCGACCCGCGAAGTACGTGTGGTTCGGCACCGCAAAGGTGTTCGCCGACTTTACCTTCGCCTTCGTCGACTCGCCGCACGGCCTCTTTCAGGCGCACATCTATCCCTACGCCGACGACCGGTCGACGTTCATCGTCGAGACCGCACCGGAAGTCTGGCGCGCGGCGGGACTGGACAGGGTGGATGCCAGCACGCTGCGCCCCGGCGAGACCGATGAGCGCAGCCTCGCCTTCTGTGAGCGGCTCTTCGCGGCGTACCTCGACGGCGCCGCGCTGATCGGTAACAACTCCCGCTGGCTGGAGTTCACCACGGTCCGCAATCAGGCGTGGTCGGTGTCCGGCTCCGCGCAGCGCTGCCCGATCGTGCTTGCGGGCGACGCCGCCCACACCGCCCACTTCTCGGTCGGGTCCGGAACCAAGATGGCCATGGAGGACGCGATCGCGCTGGCGCGGGCGCTGTCCGCATCCGACGACGTCGAGATCGCGCTGAAGGAGTACGAGGCCGAGCGCAGGCCGCTGGTGGCCTCGACACAGCGTGCGGCCCAGACGTCGCTGGAGTGGTTCGAAGGCGCCTCCCGCTACCGCGACCTGCCCGACGAGCGGTTCGCCTTCCAGCTGCTCACCCGCAGTCAGCGGGTCACCTACGACAACCTGAAGGTGCGCGATCCCGCGTTCGTCGCCGACCTCGACCGCTGGCTCGTTCGGCAGGCCCGCGCCGCCGGGGAGCAGCTCGCCGACGGCACGCCGCCACTGTTCCACCCGTACACGCTGCGCGGCATGCGGCTGCGCAACCGCGTCGTCGTCTCACCGATGGCGCAGTACTCGTGCGACGGCGACGGCGTGCCGAACGACTGGCACCTGGTGCACTGGGGATCGCGGGCGGCAGGCGGCGCCGGGCTGGTGTTCACGGAGATGACCTGCGTGTCGCCGGAGGGCCGGATCACGCCGCACTGCTGCGGTCTGTGGAACGACGAGCAGGCCGCCGCCTTCACCCGCATCGTCGAGTTCGTGCACCGGAAGACCGACGCGAGGATCGGACTGCAGCTTGGCCACGCCGGGCGCAAGGCGTCGACGAAGACACTCTGGGAGGGCGAGGACGTCCCGCTCGACGACGGCAACTGGCCGGTGATCGCGCCGTCTGCCCTGCGGTACAAGGAATTCAACCAGCTGCCGCGCGAGATGACCCGTGCCGACATGGACGCCGTCCGCCAGTGCTTCGTGGCGAGCGCGCGGCGGGGCGCCGAGTGCGGTTTCGACATCCTGGAGCTGCACTTCGCGCACGGGTACCTGCTGTCGAGCTTCCTCTCCCCGCTGGCGAACCGGCGCACCGACGGATACGGCGGCACCCTCGAGCAGCGAGCCCGCTACCCGCTGGAAATCTACGATGCCGTCCGCGCGGCGTGGCCGGCCGACCGCCCGATCTCGGTGCGGATCTCGGCAACCGACTGGGTGGACGGCGGATTCGACGGCGACGACGCCGTCGAGTTCGCCGGCCTGCTGGCCGCCCACGGCTGCGACATCGTCGACGTCTCCACCGGCCAGGTGTGGCCGGACCAGCGACCCGCATACGGACGGCTGTACCAGACGCCGTATGCGGACCGGATCAAGCAGGAGGTCGGCATTGCGACGATCACCGTCGGCGCCGTGTCGTCGGTCGACGACGTGAACACGATCCTGATGGCGGGCCGCGCCGACCTCTGCGCGCTCGCCCGCCCGCACCTGGTCGACCCGTACTGGACGCTGAACGCGGCCCTGGACCTCGGCTACGACGGCCCCGGCATCAGCTGGCCGAACCAGTACCTCTCAGGCAAGACGGCCCGCCGCCGCGAGCAGCGGCCGTGAGCGAGGAGCGGGCCGAGATCCGCGCCATCGCCACCGAGCTCGCGCCCATCGCCGCAGCCGGCGAACCGGGCAGGGTCAACCGACCGCTGGTTCGCGCGCTTGGTGCTATAGGCCTGCTGCGACAGGTATTCCCCGACGACGCCGAGCCGCGAGCCGCCACGCTGTGCCTGCTGCGTGAGGGGCTCGCGTACGGCTGTACCGAGGCCGAGACCGCACTGGCGCTGCAGGGACTCGGCGGGTTCCCGATCCGGCGGCACGGGTCGCAGACCCTGGTGCGGCGGTGGATCCCGGCGATCGCGGCCGGCGACGTCGTCGCGGCCTTTGCGCTGTCCGAACCCGATGCCGGCTCCGACGCCGCCGCGCTGAAGCTGCGAGCCGCGTCGTCCGCTCACGGCTGGACGCTGCACGGTGAGAAGACGTGGATCTCCAACGCGCCGGACGCGGACATCTACTCGGTCTTCGCCCGCACCGGCGACGACTCCGGCGCCCGCGGCGTGACGGCGTTCGCCGTGCCGGCGGATCGCGCCGGGCTGTCCGGCGAGCGGATCGACATGGTCGCGCCACACGCGATCGGCCGGCTGGTCTTCGACGGCGTCGAGGTCGGACCCGACGACCTGCTCGGTGCGGTCGGTCACGGATTCGGCGTCGCCATGGGCACCCTGACGCTGTTCCGCCCGAGCGTCGGCGCGTTCGCGATCGGGATGGCGGCGGCGGCTCTCGACGCGGCCGTGGGTCACGCCGCCAAGCGCGAGGCCTTCGGTGCACCGCTGGCGCGGCTGCAGGCTGTGTCGCACCGGCTGGCCGACCTCACGGCCCGTATCGAGGCCGCGCGGCTGCTCGTCTACTCCGCCGCCGCGGCGTACGACGATGACGCGCCCGATGCGATCATCCGCGCTGCGATGGCCAAGCTGCTCGCCACCGAACTGGCCCAGGAGGCCGTCGACGCGGCGATCCAGGTGCACGGCGCGGTCGCGCTGCAGCGCGGACATCTGCTCGAGCACCTCTACCGCGAGGTGCGCGCGCCCCGCATCTACGAAGGGGCCAGCGAGGTGCAGCGGGAAATCATCGCTCGCGGGTTGTTCGCGTGAGCCCCCGACGAGCACTGGTTTCCGGTGCCAGCAAGGGAATCGGGCGCGCCGTCACGCTGGCGCTCGCGGCCGAGGGCCACCACGTCGTCGCGCTCGGCCGCGACCCGGAGGCGCTGGCGAAACTGCAACGCGATGCCGACGGCGACGTACGCACCATCGTCTGTGACGTCACCGACGAGCCCGCCGTCGTGTCCACGGTGGACGGCCTCGACGGCGTGGACATCCTGGTGAACAACGTCGGCACCGGACCCTCGGCGCCGTTGCACCGCACCGAGCTCTCGACCTGGGACGACGCGCTGCGCACCAACGCCACGTCGTCATTCCTGCTGACCCGCGCCGTGGTGCCGCGGATGCGTGCCGCCGGATGGGGCCGGATCGTGTTCGTCGCGTCCACCGCATCCCTGCGCGGTGCGCCGTACATCGCGGCCTACGTCGCCTCGAAACACGCGCAACTCGGCCTGATGCGCGCCGTCGCGGCGGAGCTCGCCGGATCGGGCGTGACCAGCAACGCGGTCTGCCCGACCTACGTGCGCACGCCGATGACCGACGCGTCGATCGCCCGGATCGTCGACAAGACCGGCCGGACGGCGGCGCAGGCGCAGGACGCGCTCGTCGAGGGTTCGGCGCTCGGGCGACTGCTGGAGCCAGACGAGGTGGCGGCCGCGGTGCGCTACCTGGTCAGTGACGAGGCCGGCTGCGTGAACGGTGCGGCGTTGGTGCTCGATGGAGGAGGGAGCACCCTATGACCACCCGACGAAAACACTCGCTGCGCTCACGCCTGCGCGGGGACCCCGGATGAGCCCGTTCCGCGGCTCGGCCGGACTCACCGGTGACTGGCGACACTTCGCTCTTGATCATCGCGACGGCGTCGCGACGCTGACCTTCACCCGGCCGGACCGGCTGAACGCGCTGACCTTCGACGTCTACGCCGACCTGCGCGATGTCCTGCACGAGCTGCCCCTGCGCGGCGACACGCGGGCGCTGGTACTGCGCGGCGAGGGACGCGCGTTCTGCTCCGGCGGCGACGTCGAGGAGATCATCGCCGAGCTGCTCGGCATGCGCGAGCGGCCCGACCAGCTGCTCGACTTCACCCGGATGACCGGCGACGTCGTCAAGGCGATGCGGGAGACGCCCATCCCGATCGTCGCCGCCGTCCACGGCATCGCCGCAGGCGCGGGATCGGTGCTCGCACTGGCCGCCGATTTCCGGATCGTCGCGCGCTCGGCCCGGTTCGCGTTCCTCTTCACCAAGGTCGGACTCTCCGGCGCCGACATGGGCGCCGCCTACCTGCTGCCCCGCATCGTTGGCGTCGGGCACGCGAGCAGGCTGCTGCTCCTTGGCGACACGATCGATGCCGCGCAAGCCGAGCGTATCGGACTGGTGAGCGAGCTGGTCGACGACGATGCCCTCGACGACGCCGCGACTGCGACCGCGCGACGGCTCGCCGATGGCCCCGCATTCGCTTACGCCACAACCAAGTCGCTGATCAGCCGCGAGCTCGACATGCCACTGTCGGCCGCCCTCGAGCTGGATGCGACGACACAGGCGCTGCTGATGGGCAGCGCCGACTTCCGCGAGTTCCACGCGGCATTCACCCAGCAGCGGCAGCCGAACTGGCGGGGCCGATGAGCCGACACCGGATCGTCAACCCCCCCGAGCTGGCGCCGGCGCGCGGGTTCGCGCACGCTGTTGTCGCCGTACCCGGCCAGACCGTCTATCTCGGTGGCCAGACCGGCGCGGACGCCACCGGTCGCATCGTCGGTGCGACGCTCGTCGAGCAGTTCGACGCGGCCCTCGCCAACGTCGTCGCCGCGCTGCGAGCCGCCGGCGCCGAACCCGACCATCTCGTCAGCCTGACGATGTACGTTACCGACGTCGACGATTACCGCTGCCACACAAGCGATCTCGGCGCCGTCTACCGGCGGCATCTCCACCGGCACTACCCAGCGATCGCGCTGTTCGGCGTCGTCGCGCTGGCCGATCCCGCGGCCCTGGTCGAGCTCGTCGGCGTCGCCGTCGTACCCGACTGATGGCGACGTCGAGACCGCGGTCGCTGATCCTCAGCTTCTACGGCGCGTTCGTCCGCCAGCTCGACGGCTGGATCGCGGTGTCGCACCTGCTGACCCTGATGGCAGAGATCAACCTCGATCCGCAGGCGGTGCGGTCGTCGATGTCGCGGCTGAAACAGATCGGCTGGCTGGCAGCGAGCCGGCGCAACGGCGCGGCGGGGTATGCGCTCTCGTCCGTCGCGCGAGCGGCCCTCGACGCTGGCGACGAGCGGATCTACGGCGCGCAACGGGCCGCCGACCTCGCCGACGGTTGGGCCGTCGTGGTCTTCTCGGTCCCCGAGCACCGTCGCGCCGACCGGCACCTCTTGCGCTCGCGACTCACCTGGCTCGGCTTCGGCGCGCCGGCGCCGGGAGTCTGGATCGCGCCGCGAAGGCTGCTCGACCCTACCCGCGCGATGCTCGAATCGCTCGGCCTGGCGGGCTACGTCGACCTCTTCCACGCCACCTACACCGGGTTCGGCGACGCGCGCTCGCTGGTGGCCCGGTGCTGGGATCTCGATGGCGTGCGGGCGCAGTACGCCGAGTTCATCGCGGTGCACCGGCCGGTCGACCGTGCGTGGCGCCAGCGGGCGGGATCGGAGCGCGACGCGTTCGCCGACTACCTCGCGGCGCTGGACCGGTGGCGCGGCCTGCCCTTCCTCGACCCAGGGCTGCCCGCGGAACTGCTGCCGCCCGGATGGGAGGGCCGGACGGCGTCCGAGCTGTTCGCACGGTTGCGCGAACGGCTTGCCGGTGCGGCGCTGGAGCACGTCCGCCGCGTCGTCGAGGGCCCAGTCGCCCGAGAATCGTCAATCCACGGTTGACGGTTTGAGCCCGAGCCGCCCTTACTGCTCCTGACGCCCGACGGCGTCAGGAGCAACTGTTCGCGGCACCGTTCGTGGCAGCGCTCACCAGCCAGCGGCCGTCCTCGAAGGTCAGCAGGGTCAGGTACGTCGCGATGTCGCCGGTGCCCGCCTGCCTCTTGCCGTTGATGTAGGTGACGACGCCGCGCTGGTCGACGCAGTCGCTCACGGACGCCGTGCTACCGGATACCGACATGACCGATGGCCGGAGCCTGATCGGGCCAATTGCCTGCTTTCCCTGCGACGCGTAGGAACGCATATTCACGATCAGGTTGGTGCGCACCGATCCGGTCGTGTACCGGAGGATTCCGGCATTGTTGATCGTCGGGTGCTGTCCGAGCTGGCCGAGCAGGGCCCAGTAGTTCGCGTATGCGAGATATACCGCCTGCTGCGGCTTCGACGCCGGCGTCGTGCCGCCGTAGCTGATCGTGCTCTTACCCGATCCGGTCGGCAGCGCAGTCGCAGGCGCCGGCGGGGTGGTCGGCGGGGGGCTTGTCGACGTGGAGCTTGTCGACGAAGGCGGTGTCGACGACGACGCCGCCGAGATGGGCGGCACGGTCGTCGACGCGGTGCCAACCGGGACCGAGGGTGCCGAGACGTCGGAGTGCGGCGTCGGCTTCCCGCCGTCGTCCTTCGTTCCACCGCCACACGCCGCCAGCGCAAACGTGACCAGGGTGCAGACGACGACACCGCGCGAACGACGCCGAGGCGGGAGCGCCAGGTACACGCGGCCGACTACCTCGTGCCGACGGCCTGCGACTGGGCGACCGCGACCGTCACCGGGGCGCTGGTCCTGACCTCGGTGTCGGCGCCCGTCAACGGCCCTCCGGTCACGGAGATGTGCCACGTCGTCGACACCGTGAACGACACACCCCGGCTCGGCGCGACGAAGCGGATCCAGCAGTTGCCCGGCGACGAGCCGGGCCGGTACGGCGTGCCGCCGTTCGTACAGGCCGGGTCAGCTTCGGCCCCGGCCGGCAGGTTGTTGAACGCAACTCCCTTGTTGTCGGCACGCACCGTCACCGTCGGGCTGTTGGCGGCGGTCGCCGTCGCCGATACCGGCGAGATGTTGCCCCGGTTGAGCCAGACCAGCGTCTTCGCCTGAGTCAGCGTCTGTCCGCGCGGCGCGATGTTGACGGTCGGCGTCGGAATCGCATTGACGGCGGCGTTGTATGCGTACGCCGACAGGATCCCGGCGGAGACTGGTGGCATCGGCGGGTTGGCCGGATTCACGAACACCCAGGGCCGATTGATCTTGCCCCAGTCCTTCTCGGCCTGTAACAAGGCGGCGTCGGCACTGGTCGGCGGGTTGTGTGGCGGAACCGCTTTGCACGTTGCCCCGAACCAGTAGCCGGTCTTGTCCCCGTCATGGGCATGTAGCTCCGCGGGGCTCGGGAATAACAACTGCAGCAGGCCGCCGACAATCGGGAAGAACCCGATCACGGTGACGAGGGCCTCCATGGTCGCGTTCGATCCCCACGACTGGTATCCGCAGGGCGACGGCACGGAGTACGAGCCGCCACCGGTGCCCGGGCTGCCGGATACGCCGCCGACGTGGCTGACGCTCACGTGGATGGTCTGCGCGTAGATCTTGCCGCCCGGTCCGCCACCCCCCGTCGGCGGCCCAGTCGGGCAGGCGAGTCCACAGTTCCCGTCGGCCGGCGCGACCGGGCCGGCACCGGCGGGCTGCGTGACGGCGAGCAGACCGAACGCGGCCAGGGCGCTGACGACGAGCCCGGCGATCAAGCGGCGGAACACGGTGTGGACCTCCTCGCGGGCAGGAAGCTGCGATCTGCGGGTCAGACGCCGGCTGGAGACGAGGCGTTCCGCTCGCGCCCGGCATCTACCCGATTGTGGGTATTTCCAATCCTATCGTGGCACCCCGGAGTGCTCGACCGCCGGGGCGGAGCGAATCCGGTCGCCCAGCTGGTCGTCCATCGGTCGCACCGCGCACCCGCTCGGCAACCGCGGAACTGCCCGGCCCGCCGGTAATCTCGCGGTGTGGCCGCCAGCGCCAAAGTCTTCATCACCCGCCTCGCCGGCCTTCCGGTCATCGACCCGAGCGGCGACAACGTCGGGCGGCTGCGCGATGTCGTCGTCATCACCCGGCCCGGCCGGCAGCCACCGCGGGTGCTGGGACTGCTGGTCGAGATCCAGCACCGCCGACGAATCTTCGTGCCGATCGGGCGGGTGACCAGCATCGATGCCGCAGCGATAGTCCTCGCCACCGGCACGGTGAACCTCAAGCGCTTCGAGCAGCGGTCGGTCGAACAGCTGGTGCTGGGCGAGCTCCTCGACCGACGGGTGACGATCACCGAGACCGGCGCGACGGTCGTCGTCGTCGACGCCGCGATGGAGCAGGCGCGCAACCGCGACTGGGAGATCACCCGGCTCGCGGTGCGCGAGCCCGGCGGCCGGCTCGGGCGGCGCGGGCAGCTCCGGCAGTGCAGCTGGGACGAGATCGCCGGCATGCCGGTGGCCGAGACCGACCAGGGCGCCGAGCACCTGCTGACCGTGCTGGCGACGATGCGTCCCCCCGACGTCGCGGCGACGCTCTCAGACATGCCGGCGAAGCGCCGCGGCGAGGTCGCGGCGGCCCTAGACGACGACCGGCTCGCCGACGTGCTGGAAGAGCTCGACGAGGACGATCAGGTCAGCATCCTGTCCGCGCTGCCGGAGGACCGCGCGGCCGACGTGCTGGAGGCGATGGATCCCGACGACGCCGCCGACCTGCTCGCCGAGCTCCCCGAAGGCGACCGCGACCGGCTGCTCGCCCTGATGGAACCGGAGGAGGCGGCACCGGTACGACGGCTGATGATCTACGCCGACGACGTCGCCGGCGGCCTGATGACCAGCGAGCCGCTGATCCTCTCCCCCGACGCCACCGTGGCCGAGGCGCTTGCCCGGGTGCGCAACCCCGACCTGTCGCCGGCGCTCGCGAGCCAGGTGTTCGTCTGCCGGCCGCCGTCGGACACTCCAACCGGCCGCTACCTCGGTGCCGCGCACACCCAGCGGTTGCTCCGCGAACCGCCGTCGGCGCTGGTGAGCGGTGTGGTCGACCGCGACCTGGAGCCGCTGCGGCCGGACACGCCGCTCACCGAGGTCACCCGCATGCTCGCGACCTACAACCTGGTCGCCGCGGCGGTCGTCGACGACAGCGACCGGCTGGTCGGGGCGGTGACGGTCGACGACATCCTCGACGCGCTGCTGCCCGAGGGTTGGCGGGATCGGAGGTCCGATGCCTGAGGGACCCGCGGCCCGCCGGGGCCGGCTGCTCGATCAGCCGAAGGGCACCGGCCGCCGGCTGCACGTCGGGCTGGACGACGACACGTTCGGCCGGTTCTCCGAACGCCTCGCCCGGTTCTTCGGCACCGCCCGTTTCCTGGTGATGCAGTCGATCCTCGTCGTCGTGTGGATCGCAGCGAACGTGTACCTCGGTAACAAGCAGCACGGGAACCACTTCGATCCATACCCGTTCATCCTGCTGAACCTGGCCTTCTCCACCCAGGCGGCGTACGCGGCGCCACTGATCCTGCTGGCGCAGAACCGTCAGGCCCACCGCGACCGCGTCTCCCTCGAGGAGGATCGAGTACAGAACGCGCGGTCGGGTGAGACTTCTGACTACCTGGCGCGCGAGATAGCCGCGATCCGGATCGCGCTCGGCGACGTGGCGACCCGCGACTTCGTCCGGTCCGAACTGACCCGGATGGTGGAGACGATCACGTCGGAGGACCCGGAAGCCGACGCCGGATCGGGCGGATTCGCGCCGCCGTAGTATTGAGTGCGTCACAGATCGCCCACCCGGACCGGATGCTGATGCCCACGACGACCCTGCCCGACACCGCGCGTATCCAGGCCGCGCTGGCCACCGTCGACGACCCTGAGATCCACCGCCCGATCACCGACCTCGACATGGTCCACGCCGTCGACATCGCCGACGACGGCGCCGTAACGGTGACCGTCCTGCTGACCGTCGTGGGCTGTCCGCTGCGGGAGAAGATCACCCGCGACGTCACCGCGGCGGTCGGCGCGGTGCCGGGCGTGACGGCGGTGCGGGTGCAGCTCGACGTGATGAGCGAGCAGCAGCGCAAGGACCTGCAGCAGAAGCTGCGCGGCGGCTCGCCGGCGCCGGTGATCCCGTTCGCGCAGCCGGAGTCACTGACGCGCGTGTTCGCCGTCGCATCCGGCAAGGGCGGCGTCGGGAAGTCCAGCGTGACGGTGAACCTGGCGGTCTCGCTCGCCGCGCGTGGACTGTCGGTTGGTGTCGTCGACGCCGACATCTATGGGCACAGCGTGCCGCGGATGCTCGGCGTCACCGGCCGGCCGACGCAGGTCGAGTCGATGATCATGCCGCCGTCGGCCTACGGAGTGAAGGTCATCTCGATCGGCATGTTCACCTCAGGAAATACCGCGGTGGTCTGGCGCGGCCCGATGCTGCACCGGGCACTGCAGCAGTTCCTCGCCGACGTCTACTGGGGCGACCTCGACGTGCTGCTGATGGACCTGCCGCCCGGCACCGGCGACATCGCGATCTCGGTGGCGCAGCTGGTGCCCACAGCCGAGATCCTGATCGTGACGACGCCGCAGCTTGCCGCCCGCGAAGTGGCCGAGCGCGCTGGCAGCATCGCCCTGCAGACCCACCAACGGATCGCCGGCGTCGTCGAGAACATGTCCGGCATGCCGTGCCCGCACTGCGGCGAGCTGGTGGAGATCTTCGGCTCCGGCGGCGGCCAGGCGGTGGCCGACTCTCTCACGCAGTCGATCGGCTCCGTTGTGCCGATGCTCGGTTCGATCCCGATCGACGTGCGGCTGCGCGAGGGCGGCGACGACGGGCGACCGCTGGTGCTCTCCGATCCCCAGTCACCCGCGGCGATGGCCCTGGCCCGAGTGGCCGACGGACTAGCGGTGCGGGAGCGGGGCCTGGCCGGTCGGTCGCTCGGTCTCACCCCGGTGAGCCGCTAACCTCGCCGAGATCGCAGTTGACCACCCCGCCGACGGCGTGTCGCGGTGGTGACATGCGATCTCGGGTCAGGCGACGACGACCTCGTCGCCGTAGGCGAGCGCGGCGTAGAACTTCGGCGCCGCGGTCCGGGTCAGGTGCACGCAACCGTGCGACGAGGTGTCCAGCGGCCCTTCGTGGAAGGCGATGCCGTAGTCGGTGAAGAACACCGAGTAGGGCATCGGCTGCCCGTAATAGCTGCTCACGTGATGTACGTACTTGCGCAGCACCGTGAACGTGCCCCGCGGTGTCTCCAGGCCGGGCCGTCCGGTTGCGATCGGCACCGGGCCGTAACTGAGCACGCCGTCGTGCTGCAACCAGGCGAGCTTGGCGCCGACGTTCACGCACGCCATTGCCCGCGCCGGGCAGGCAGCGCGCTCGGCCGCGGTCAGCTCCGACACCGCCTGGCGGGACGACGGAGTCGCGAGCGGCGGCGGTGTCGCGGGCAGCGGCGTTCTCGTCGCGGGCGGCCGCGCGTGGGCGGACGGCGCCATTCTCGTCCTGGGCGGCAGTGTCGCGGGGGGCAGTGCGGGCGCGGTTGACGTCGCAGTCGCGTGGGGCGGTGCCGACACGGTGGACGCCGAGCGGGTGACGTCACGGCTCGGGTGCGCACTGGCGCCGCAGCCGGCGAGTACCGCTACGGCGACTCCAGCGAGCAACAGGCGCGCGGGCGCCCGCATCAGGTCGCGTCGGAGTCGAAGGGCGCGGCCTCGCCGGGCCCCAACGACCGCTGGACGGTGCGCACGGCACCGGCGACCTCGGCGGGTTCGTCGTTGGTACCGAACGGGTCGTCGAAGTCCTCGAGCAGGTGCTTACGGACAAACGACTTGGGGTTCAGCGAATCGAAGTCCAGGTCACCGAACTCGGGGCCGAGCTCGGACTTCAGGTGGGTGCGCGCTCCTTGGGCGACGTTGCGCACCTGGCGGAGCATCTTGGCCGCGTCCTTCGACAGCTGCGGCAACCGGTCCGGGCCGAAGATCACCAGACCGATGACGACCAGGATCAGGATCTCGCCCCAGCCGATCGAGTTGAACACCCGCGTTCTCCGTCCCACCCCGTATTCGCGCAGCTGCTGACCTCAGGGTATCCCGCTGAGGCCTCCCTGCTGACGTTCGGGGCGGCGCCGACCGCCGGTTCAGTCCGACTGCAGCGTGGCGGCCAGCGTCTTGGTCGCGCCTCGCCGGTCGACGGTGAGGCGGATCTGGTCGCCGACCTGGTGCTTGCCGACCGCGACCTGCAGCGCATCGGAGCTGCCGACGGGAATGCCGTCGACGGCGACGATGACGTCGCCCTCGTGCACGCCGGCCTTCGCCGCCGGCCCGCCGGCCACGACGTCCTCGACCTGTGCGCCGCTGTCGCCGCGGCTGCCGAGGTCGGTGACCGAGCGCGTGTTCACACCCAACGTCGGGTGCACGACGTGTCCGGTCCGGATCAGCTGTCCGGCAACCGCGCGGGCGGCGTTGATGGGGATCGCGAAGCCGACCCCGATGTTGCCGCTCGACGACGAGCCGTTGGTACCGGGTGCGGTGGCGATCGCGGAGTTGATGCCAACGACCGCACCGCTGGAGTCGACGAGCGGCCCACCGGAGTTGCCGGGGTTGATAGCGGCATCGGTCTGGATGGCGTCGATGACGGCGTTGGTGTCGCTGCCTTCGCCGGCGAGGTGCACCGGCCGGTCCAGCGCACTGACGATGCCCTCGGTCACGGTGCCAGGTAGGTCCAGCGGCGAACCGACGGCCAGCACGGCGTCTCCGACGACGAGCTTGCTCGAGTCGCCCAACCGCGCCACGGTCAGGGTCTTCGTCTCGACCTTGATCACGGCAAGGTCGGTCTTCGGATCGCGGCCGACAATCCGGGCCGGCGTGGAGGACTGGTCGTTGAACACGACGCGCACCGTGCCACCGGATGCCGCCAGCGACACGACATGGTTGTTGGTCAGGATGTAGCCCGTGTCGCTGACGACGACGCCGGAGCCGGTGCCATCCACCTGCGGGGTGTGCACGTGGATGGACACCACGGAGGGCAGCACCTTGCGGGCGATGTCGGCAACCGAACCGGGCGGCCGCTCGATCGACGGCGTGGCCTCGGTCAGGTGGACGTGCTTGTCGAACAGCGGGCTGCCGCTGTAATGCTCGGCGAGCGCGAACCCGGTGACGCCGCCGCCCACGGCCAGCACCACGGCGGAGAACAGGATGACGGCGAGCGCGGTCAGCGATGCGCCAGGCAGCTGCCAGCGCCTGCGGGCCCGCTCGGCCGCGCTGGCAGGTTCGGCGGCCGGCTCCGCATCGGGCTCGGCGTCCTCCATCGACGGGGGCGCGCCGAGGCTGGCCGGCGACACCGGATCACGCCAGGGGTCGACGAGAGCCGAGTCATGCCACCACGGCGACGGACCGGTCGCGGCGCCGTCGAAGTACGGGCGGGCGGGGTCGAGACCGTCGTCGGAACCCGGGGGACGGCCGAACGCCGCCGCCACGGCGGGTGGCGGCGCGGCGTACGGCGGCGGTGCCGGGGCTGGTGCCGGTGGTGCCAGCCGGCCGAACGAAGAGTCGACCCCGGGTGGCCGCCCGAAGGCCGACGCCACGGCAGGTGTCACCGCCGGCTTGACCAGCGGCTGCGGCGAAGAGTTCGGCGGTTGCGCCTGGGGTGAACCGGGCGGCGGCGGGCGGAACGCGTCGTCCTGCGCACGGTAGTCCGTCATCGCCCTCCTCTCGCTGCCGTCCAGCCTGCCTCATCGTCACCCTTCGGCGACAACCGGTGGGGACGGGCTAGCGCGGCCGGACCAGCGTCGAGGTATCGCTCGCCGTCTCGACCGGGCCGCCACGCATCATCAGCCGCTCACCGGTCACCTGCGAGAACGACGCATTCGTCGGTGCGGCCGTTCCACCGGGCGAGCCGATACCGTCACCGCTGGGCGTGGTGCCGGCCGACGACGCGATCGGTGCGGCCGCGAGTGCTCCGACAACCATCGCCGC
Organism: Pseudonocardiales bacterium; assembly: GCA_003244255.1. Lineage (GTDB taxonomy): Bacteria > Actinomycetota > Actinomycetes > Mycobacteriales > QHCD01 > QHCD01. The sequence continues at coordinate 67,831 of QHCD01000006.1, read as the reverse complement.
CGCCGCGGCACCGATCAGCCCGCGCCGGAACAGGTGCGGGTGCGACGTCATCGACGCGCCGGCCGGGCGCAGCCACGAGCTTTCGACGGGCGGCACCGCCGGCACCGGGGCCGGCACCGGGGCGGCATCGACGAGCTGCGCGCCACGGGCGGCGTAGACGAACGAGTCGCCGGTCACGGCTAGCGCGACGTCGCGGGTACCGAAGTCGTCGGCGTCGAACGGCCCTGCGCCGAGGTCGTCGGTGAACGGGATCTCGCGCAGCCGCGCGAGGAAGTCGACCGACGGTGCCGGACCGCCGATCGCCGACAGCGCACCCTTTGCGGCGCGCTGCGCGACGACGGCGACACGGCATTCGCGGCAGTAGTCGAGATGCGCGATGGTCCGGCGCAGCGGTGTCGGCGCCAGCTCGTCGTCGACGTAGGCGACGACGGCGTCCGCCGACAGGTGGGTGTCGGCGCGGCTCACGAGCCGGCTCCGAATGCCGGCGTGACGCCCGGGACGCGTCGAGGCGACGCCACGAGGGGCGCCGCCCGCCCGGCCGTCTCAGCGGCGCTCAAGGTCGCCGCGGCCGCCGCAGCCGCGCTCGGCGCGCGGTGAGCGAGCGTCTGCCGGAGCGCCAGCCGGCCACGGTGGATCCGGCTGCGCACGGTTCCGAGCTTGATGTCGAGCGTGGCCGCGATCTCTTCGTAGGTCAGGCCTTCGATGTCGCACAGCACGACCGCGACCCGGAAGTCCGGTGGCAGCGCGTCCAGCGCCCGCTGCACGTCGGGGTCAAGGTGCGCGTCGGCGTATGCCTGCTCGGGGCTCGGCTCGCGGCCGGCCAGGGCCGCGCCGGGTACGCCGGCGTTGTCCTCGGCGAGGGCGTCGAAGCGGATTCGCTGGCGGCGTCGGACCATGTCCAGGAACAGGTTGGTGGTGATCCGGTGCAGCCAGCCCTCGAACGTGCCCGGACGGTAGTTGGCGAGCGAGCGGAACACCCGGACGAAGGTTTCCTGGGTCAGGTCTTCGGCGTCCTGCTTGTTGCCCGAGAGCCGGTAGGCGAGGCGGTACACGCGGCTGGAGTGCTCCCGCACGACCTCGTCCCACGACGGCGGAACCCACCCGTGGCAGTCGGGTCCGTCGGTGACCGCCGAATACGGCTGCTCGGCCGCTGGCCGGTCGGCCATTACATCCCCTCCCCCCGAACCGCCTGGAAGACGCGGCAACCGCTCGATCGGTCGCCGTGTGAACGTTGCCTCCATGGTGCGGTGTCTCCTGGCCTTTCGCTCGTTCGGCCCGCCGATTCTCAGCGAGTCCACAGCCCCCGGTGCTCGCTGCGCTCTGCGCAGAGATCACCGCCTGGTGAACGCGGTGCGGGGCGCGGGCGTTCCCCGCCCGGCCAGTGTCCCGTATCGAGACACTAGGCTCGCTGCGCAAGCCACAGCGTGCTGACGCAGGAGGTGTCCCGTGCCCGGTTCGGCCGGTCTGGCAGCGAGCCGCGACTACGTCGAGGCCTTCCTACCCGAGGACGAGCCGTTGCGGGCGGCGCGCACCCGTGCTCAGGAACTCGGCTGCGTGCCGGTCAGCCCGGCCGCCGGAGCGTTCTTGCGCTTCCTGGCCAGCGTGGTGGGCGCGCGCGCCGCCGTCGAGATCGGCACCGGCACCGGGGTGTCTGGTCTGTGGCTGCTGCGGGGGATGAATCCCGACGGGGTCCTGACCAGCGTCGACACCGAGACCGAGCACCAGCGCGCAGCGAGGGAGACGTTCGGCGAGGCCGGCATCCCCGCTCCACGGGCGCGGCTGATCAACGGCGCCGCCCTGCAGGTGTTGCCGCGGCTGACCGACGGTGCGTACGACCTGGTGTTCGCCGACGCCGCCAAGACCGAATACGGCGAGTACCTCACCGAGGCGCTGCGGCTGCTGCGTCCTGGCGGGATCGTCGCGTTCGACAACATGCTCTGGCACGACCGCGCCGCCGAGGCATCGGTCCACGACGACGAGACGGTGGCGATCCGCGAGGTCGCCGCCGCGGTGCGCGAGAACGAGTCCCTGGTGCCGGTCCTGGTCGGCTCCGGCGACGGCGTGCTGGCTGCCTTGCGCATCGGTTGAGCCGGCGGGCGCACGCTCGGGGGCGCCGACGCGATCGTTTCCGCGGAGGCGTCAGGAGCGAAAACCACTTGCCCGGCGCCGTAACGTTATCCAGTCGTGGGCGGCGATGCGGTGCTGGCGACGGAGCGAGCGCACCTCAAGCAGGCCCGCGAGTGCCTGAACGCCATGCGCTCGAGCGCGGCCGGTATCGCCGATTGGGGCACCGACGAGCTAGGCAGCGAAACGCTCGGCCGGATGCGCACCGAGCGGCTCACCGCGCTCTGCGCCGATCCCGATGCGCCGCCGTTCTTCGGCCGGATCGACCGCGACGACCCTGATTCCCCCAGCATCACGGGCGATCCAGAGCCGTTCCACATCGGGCGACGGCACCTTCGCGACGACCACGGCGAGCCGGTTGTCATCGACTGGAGGGCACCGATCGCGCGGGCCTTCTACCGCGCCACGGCGGCCGACGCGATGGGCGTGCGCCTGCGCCGCCGCTTCGGCTTCCGCGCCGGCGACATCACCAGCTTCGAGGACGAGCACCTCGATCGCGGCGAGGACCTTCGTGGCCGTTCCACGCTGCTGACGGCGGAGATAGAGCGGCCGCGGGTCGGCCCGATGCGTGACATCGTCGCCACGATCGCTCCGGATCAGGATGAGCTGGTGCGCGCCGACCTCGATACCTCGCTGTGCATCCAGGGGGCCCCTGGTACCGGCAAGACAGCGGTCGGCCTGCACCGCGCCGCGTACCTCCTCTACACCTACCCCGACCGGCTACGGCGCGCCGGCGTGCTCGTGGTCGGGCCGAACGAGGCCTTCCTGCACTACATCGCCCAGGTGCTGCCGGCCCTGGGTGAGGTCGGCGTCGCGCAAGCGCGGGTCGACGATCTCGTCGCGCACGTGCCGGTAACCGGCAGCGACGATCCCGCAATCGCCGTGCTGAAAGGCGATGCACGCCTCGCCGACGTCTTGCACAAGGCCGTGCACTCGCAGGTGAGCCGCCCTACGTCTGACGTCGTCGTGGTCGTGGGCAGCAAGCGCTACCGGATCCCGGAGCGGGCCCTGCGCCGCTACGTCGACGACGCCCGCCGCAGCGGCATCCGCTGGTCGTCCGGTCGCGATCGGCTCCGGCAGCGCATCGCCGCCGACGTAGGTCGGCAACGCGAGGACGCCGGGGGTGCACCGACCGACCGGGAGACCGCGCAGGTGGCGCGCAGCGAACCGGTGATGGCCTTCGTCGACGCCGTCTGGCCAGCCCTGACCGCACCCGGGCTGCTACTGCGCCTCTACGCCGACGCCGAGTTCCTCGCCCGGTGTGCAAGGGGAATCCTGACTGACGACGAGCAGCGGCGTCTCGGCTGGCCGACGGCGCCGGCGACCTTGCGGCGCGCTCGATGGTCGGCGGCCGACGCCGTGCTGCTCGACGAGCTGGCCGGTCGGCTCGACGGCGTGCCGGCGTACGCGCACGTCGTTGTCGACGAAGCGCAGGACCTTTCGGCGATGCAGTGCCGAGCGATCGCGCGCCGGTGTCCAGCCGGCTCGCTCACGGTGCTCGGTGATCTCGCCCAGGCCACCACACCGTGGGCGCCGGCTGCCTGGCCGACGACACTGCGCCACCTGGGCCAGCCCGGCGCCACGCTCTGCCCGCTCACCGAGGGATACCGCGTGCCGGGCAGCATTCTCGACCTCGCCAACCGGCTCCTGCCGCACATCGCAGCCGGCCTCGCGCCGGCGACCAGCGTGCGGCCGGGCGCCGGCGCGCTCAGCTTCGCGAGGAGCACCGAACTGGCCCGCGAAGTCGCGCGGCTGCTACGCGGCGAGGGGTCGATCGGCGTGATCGTTGCCGATTCACACCTCGCGCGGGTAGCCGCGCTGCTGCGGCCGCTGGGCGCGCGGGCGCTGTCCATGGCGTATGACCCACGGGTCACCGTCGTGCCGTCGGGTGCGGCCAAGGGACTGGAGTTCGATGCCGCCGTCGTCGTCGACCCGGCCGGCATCGTCGCTGCCGAACCCGATCGGCTCTCCGGCCTGCGCCGGCTCTATATCGTGCTGACCCGTGCCGTGTCGACGTTGCTGATCCTGCACGACGGCCCGTTGCCCGCCGAACTCGCGGCATGAGAGGTCAGACGACGGCCTGCTGGCCCTTGCCGAGCACCACGATTCCGGCCGCGCTCACCTGGTAGCGCGCCCGGTCGAGGTCGGGTGTGACGCCGATGTGCGCGCCGTCGGGCACTACCACGTTCTTGTCCAGGATCGCGCGGCGCACCACCGCGCCGCGGCCGATCGAGACGTTGTCCAGCAACACACAGCCTTCGACGTAGGCGCCGGCGTATACCCGGACTCCCGGCGAGAGGATCGACTCGCGCACCGTCGAGTTCGACACGATGACGCCGTCGCTCACGATCGACTCCTGCGCGAATCCGCCCTCGACGAACTTCGCCGGCGGCAGCTGCGGATGCAGGGTGAAGATCGGCCACTCGCGGTTGTAGAGGTTGAAGATCGGGTGCACGGCCACCAGGTCGATGTGCGCGTCGTAATAGGCATCGAGCGTCCCGACGTCGCGCCAGTACCCGCGATCGCGTTCGGTGGCGCCCGGCACGTCATTCTCGGCGAAGTCGTAGACGCAGGCGGCCTTCTCCTCCACCAGCATCGGCACGATGGACCCACCCATGTCGTGCACCGACGACTCGTCGGCGGCGTCGCTGCGTAACGCGTCGATGAGGGCCGAGGTCTCGAAGACGTAGTTGCCCATCGAGGCGAACGTCTCATCCGCAGAGCCGGGCAGCGCCGGCGGATCGTCGGGCTTCTCCAGGAACTCCCGGATGTGGCCGTCGGCGTCGGCGTCGATCACGCCGAACGCCGAAGCCTCAGATCGGGGCACCCGGATACCCGCAACCGTGACGCCGGCACCGGAGGAGATGTGCTGCTCCACCAGCTGCGAGGGGTCCATGCGGTACACGTGGTCCGCACCGAAGACGACGATGTGATCGGGCTCGTCGTCGTAGACCAGGTTCAGGCTCTGGTAGATCGCGTCGGCGCTCCCGGTGAACCAGCGCGGGCCGAGGCGCTGCTGAGCGGGAACCGGCGTGATGTAGTTGCCGAGCTCGGTGGACATGTGCCAGGTCGTGGTGATGTGCCGGTCGAGCGAGTGCGACTTGTACTGGGTCAGGACGCACAATCGCAGGAAACCGGCGTTGACCAGATTCGACAGCGCGAAATCGACGAGCCGGTAGTTGCCGGCGAAGGGTACGGCCGGCTTGGCGCGATCCGCGGTGAGCGGCCAGAGCCGCTTGCCCTCGCCGCCAGCAAGGACGATCCCGAGCACGCGCGGCCGGCTGCGCATGAGATGACCATATAGCGACGGCGCGTCCTAGGGTTGAACGCATGCGGATCGGCGTGATCACGCGCGAATTCCCGCCCGAGGTCTACGGCGGCGCCGGCGTGCACGTGGAACACCTTGTTGCCGAGCTCCGCCGGCGCGCTGACCTGCAGGCCGACGTGCACTGCTTCGGCGCCGATCGAGCGGGCGCGATCGCCTACGGCACCGACGCACACCTGGCGCAGGCGAACCCCGCGTTGGCGGTTCTCGGCGTCGACCTCCAGATAGCGGCGCGGCTGGCCGGGTGCGACATCGTGCACTCGCACACCTGGTACGCCAACCTGGCGGGACATCTCGCCGCGATGCTCTACGGCATCCCGCACGTGATCACCGCGCATTCGCTGGAGCCGCGGCGGCCGTGGAAGGCCGAACAGCTCGGCGGCGGCTACCGGCTCTCGGCCTGGGTCGAACGAACGGCCTACGAGTCCGCCGACGCACTCATCGCCGTCAGCGCCGGCATGCGAGCCGACCTGCTCGGCAGCTACCCGTTGGTCGACCCGGCGCGGGTGCACGTGGTGCACAACGGGATCGATCCCGCGGTGTATCGGCCGGTGCAGACGACCGAGGTGCTCCGCTCCCACGGCGTCGATCCCAACCGGCCATACGTCGTGTTCGTCGGCCGGATCACCCGGCAGAAGGGTCTGATCCACCTGTTGCACGCGGCCGCCGACGTCGACGCTGGCGTGCAGGTCGTGCTCTGCGCCGGCGCGCCGGACACCGCCGACATCGCCGCGGAGATCGAGACGGCGGTGGCCGAACTCCGCCGCCGCCGCGACGGCGTGGTGTGGATCCGGGAGATGCTCGATCGGCCCGACGTCGTCGAGCTGCTCTCGCGCGCGACCGTGTTCTGCTGCCCGTCGATCTATGAACCGCTGGGGATCGTCAACCTCGAGGCGATGGCCTGCTCCACCGCGGTTGTCGCGAGCGACGTCGGAGGGATCCCCGAGGTCGTCGACGACGGCGTCACCGGACTGCTGGCGCGGTACGACGCTCGCGACCCGCGCGGATTCGAGCAGCGGCTCGCCGGCGCCATCGGCCAGCTGATCGGTGACCCCGGGCGGGCCACGCGGATGGGCGCGGCCGGGCGGACCCGCGCCGAGCGGGAGTTCTCGTGGACCGCCGCGGCAGAGCGAACGGTCGCGATCTACCGCGCCGTCGCCCGCGCCCGCTGCCGGTTCGGATGACCGCGATCGTGATCAGTGCACCTATGCGCTCCGAACGTGCGCCGGCCCCGGGCGGCCGCTGCACGCGGGCGTCCCCGGGGCCGGTGAGGCTTGAAGAACTCAGCCAGCGGCGGTCTTCAACGCTTCGCTGAGCGCCGCGGCCTCGACCGGGGACATCTCGACGACGAGCCGTCCACCGCCCTCGAGCGGAACGCGCATGACGATGCCGCGCCCTTCTTTCGTGACCTCGAGCGGACCGTCGCCGGTACGCGGCTTCATGGCCGCCATAGATGCCTCCTCCGAGCGGGCGGTGTTGCCGCCCTGAGCACGACCTATCTGGCGCGTCGCAACGAACCCGACCGCACCGGCGCCGGCAAGCGATCGCTCTATGCCGGGCACGCTGGGCTTATTCTCCCCTATCGCGCGACCGTTGCGAAAGTCCGGCACAACCGGCGAACCGGACACGTCCCGGCGCCGCCGCCTCGAGCTGGTCCGGATCGCCGCTGGATAGGGTGAGCGCGATCCGGCGCGCATTGTCACCAGCGGTGAGGAGCCGACATGTCCGACACGGTGTTGCTCGACATCGGCCAGGGCGTCGGGATCATCACGCTGAACCGGCCGGAGCAGCTCAACGCGTGTAACCAGGAACTGAAGGCGACGCTGCTTGCCACCCTGCGCAACGTCGCCGCCGACGACTCGATCCGCGCCGTCGTGCTGACCGGTGCGGGCAAGGCGTTCTGTGCGGGACAGGATCTGCGCGAGCACGCCGACCGGCTCGATGCCGGCGACCCGCATCCGCTGCGCACGGTCGCCGGGGACTACAACCCGATCGTGGCTGCGATCGTCGGCCTGCGCGTGCCCGTGATCGCCGCGGTCAACGGGATGGCCGCCGGTGCGGGCGCGTCGTTCGCCTTCGCGGCGGACCTGCGCGTCGCCGCCGAGAGCGCGTCGTTCCTGATGGCCTTCGCCAACATCGGGCTCACCCTCGATTCCGGATCCTCGTGGCTGCTACCGCGACTGATCGGGCACGCGCGAGCAACCGCGATGTGCCTGCTCGCCGAGCCGGTGCCCGCCGATCAGGCGATGGAGATGGGCCTGGCCAACGCCGTCGTCCAGGACAAGCGGGTGCTCGACACCGCGTTGGGCCTTGCGGTCAAGCTCGCGGCCGGCCCGACGGCTGCCTACGCCGCGATCAAGTCCTCGCTCGGATACGCCGCGACCAGCACGCTCGGCCAGGCGCTGGCCAAGGAGGCGGAGCTGCAGGCGCGGGCCGGCCATACCGAGGACCACCGCAACGCCGTCGCGGCGTTCCTGCGAAAGCAGAAGCCCAGCTTCACCGGCCGCTGACCCCGGGGAGCATGGGTAGGAGTTCCGGGCTCTTGCGGGCGCGCCAGCACCCGGCCAGGTGATCGTCGACCATGCCCGTGGCCTGCATGAGCGCGTACGCCGTCGTCGGGCCGACGAAGCTGAAGCCGCGGCGGCGCAGGTCGCGGTTCATCGCCCTCGACTCCAAGCTGTCCGTGGGGATGTCGGCCGTGCTCCGAGGACGGCGCCGCCGGCCGGCCGGCGCGAACGACCACAGCAACACCGAGAGCCCGTCGGGCAACTCCGCCGCGATGCGCGCGTTCGCGATCGTGGCGGCCACCTTCGCGCGGTTGCGGACGATGCCGGCGTCGGCGAGCAGCCGGGTCTCGTCGGCGGGGCCGAACGCCGCGACGGCGGTGATCGAGAAGCCAGCGAACGCAGCGCGGAATGCGGGGCGCTTGCGCAGGATCGTGATCCACGACAGGCCGGACTGGAACGCCTCCAGGCACATCCGTTCGAACAGCGCGTCGTCGCCGCGCAGCGGCCGGCCCCATTCGTCGTCGTGGTAGGCCGCGTAGTCCGCCGTGGCGTTTCCCCATGGGCACCGGCGGCGGCCGTCCGCACCGACCCTCGGACCGGTCACGGATGGGCTCTTGCGAAGTCGGCGAACCGGCGCAGCGAGCAGGCGATGCCGGCCCGGACGGCCGGCCGGATCGCCGTCCAGGCGGCCAGTCCGACCCGTCCGCCGGGAACGTCGACCGACTCGGTCCAGCTGACCCTCGCGCCGCAGGCGAACCGGGCGACGCTGAACTCCGCGGTGCCACGAATGACCCGCCCGGTGTGCCGCACCGTGCACCGGTGCGGCGGCTCCCAGGCGGTGATCCGCATGGTATCGACGATTCCTATCTGCAGGCCGAACGCGCGCAGGCCGGTGAGGGCGCGCAGCTGCCCACCGACCTCTTGCGCATCGCCGTCCAAAGGCGCGACCGTGGTGGCGAGCATCCATTCGCCCTGCCGGCGCCAGTCGGTGAGCGCCCGCCAGACCCGCTCGGGTGGCGCGTCCACGCGCACGTCCACGGTCAGGTTCGGCACCTAGACCCCGCCGCCCCGCTCGGCCTGCGGATCGGCGGGCGGCGCGTCGGCGCCGAGCTCGGCCTGCGGATCCGCCGGGCCAGGTTCGGCAGCAGCCAGCGAGACGGTCTCGGCCGGCTCCTCGCCACGCAGCCGGGCAATCTCGTGCTCGCGCTCCTCGATCGTCTCGGCCAGCCGGTCGAGCACCCAGTCGACGTCGCTCATCCGGTAGCCACGCACGCAGACCGGCAGCACCAGACCGTGCACGTCGCCGGCGACGATCGGCCGTCCGCTCGGCAGCCACACCGGCGACCGGTCGGCCGGCGCTGCGGCCATCTCCTCGCCGCGGCCGAACGCGAAGGCACCGATCAGGAACAGCACGCCGCCCGCCACGACAATCGTGAGCGCGTAGATGAAGAACGTCAGCACGAGAGGATCGTGTCACGGGCCCGGTCCGGTCGGGCAACCGAGCAAGCCGGGCCGCAGCACATCGGCCGGGCCACGAGGAGGGATCCGAGATGCCGTTGCGCCTGGGCACGAAGGTGTTCGGCGACGACGAACTGCTGGTGATGGCGATCGTCAACCGCACCCGGGATTCCTTCTACGACGGCGCACGCACGTTCGAACTCGACGCCGCCGTCGCCGCCGTCGACCGGGCCGTCGCGGACGGCGCGGCAATCGTCGACATCGGCGGCGTGCGGGCCGGTGCCGGGCCGGAGGTCGACGTCGAGGAGGAGATCCGGCGCACCGTCGATGTCGTGGCTGCCGTGCGACGGCGTCATTCCGACGTCGTGCTCAGCGTCGATACGTGGCGCGCCGAGGTCGGCCGTGCGGTGGCCGAGGCCGGAGCGGACCTGCTCAACGACGCCTGGGGCGGATACGATCCCGACCTCGCACAGGCCGCCGCCGAGGCGGGTATCGGGCTCGTGTGCACGCATGCCGGTGGGTTGGCACCGCGCACCGACCCGGACCATCCCTACTACGACGACGTCACCGGCGACGTGGTGACCACGGTGGTCGGCCTGGCCGAGCGCGCGGTGTCGCTCGGCGTCGCGCCGGAATCGATCCTGATCGATCCCGGGCACGACTTCGGCAAGACGACGGCGCAGTCGCTGCGGATCACCCGCGAGCTGGAGCGCCTGACCGCGACCGGCTGGCCGGTGCTGGTTGCCCTGTCGCGCAAGGATTTCATCGGCGAGACACTCGGCCTGCCGGCGACCGACCGGCTCGAGGGCACGCTCGCGGCGACGGCCGTCGAGGCGTGGCTCGGCGCGCGGGTCTTCCGCGCACACGACGTCGTCGCGACCCGTCGGGTGCTCGACACGGTCGCGTCGATCCGGGGTGACCGGCCGCCGGCGGTTGCGCGCCGCGGGCTCGGCTGAACGGGCGGATGCCCGGCGTCAGGCCTCGACGGCGTCCAGTGCCGCGCCGACGGAGTCGACAATCGTCAGCGCCTCGTAGGCTGCGTTGCGCATGAACCTGGTGTCCACCAGGCCTTCGACGAATGTCCACAGTGGATGAAAGAAGCCCTCGTGATCGAGAACGACGACCGGCTTGTCGTGCAACCGCAGCGTCTTCGCCGTCCAGATCTCGAACAGCTCCTCCATCGTGCCGATGCCGCCGGGCAGGGTCAGGAAGGCATCGGCACGGCTCTCCATCTGCGCCTTGCGCTCGCGCATCGTGTCCACGACGACCAGGTCGTCGGCGCCTATATCGGCGATCTCGCGGTCGACGAGCGCCCGCGGGATGATGCCGACCGTGTGTGCTCCGCCCGCTCGCGCGGCGCTCGCCACGGCACCCATCATCGACACCCGGCCGCCACCGGTCACCAGCGCGTGGCCTCGGCGCGCGAGCTCGGCGCCGACCTGCGAGGCGAGAGTGAGGTACCGCTCGGCCACCCGGTTCGACGACGCGCAGTAGACACAGATCCGGGCCACCGCTACTGGCCGTCGGCCTCGGGCGGCTCCGCGGCACCGCCGGCGACGTCGACGGCCTGCTCCGCTTCGTGTGCGGCATCCGCCTCGACGATGATCCGCACCGCCTCCTCGACGTCGTCGGTGACCGACAGCAGCTCGAGGTTGGCCGGGCTGACCCGTCCCGCCGGGAGGACCGTGCTGCGCAACCAGTCGGTCAGTCCCCGCCAGTAGTCGACGCCGAGCAGCACCACCGGGAAGCGGGTGACCTTGCCGGTCTGCACCAGCGTCAGGGCCTCGAAGGTCTCGTCCAGCGTGCCGAACCCGCCGGGCAGGATCACGAAGGCCTGCGCGTACTTCACGAACATCGTCTTGCGGGCGAAGAAGTACCGGAAGTTCAGGCCGACGTCGACCCAGTCGTTGAGTCGCTGCTCGAACGGCAACTCGATGCCGAGTCCGACGCTGGTGCCGCCAGCCTCCTGGGCGCCGCGGTTGACAGCCTCCATCGCGCCCGGGCCACCGCCGGTGATCACCGCGAAGCCGGCCTCCGCCAGTGCGGCGCCAAGACGCATGCCCATCGCGTAATCGGGGTCGTCGCGATGCGTGCGCGCACTGCCGAAGACGCTGACGGCGCGCGGCAGTTCGGCGAGCAGGCCGAACCCTTCGACGAACTCGGACTGGATGCGCAGCACCCGCCAGGGATCGGTGTGCACCCACTCGGCCGGGCCGCGGCTGTCGAGCAGCCGCTGGTCGGTGGTGCCGGGCTCGACGTGCTCGCGGCGCAGCAGCACCGGACCGCGAAACCGCTCGGGCGGCCCGGGCTGCCGCCCGGCGTCAGTCACGAGGGCGCCGTCGGTTCCGAGCCACCACATGGGCACGGCGTCCAGGGGAATCGGTCATGGCGCCCACCGTATCGGCGGTATCCCCCGGCGGTGCGGTCAGCCGCCGAGCGTCTTGCGCACAGCGCCCACGGCGGTGTTCTCGGCCGCGGTGTCGACGCTGTAACCGCCGAGTTCGCCGGTGAACGCACCCGGCGAAGGCGCCCGGCTCATGGCGAGCAGGTGCCTCTGCTCGGTGGCGCTGGCGTGCAGCAGGCCGCCGATCACCGCGCGACTCGCTGCGGGCCATGCGGGCGGCGTCATGGTCCTCGCGAACGAGCGCTCCGCGGCGAGGAACGTGCTCGCCCATCGTCGTTCGGCCGCGACGTCGGACACACCCGACGTTGCGGCTCGGATGAAGGTCGACCGCGCGGCCTGCCAGCGCGCGACCGCGGCGTCGTAGCGAGCCAGCGGCGTGTTCACCGTCGGTGCCGGGGACGCGGCGCTCGTGCGGGTGGGCGGCACCGGCGAGGTGACCGTCGCGGCGGCGGTGGTGGTGGTGGTGGTGGTGGTGGTGCGGCTGCTGGCCGGTTTCGGCGGCGACGTGGTTGTCGGCGTGGTCGTCCGCGTGGTGGCTGGCGGCGCCGACGGCGGGTTGACGACGCGGGTGTCGTCCCGACCCGGCGGAGCCGCTCCGTGGCAGCCGGCCAGCGCGCCGCAGGCCGCGGCCAGCGCCGTCACGGCCTGCGCCATCCGTCGGCCGGCGCGGCACCCCACGGCGCCGAACCTACCCTTGGCAGCATCGGCTGATGGGAACGACGACGGCCGGGAGCGTCGGGAGCAGGGAGAGGCGATCGTGCGGATCAGGCGGCAGAACGACATCACCGCCGTCATCGACACCGCCGGGCGGCGGACCGACGGCGAGTCCGACGACGCCACGGGCGGGTCCGGATCCGAGCCCGGCCGCCGCGACGTGCGGGTCGCGGTGATCTACTACAGCGCCACCGGCGGCGTCTACGCCATGGCGCAGGCGGCGGCGCAGGGCGCCATCGACGCCGGCGGCGAGGTGCGGCTGCGGCGGGTCGCCGAGATCGCACCGGCGGCGACGATCGCGGCCAGCGAGGCCTGGTCGCGACACGCCGAGGCCACCGCCGGAGTCGGCGAGGCAGCGATCGACGACGTCGCCTGGGCCGACGTCCTCCTCTTCGGTACCCCGACCCGGTTCGGCAACGTGTCGGCGCAGCTCAAGGCGTTCCTCGACACGCTCGGCGGGCTGTGGGGCGACGGCCAGCTGGTCGACAAGGTCTTCGCCGGCTTCTGCTCGTCGGCGACCGCGCACGGCGGGCAGGAGGCCACTCTGCTCGCGCTCTATCACTCCGCCTACCACTTCGGCTGCATCGTCGTCACACCCGGATACGCCGACCCCGTGCAGTTCGACGCCGGCAACCCCTATGGTGCATCGCACACGTCGGACAACGGCCAGATCCCGCCCGGCGACCTCGAACTCGCCGCCGCGGGATTCACCGGGCGGCGGGCCACGACGATCGGAGCGCGGCTGCTCGCTGGCAGCCGCGCAAGCTACTGAACTCCGCGCAGGAATCCCGCGAGCACCCGTTCGCTCCGCTCGATCTCGGGGATCATCGCGTGCTCCTCGGGCTTGTGGGCGAGGTTCGGATCGCCCGGACCGAAGTTCAGCGCCGGAACCCCGATCGCGGCGAAGCGCGACACGTCGGTCCAGCCGAGCTTTGCGTTCACAGGGCGGTCGACGGTGCGCAGAAATGCCTGTGCCAGCGGCGAATCCAGCCCCGGCAATGCTCCGGGGGCGACATCGACCACGTCGACGTCGTAGCCGCCGAACACCTCGCGCACATGCGCGCTCGCTGCCACCTCGTCGCGGTCGGGCGCGAAGCGGAAGTTGACCGTGACGACGCACTCGTCGGGAATGATGTTCCCGGCCACGCCGCCGTCGATGCCGACGGCGTTGAGCCCTTCCCGGAACCGGCAGCCCTCGATCTCCACCTCCCGGGCGGCGTAGCGGGCCAGCCGGTCGAGCACCGGCGCGGCCCGGTGGATGGCGTTCTCGCCGAGCCAGGAGCGGGCGCTGTGCGCGCGCTGCCCGATGGTGCGCACGGTCGCCCGCAGCGTCCCCTGGCAGCCAGCTTCGACGTCGCCGTTGGTCGGCTCGAGCAGGATCGCCAGATCGGCCGCGAGCCAGTCGGGGTGGCTGCGCGCCACCCGGCCCAGCCCGTTCAGGGCGGAGCCCACTTCCTCGTTGTCGTAGCAGACGAACGTCAGGTCGTATGCCGGCTCCGTCAGCGTCGCAGCCGTGCGGAGCAGCACGGCGTCGCCGGACTTCATATCCGAGCTGCCGCACCCGTAGAGCCGGTCGCCGTCGCGCCGGGACGGCAGGTTGTCCGCGATCGGCACCGTGTCCAGATGCCCGGCGAGCAGCACGCGATGCGCACGTCCGAGGCCGGTGCGCGCGATGACGGTGTCGCCGTCGCGATCAACCCGCAGGTGCGGCCGCACACTCAGGGTGGCCTCCACGGCGTCGGCGAGCGCGGTCTCGGCGCCGGACACCGACGGCGTGTCCACCAGGGCGGCGGTCAGCGCGGCGACATCGCCGGACAGGTCGAGAGACGGCACGCCGGTACCGTAGCGGTGTGACGTCTGCCTGGGGGTACGGCCTCGCCACGAGCGACGCGTCCGGCGCAGTGCTCGACACGTGGTACCCGTCGCCGGCGCTCGGGCGGCCGGCGGGCGAACCGGAACCACCAGGGCTCGCGGCGCTGGTGGTCTCCGACGGCCGCCGCGGGGTGAGCACTGCCGTCGTGCGCACCGTCGTCGAGGATCTGGCGGCACCGCCGGTCGACGGGCCCGATGCCTACCTGCGGTTGCACCTGCTCTCGCACCGGCTGGTGCGCCCGCACGGCCTGTCGGTGGAAGGCATCTTCGGCGTCCTCGGCAACGTCGTCTGGACCAGCGCCGGCCCGTGCCCGGTGGAAGGATTCGAGGCGACCCGGCTCCGGTTGCGCGGGGCCGGGCCGGTCGTCGTGTACGGCGTGGACAAGTTCCCGCGGATGACCGACTACGTCATTCCGCCGGGAGTGCGCATCGCCGATGCCCACCGGGTGCGTTTGGGTGCGCACCTGGCCGCCGGCACGACGGTGATGCACGAGGGCTTCGTCAACTTCAACGCGGGAACGCTGGGCGAGTCGATGATCGAGGGCCGGATCTCCTCCGGCGTCGTCGTCGGCGCAGGCTCCGACGTCGGCGGCGGCGCGTCGATCATGGGCACGCTGTCGGGCGGCAACGCCGACGTCATCTCAGTCGGCGAGCGCTGCCTGATCGGCGCCAACGCCGGGATCATGATCTCTCTCGGCGACGACTGCGTCGTCGAAGCCGGATGCTATGTCACCGCGGGCTCGAAGGTGCGGCTCCCGGACGGGGCCACCGTGCGGGCCCGGGAGCTCTCCGGCCGGACCAGCCTGCTGTTCCGCCGCAACAGTGTCGACGGCGCGATGGAAGTCCTCGCGCGGGAGTCGTCGACGTCGCTGAACGCCGCCCTGCACGAGAACGGCTGACGCCGCCCCCGATGAGCCGACGCATCCGGTCTGCCGGCATCGCGCTCGCGCTGCTGGCCGTCGTCATGGTCGCCGGCGTCGTCGCGATTGCCATCACCCGGGCGCACCGCGCCTCGTCGGCGCCCACCTGCGCAGTCGTATCGACGGGGTACGCACTGGATCCCGACCAGGCCGCGAACGCCGCCGAGATCAGCGCCGTCGCCATCCGGCGCGGGTTGCCGCAACGCGCGGTGGTGATCGCACTCGCGACGGCCTACCAGGAATCCAAGCTGGTCAATATCCCCGCGGACGCCGGCGACCTCGACTCGGTTGGCCTGTTCCAGCAGCGGCCGTCCCAGGGCTGGGGCGCGCCCGCGGACCTCTCCCGGCCGGTTTACGCCGCGGGCAAGTTCTACGACGCGCTGGTGAAGGTCCGAGCCTGGCAGACCGACGCGCTCACGGTCGTCGCGCAGAAGGTGCAGCGCAGCGCCTATCCGCAGGCGTATGCGCGGTGGGAGCCGCTCGCCATCGGTCTCGCCGGCGCGTTCGTCGGCAGCCAGCCCGCCGGTCTCGCCTGCCGGTACGACAGCGGGCCCCGGGCGGATCCGGAGGCCGTGGCGGCGTCGGTGCAACGCGACTTCCCGGTGGCGGCGCCGGTAGCTGTTACGCCGGCGGTCCACCGGCCACCCGCTCTCGACGTCGCGGCGTCGACGAGCTCCGGTGGCTGGGCGATCGCGGCGTGGATCATCGCGCACGGTTCGACCCTGCACGTCGAGTCGGTCGGCTACGCCGGGAAGGTGTGGCACCGCGGTGACCTGTCGTGGTCGGCGGACCGCACGCAGACCGGCACCGGCGTGCATGTCGAGCTGTCCGGCGGTACGTCGTCGTAGGCCGGTCCGCCGGGGACTGAGGTCTGTGGTCGTCTAGGCCGTGAGCCGCTCGCAGGCCGCGCCGATCCGTTCGTCGGAGGCCGTGAGCCCGATCCGCACGTGCTCGGCGCCGTCCGGGCCGTAGAAGGAGCCCGGCGCCACCAGGATCCCCAGCTCGGCCAGCGCCTTCGTCGTCGTCCAGCAGTCCTCGCCGCGGCTCACCCACAGGTACAGTCCGGCGCCCGAGTGGTCGACGCGGAATCCGGCCTGTGTCAGGGCATTGCGCAGCCGAGCCCGGCGCGCGGCATAGCGGGCGTGCTGCTCGTCGACGTGTGTCTCGTCGCCGTATGCCGCGATCATCGCCGCCTGTACCGGCTGGGGAACCAGCAGGCCAGCGTGCTTGCGCACCGTCACGATCGAGGCGACCAGCGACGGATCGCCGGCCACGAACCCCGCGCGGTATCCGGCGAGGTTCGACCGCTTTGAAAGCGAGTGCAGCGAAAGCAGGTTTGCGTGGGTGTCGCCGCACACGCTGGGGTGCAGCATCGACACCGGGCTCGCTTCGAAGCCGAGATCCAGATAGCACTCGTCACTGGCTACGACGGCGTCGTGGTCTCGGGCCCAGGCGAGGATGCCCGCAAGCTGCCGCACCGGACGCACGGCTCCGGTGGGGTTCGACGGCGAGTTGACCCAGATCAACCGGGGCGCTTGCGCGCCGAACTCCGCGACGTCGTCGGCCGCGTGCATCCTCGCGCCGGCGAGCCGAACTCCGACGTCGTACGTCGGGTAGGCGAGCCGGGGTACGGCGACGACGTCACCCGGACCGATGCCGAGCATCAACGGCAGCCAGGCCACCAGCTCCTTCGAGCCGATCGTCGGGGCGACCGCGTCGATGCCGAGGCCGAGCACCCCGTGCCGCGCAGCGAGCCAGCTCGCCGCTGCCTCACGTACCGCCTCGATCCCCGCAGCGGTGGGATATCCGGGCGCGTTGGCGGCGTCAGCCAGCGCGCGCTGGATCAGCGGCGGCGTGGGGTCGACCGGCGCACCGATCGACAGGTCGACGATGCCGCCCGGATGGGCGCGGGCGCGCTCGGCACACGGCGCCAGGGCGTCCCAGGGGAAGTCCGGCAGCCGGCCGGACCAGTATGACGGCGGCACCCTGCGGCCCTCAGCCGTCGTTGACGCCGGGCGGCAGGCCCTCGACCAGCGGATGGTCCTTGCCGACGGCGCCCACCTTGGAGGCGCCACCCGGCGAGCCAAGGTCTATGAAGAAGTCGACGTTGACCTGGTAGAAGTCCTTCCACTTCTCCGGGGTGTCGTCCTCGTAGTAGATCGCCTCGACGGGGCAGACCGGCTCACACGCACCGCAATCGACACATTCGTCCGGGTGGATGTAGAGCATCCGCTTGCCCTCGTAGATGCAGTCGACAGGGCACTCGTCGATGCACGCCTTGTCGAGCACGTCGACACACGGCTCGGCGATCACGTAGGTCACGCGCGGCGTCCTCTCCTCGGCAATCAGCGCCGGAACCGACTCTAGTATCGCCGGCGGGCATGCCGATGGGCAGGAGGTGCCGGTGGACGACCTGGTCGGACGACGCGTCACGGTCCGGCGGAAGGTGGACGAGCGGGCAGGGCGGACGGTCGACGAACCGACCGGACGGATGCGCTACAGCGACGTGGTCGGAGTGCTCCTGTCGGTTGGTGACGAGCTGCGCATCCGGCATCGCGACGGCCGCGAGATCGCCGTGCCCGCTTCGGCCGTGCACCGCATCAAGCCGGTGCCGGTGGCCGCCCGCGATGCACTGGAGCTCGAACGGGTGGCAACGCTCGGCTGGCCGGCGCCGGAGCAGGAGTGGCTCGGGCACTGGATGTTGCGCGCGGCCGGAGGGTTTACCGGGCGGGCGAACTCCGCGCTGCCGCTCGGATCGCCGGGAATGCCTGTCACGCAAGCGATCGAGGCGGTGATAGCGTGGTACGGCGCAAGGGGGCTGGCACCACGGTTTGCCGTCCCGATCCCGGGCGCTGCCTCCGTAGATGCGGCGTTGGACGCCCTCGGGTGGTCCGGCGAGGCATCCACGCTGGTGCGAACCGGGGAGCTGGCGAACGTGCGCTCGCGTGCCGCCGCCCGCGACGACGTCGTCGTCGATCTCGAGAACGAGCCGGACGAGGCGTGGCTCGCCATGTATCACTACCGCGGCCGCGGCCCCGTGCCCGCGATCGGACGGGCGGTGATGCTCGCGGCAGCCTGCCCGGTGTTCGCGGCCATCCGCGAGGCGGGCGAGCCCGTCGCCGTCGCCAGGGCCGTCGTCGACGAGACGTGGCTCGGGGTCACCGCCCTTGAGGTCGCGCCGTCACATCGCCGTCGCGGGCTCGCCCGCGCGCTGATGGCGGCACTGGCCGATTGGGGCGCCGAGCGAGGTGCCGTGTCCTCCTACCTGCAGGTGCTGGAATCGAACGCGGCCGCCAACGCGCTCTACGACGACCTGGGCTACTGGACGCACCACCGCTACCACTACCGCGTGCTGCCGACCGGCTGATCCCGCGCGCCTCCCCCTCCCCCGAGTTGATCATGCGCTTTCGGGACGCTTTTTCGGCGTGTCGCGTCCCGAAAGTGCATGATCAACTCGCCCTGGCACCGGTGGCGGGGGCGCGCGCGATCCGGCCCTTCGCACGCCGTCAGAGCCGCACGACTGCGGTGTCCAGGCGCCGGGTCAGTGCGGCGTAGGCGGCCAGTGCCTCGGCTCGCCCGACAGCGACGAACGACACCCCGTCGCCGGGGGCGCAGCGTCCGAGCGCTGGGAGATCGGCGCGGCACACGACGCCGACGATGGGGTAGCCGCCGGTGGCGGCATGGTTCGCGAGCAACACGATGGGCACACCGTCGGGCGGCACCTGGATGGCGCCGGCGACCACGCCGCAGGTTGCGATCTCCCCGGGCCGCGACCGGCCAAGCGCCGGCCCGGCAAGCCGAACGCCCACCCGATCACTCGCCCGGGTCACCGCGTAGTCGGCGTCGAGCAGCTGGGTAAAGTCGTCGAACCAATGCTCGTGCGGCCCGACGACGACGCGCACATCGGCACCGGGCGAAGACAACCAGCCAGTGCGCAGCGCGAACGACGAGTCCACAGTGGACGCATCGACATCGCCGATGGATAGGCGATCGCCGGCCTCGAGCGCACGAGGACCTATGCCGGCGAGCGTGTCGGTCGAGCGGCTGTCCAAGACCGACGTGACGTCGAAACCCCCGGCGACGGCGACGTAGCAGCGCACACCGCCGGCGGTACGGCCGACGACCACCCGTTGTCCGGCCCGCACGGCGATCGTGCGCTCGGTCGACATCGTCTCGCCGTCCACGACGAGACGGGCGCCCACGGCCGCAATGCGCGCGTCGTCGTCGAAGCGCAGCGTCGGCCCACTGACCGTGCACTCGAGCGCGGCCGCGGACGCCGGGTTTGCGACCAGCCGGTTGGCGAGCGTGTGCGAGACCCAGTCGGCGGGCCCTGCGGTCGGCACTCCCAGGTGCGCCAGCCCGGCGCGGCCTTCGTCCTGGACAGTGGTGAGTGGCCCGGGCTCGACGACGGTGATCACAGCGGATCTCCGGCCGGGACGAACCGCACCCGATCCCCTGGCGCAACCGCGGATTCGGCGCCCGCGCGCCGCACATCGAACATCCGCACGGAGGTGTGGCCGAGCAACCACCACCCGCCCGGCGTCGCCTGCGGGTAGACGGACGTGTACGGCCCGGCCATTGCGACGGAGCCGGGCGGCACCCGCTCCCGCGGCGTGTCGCGTCGGGGCAGGTGCAGTGCCGTGTCGAGCCCCGTCAGGTAAGCGAATCCGGGCGAGAAGCCGATGAACGCGGCGGTGTACAGCGGCTCGCCGTGCCGGCGCACGACGTCGCCGACCGAGTGCCCGACCTGCTCGGCGACGTCGCGCAGATCGGCGCCGTCGTAGACCACCGGAATCTCCATCACCTGCTCGTGCCGCCGGTCCAACGCAGGAGCCGAGGCCGCGATCGCAACCACAGCAGCAGGATCCAGCCGCAGCGGGTCAAAGACGATTACGACGTTGTGCTCGCCGACGACGACGTCGACCAAGCCGGCGATGCGGCCAGCCGCTGCCGCTGCCGTCACCGCGGCTCGCATCGCGAATGCCTCCTCCTGCGATGTCACCGGGATCAGCACGGCGGATTCCCCCATCGCGCGCGCCTCCGCGTTCGGCCAGGGCATGGCGCTCAAGCGAAGGCAGCGATCCCGATGCCGGCCGCCTGCAGCGCCTCCCGCGCCTTCCGGGCCAGTGCGGCCGCGTTTGGCGTGTCGCCGTGCAGGCACAGCGACCGAGCGCCGATGCGGATCGCCGTGCCGTCCGTCGTGATCACGGTGCCGTCGGTCGCGAGCCGCAGGCAGCGCTCGACGACGGCGGCCTCGTCGCTGATCACCGCCCCGGGGTGCCGGCGGGGTGCCAGCGCGCCATCCGGGGTGTACGCGCGGTCGGCGAACGCCTCGGTGACCACCGGCCGGCCGTTGCCTTCGGCGGCGGCGACCCCGGGCGACCCGGCGAGCAGCAGCACCGGGATCCGCCCGACCGACGCCAGCGCGTCGGCGATGACGACGGCGATGTCGGGATCGGCGCAGGCCCGGTTGTATAGGGCGCCGTGGGGCTTGACGTAGCGCACGAACGTGCCGACGCTGCGCGCGAGCGCCTGCAACGCACCGAGCTGGTAGAGGACGTCGGCGGCGATCTCCTCGCCCGCGCAGTTCAGCTCCCGGCGGCCGAAACCGACGAGGTCCGGGTAGGACACGTGCGCCCCGATCCGGACCTCGCGCCGCGCCGCCGCCCGCAGGGTCGCGAGCATCGTGACGGGATCGCCGGCGTGGTAGCCACACGCGATGTTGGCGCTCGTGACGACGTCGAGCACGGCATCGTCGTCGCCCATCCGCCAGGCGCCGTAGGACTCGCCGATGTCGGCGTTAAGGTCGATCGTCGGCACCAGCACACGGTACCGCCAGGCGCTGCGGCCAGAGCGTCGTGGCGACGGCTGGGTCGGGCCCCTACCCTGGAGGCATGGCCGGCGACGATCCGCGCAAGCTGTTGGTCATCGGGTTCGCCGATCCGTTGCGCGCCAACGAGTTCCTGCTCGCCAGCACCCGGCTGCAGCGCGAAGGCCAGCTGACCCTGCACGACGCCGTCTTCGTGCATCGCGACGCCGACGGCCGCGCGCGGGTCAAGGAAACCACCGACATCACCACCGGGCGGGGCGCGCTCGGCGGCGGCATGTGGGGGCTGCTGCTCGGAACCCTGCTGGGCGGGCCGATCGGCGGCCTGATCGGCGGCGCCGCGACCGCCGGCGGCGGCGCACTGCTCGCGAAGCTGGTCGACACCGGCATCAAGGACGACGAGATCGACAAGCTGCGCGCGACCGTGCCACCCGGGAGCACGGCGCTGGCACTGCTGGTGAGTCACGTCTCGGTGGCAGATCTGCAGCGTGAGCTGGCGCGATTCCCGGGCGCGACGCTCGTAGAGTCGACCCTGGCGGACGCCGCCATCGCGGCGGTGCGCAACGCTCTCGCCGGCAACGTGCCGCTCTCGATCCCGCCGCTGACCGACGAGTCGGCGGCGAGCCCACCGTCCCCGGATGCGCCGTAGCAGCAGGTCAGCGCAGCCGGCGGTAGGCGCCGCCGAAGTAGAGCAGCGGCGCGGCGTCGGCGTCGACGACGCGCATCGAGACCACGCTGCCCACCAGCAGGGTGTGGTCGCCGCCGTCGTAGGGCGTGCGGGTGGAGCACTCCAGGTGGGCCAGGGCGCCCCCGATCAGTCGGACGCCGGTCTGTGACCCCACCTCGTAGGCGACGGCGTCGAGCCGCTCGTCGGTGTCGCTGCGGCGGCTGGCGAACAGCCGGGAGATCGGTTCCTGGTCGGCCCGCAGCACCGACACCCCCCAGACCTCCGCCGCGAGCACCAGATCGTGCAGCCGGGCCCGCCGATCGACGCTGATCAACACCAGCAGCGGATCGAGCGAGACCGAGACGAAGCTGTTCGCCGTCATCGCGTGATGGCGACCGCCGTGGTGGCTCGTCACCACCGTCACGCCGGTTGCGAACCTCCCGGCGACGGCGCGGAATCGGTCCGGATCGACGGCGGGGTCGACGGCCTCTACGTGCACCCGCAGACCCTACCGGCGGCGCAGGATGCCGAGTCCGCCGGCGCTGGTGAGGAACATCCCGAAGAGCGCCGAGACCATGCCGGCCACCAGATAAGTCAGCCCCTGCCAGTTGCCGGGTATGACGACGTCGCCGCCGGGACCGGACGACGTCAGCGACAACACGACCACCAGCCACGCGGCGACTGCGATCAACGCCGCCCAGCCTCGACCGGTGAGCCTGCGCATCGCCCACGGCCCGGCCGTATTGGTGATCACGACGAGCAGCTGCGCGATGGGCAACGGCACCGAGCCGACGTAGAACATCACCAGGAAGCACTCGACGACGCTGACGATCACGACGCCGATCGCGACGAGTCCCCCGGCCAGCACACGGTCGGCTGCGCTCGCGTTCGTCATGCCGATTCCCCGCCGTCCGCCGCCGGGGGACGGCGCCGGAGGACGCCTCAGGGCGACGTCACGCGAGAATGTCGACGACTTCGGCGTAGTGGCACGCGACGTCATGACCCATGCCGCGGTCGTCCAGGGCCGGTATCTCGTTGACACACTGCTCGCGCTGGCTGTCGTCGAGCTGGTTGGCGAACTTCGGGCAGCGGGTCCGGAACCGGCAGCCGGACGGCGGATTGGCCGGGCTCGGCACGTCGCCGGTGAGCAGGATCCGCTCCCTGGCCCGTTCGCGGCGCGGATCGGGCAGCGGGATCGCCGACAGCAGCGACTGCGTGTACGGGTGCGCCGGCCGTTCGAACAGCTCGCTCGTGTCGGCGATCTCGACGATCTTGCCGAGGTACATGACGGCGACCCGGTCGGAGATGTGCCGGACCACCGAGAGGTCGTGCGCGATGAAGATGTAGGCCAGCCCCAGCCGGTTCTTCAGGTCCTCGAGCAGGTTGATGACACCCGCCTGGATGGACACGTCGAGCGCCGAGACCGGCTCATCCAGGACCAGCACCTTCGGCTCGAGGGCGAGTGCGCGAGCGATGCCGATGCGCTGGCGCTGACCCCCGGAGAACTCGTGCGGGAACCGGTTGCCGTGCTCCGGGTTCAGCCCGACCAGGCCGAGCAGGACGCGGATGCGCTCCGTGCTCTCCTTGTTCCACAGCCCGTGGATGCGCATGGCCTCGCCGACGATGGAGTTGACAGGCATCCGGGGATCGAGCGATGCATACGGGTCCTGGAAGACGATCTGGATGTCCCGCCGCAGCGGACGCATGGCCCGTTGGGACAGGGTCGTGAGCTCGTGGCCGTCGAAGACGATCGAGCCGGCCGTGGCCGGCTGCAGGTGCAGCAGGGCGCGGCCCGTGGTGGACTTGCCGCAGCCGGATTCGCCGACCAGCCCGAGCGTCTCGTTGCGGCGCAGGTTGAACGAGATTCCGTCGACAGCCTTGACATCTCCGACATGGTGCCGGATCACGCCCTTGCTCATGATCGGGAAGTACTTCTCGACGTCGGTGACCTTCATGATCAGGTCGTCGTCGGGACCCGGGGTGCGTTCGGCGGTCGTGGTCATCACTGGTACCCCGGCCCTTCGTTGGCCGGCGCTTCGAGGTGTGGCCTGTCGCCTGCCGGCGTGCCCAGCTCTGAGGTCGGGATGCGCGCGCCGTCGTCGTCGTCGCGGGGCGGCTCGGGTGTCGACCCGACCGGCCCGTCCTTGAGCGGATCGATCGCCTGCGGGCCGTCGTCGGACGGCAGTCCGGCGTCGGTGGAGGTGACGTCGAAGATCTCCGCGCTGTGCTCGAGGTCGCGCAGCTCCTCGCTGTAATGGCAGGCGGCGCCGTGTTCGGCGCCGACCGACCGGAAGAGCGGCTCCTCGGTCTCGCAGTTGGGCCGGCTCATCGGGCAGCGCGGCGTGAACGGACAGCCTGGCGGCAGGTTCAGCAGTGACGGCGGGCTGCCCTGGATCGGGGTCAGCCGCTGCCGCTCGCCGATGTCGACGCGCGGCAGCGATCCGAGCAGGCCGACGGTGTAGGGCATCCGCGGCCGATAGTAGATGTCCTCGACGCTGCCGAGTTCGACCGGCCGGCCGGCGTACATGACCATCACCCGGTCGGCCATACCGGCCACGACGCCGAGGTCGTGGGTGATGAGCACGATCGCGGAATGGGTCTCCCGCTGCGCGGCGCGGAGGACGTCGAGCACCTGGGCCTGCACCGTCACGTCCAGCGCGGTGGTCGGCTCGTCGGCGATGATGACGTCGGGTTGGTTCGCCATCGCGATGGCGATGACCACGCGCTGCCGCATGCCGCCGGAGAACTCGTGCGGGTACTGGTCGACCCGCTGCTTGGCGTCGGGGATGCCGACCAGATCGAGCAGTTCGAGGCTGCGCCGGCGGGCATCGTCGTCGCTCATGTCCGGCACGTGGGTCTGCAGCGCCTCCGCGAGCTGGTGGCCGATCTTGTAAACGGGGTTCAGCGACGTCATCGGATCTTGGAAGACCATCGCGATGCCGCGCCCGCGCACGCCGCTCATGTCGCGATCGCCCATGCCCAGCAGTTCGCGGCCACGGAACTTGATGGATCCGGTGACCCGGGCCGACTTCCCGAGCAGGCCCATCACGGCCATCGAGGTGACCGACTTGCCGGAGCCGGACTCGCCGACGATCCCCAGCACCTCGCCGGGCTGCAGCCGGTAGGACACCCCGCGCACGGCGTGCACGACGCCGTCGGAGGTGGGGAACCGGACGTTGAGGTCGTCGACGTCGAGCACCGCCACCGATGTGCCGGGATCGGTCCCGTCCCGGACGTCGAGCAGCTCCGTCACCGGCTCTCCTCGCGGTCGACTGCAGGTCGGCTCGGCCCGGCGGTTCGCGCCATCAGGCGCGGACCCGGTTCGCTGTCGGGTCGAACGCGTCGCGCACGCCGTCTCCGACGAAGTTGACGCAGAGCACCATGATCACCAGCACGATGCCTGGGAAGTAGAACAGCCAGGGGCGGGTCTGGGCGGCGTTGACGCCGCTGGTCAGCAGGCCGCCGAGGGACACCCGCGGCGGGTGGATGCCGAAGCCAAGGAACGACAGCGCGGCCTCGACCAGGATGGCGGCGGCGAAGTTCAGCGTGGAGTCGACGACGATCACGCCGAGGCTGTTCGGCAGCAGGTGCCGGAACAGGATCCTGCTGTCCGAGGCGCCGAGGGAGCGGGCGGCCTCGATGTACTCGCGCTCGCGCAGCGACAGCACGACGCTGCGCACCAGCCGCGCGGTGACCGTCCAGGCGGTGCCGCCGATGATCAGCGCGATCGACCACCAGTTGCCGCCGCTGACCTGCGCGAGCACGGCGACCAGAACGAAGATCGGGATGGTGAGCACGATGTCGGTCAGCCGCATCAGGATCGAGTCGATCGGGCCGCGGTAGAAGCCGGCGACCAGCCCGATCACGACGCCGACCGACTCGCCCACGGCCACGGCCAACAGCGCCACCTGGAACGACGTCTGGATGCCCGCCAGGATCTCGGCGAAGAGGTCCTGGCCCAGCGTGTCGGTGCCCAGGATGTGGTGCGCATAGGGCGCCTTCGACAGCGCGTTGTAGTTGATGGCCTGGGACTTGAACGGGTAGAAGTACGGAACGACGTAGGCCGCGATGATCAGGCCGACCAGGATCGTCAGGCCGATCATGGCCGGGCGGTGGGCGAGGAACCGCGCGCGAATCAACTGCCACTGGGTCTTGGCTGCGACGGTGAACTCGCGTTCGGCCGCGGTGGCGCGCGGGGGGGCGATGGTGGTCATGCTCGGTCGACCTCCGCGAACGGGACGGTTGCGGCCCGCTGGCCGCGCTGCCTAGGCAAGGCGAATCCTCGGGTCGAGCACGGCGTAGAGGATGTCGGCGATCAGGTTGAAGACCACGACCGCGATGGCCGTGACGAACAGGTAGGCGAGCACCGGGTTGATGTCGGTCTTGCCCAGGCTCTGCACCAGCCACTCGCCCATGCCGTGCCAGTCGAAGATCGTCTCGGTGATTACCGTGCCGCCGACCAGGGCGCTGAAGGTGACGGCGACGACGGTGGTGAACGGGATCAGCGCGGTCCGCAGGCCGTGCCGCACCAGCACCCGGCCCCAGCGCACGCCCTTCGCCCGGGCCAGCCGCATGTAGTCGGCGTTCAGCACGTCGAGCATCGTGGCGCGCAGGTACCGGCTCCAGACGGCGTAGGTGAGCATGGCCAGCGAGATCGTCGGCAGGATCAGGTGGCTGAGCCGGTCGGAGAGGCCGCCGAAGAAGCCGCCGTGGTAATCGGGGGTGACCTCGCCGGAGACGGAGAAGATGCGGCTGCCGGCGCCCTGGTTGATCCGGATGCCGATGTCCTTCAGCACGCCGGCGAACCAGAACGTCGGGATCGAGATGAGCAGGAAGCTGACGAAGGTCGACGCGTAGTCCATCACGCTGTACTGCTTCACCGCCGACAGCACGCCGGTGACCAGCGCCAGGATCAGCGCCAGCACCACTGCGGCGAAGATCAGCCGGGTGGTGACGCCCAGCCGGCTGCTCAACTCGCTGGTGACGCTCGCGCCGCCCAGGTCGTGGCCGAAGTTTCCCTGCACGGCGTCGCGCAGCCAGTACCAGTAACGAACCGGGATCGAGGAGTCCAGGTGCAGCTGGTGGCGCAGCGCGAGGATGGTGGAACGCGGCGGCGGCGGCTGCCGGGTGGCGAGCGTCGAGAGCGGGTTACCGCTCTTCGCGACGAGATAGAAGACCATGAACGTGCTCACCAGCAGTACGACGACCGAAATTGCCAGCCGCCGGATGATGTAAGGCAGCATCGCCATACCTTCCGTAAATGCGAACGAGGAGGCCGTGGGCGGACGGCTCGTCGCAGGGTCCCGGGGGTTCCGGTCCGGGTGTTGCTGGGCGGATCAGGGTGTTGCTGCACGGATCACGCTACCCCAGCGCGCCCCGCCACGGCAGGCCCAGATGAGGCATCCGAATGCCGTGCCTGGCCGTGGCCTGGCGGTGCGACGCCGGGTAGGCCGCTGGCCCGCGCCCCGCCTGGAAGGCGGAGGCGCGGGCCAGCGATCCTTGAGCCGGTTACTGCTTCCGGTACCAGAGCTGGGAGTTCCACAGCGGGCCGGTGCTCGAGGCGTTGTCAGCGATGTTGCCGTACTTCTTGCTGTACGCGATGAACGTCGGCTTCTGGTAGAGGGGGAGGGTGAACATGTCGTTCCACAACTGGGTGTCGATCTGGTTCCACAGGGCGATCTGCTGGTCCGGCGGCACCGTCACAACTGCCTTCGCGATGGTCTGGTCCACCGTCTTGTCACAACCGAGGCCGGAGTTCTGCGCACCGAGCGCACGGTTGTTGTTCGGCACGCAGGCGTAGATCGACTGGTTGCCGGTGAGCAGCGGGCTGGCGACCCATGCGTAGAGCCCCATGTCGAAGTCACCCGCGTTCAGGCTGCCCTGCTGGGTGTTGTCACCGAACCAGATGCTCGCGTCGCGCTGCACCGTGGTGACGGCGATACCGATGGTGGCCAGCTGGGCCTTCACCAGGGTTTCGGTCTCCGCCCGCAGCGGGTTGCCCGAGGTGGTGACGATCTTCAGCGCGACGTGGCCGAGGCCGTGCGGCGCCATCAGGTTCGAACCCGAGTAGGTGTAGCCGTGCTGCTGGAGCAGCTTCTTCGCGGCGGCCGGGTCGGCCTTGTCGTACTGCTTCGGTGCGTTGTCCTTGTACCCGGGCTGGTTGTTGACGAAGATGCGGTTGTTGTCCACCTTCGCCCGCGAGTCGAACTGTCCGACGGTGGCCTTCACCAGGCCCTGGCGGTCAATCGCCATGCCGATCGCACGCCGCAGGTTCACGTCTTTGAGGAACTTGTTGGTCACGTTGAAGTCGATGTGCTCGAACGACAGGCCGAAGCTGGTCTGCGCCTGCACGTCCGGTAGCTGGCTGATCAGCCGGATCAGGTCGAGCTGCGGCTGCGGGTAGATCAGCTGGACTTCCTGGTTCTGCAGGTCCTGCTGCAGGGTCTGCGCGTCCGAGCCGATCGTCTTGTAGATCAGCTGTGACAGGTTCGGCTTCGGGCCCCAGTACTTCGGGTTCGGGGTCTCGGTGAACGTCTGCTGCGTCTTGTTGACGCTCTTCATCATCCACGGGCCGCCGGAGAACGCCAGCGGCGAGGTTGCGGGCCAGCCCGCGTTGAACGCGGTACAGGTCGCCTTCGGCGTGGCCTTCTTCAGCAGGTGGGCGGGCAGGAGGGTAGTGAGCTGCAGCTTCCAGTCCGGGAACGGAGCCTTGTAGACGACCGTCACGGTCTTGTTGTTGTCCGAGCCGCTGATGGACTTGATCTTGTCCATGTTGCTCGCGATGCTGGCGCAGCCGCCGCCCTTGGTGCCGTACAGGGGGTCGGTGGGGTTCTCGGTCTGCCACTGGAACTTGAAGTCATCCGACGTGATCGGCTGGCCGTCGCTCCAGACCGCCTTCGGGTTGATCTTGTAGGTGATCGTGAACGGGTTCTGGCTGGTGATCTGGGGCTCTTCGGCGTTGAAGTTCTTGTCCGGGATGATGTCGAACCTCGGGTTGACGATGTACGGCGAGGGCAGGATCTGCACCTCAGCCCAGGCCGTGGAGACAGCGTTGCCGGCGTTGATCGCCGGGTTCCAGTTGTCCGGGTACTGCTCGGAGCCGTAGATCAGCGTGCCGCCGTGCTGGGCGCCGCTGGTGGGCACCGCGGTGCTGGGAACCGGGGCGCTGGAGCCGCCGCTGGGGGCTGAGCTCTTGGCGCCGCCACCACCGCCGTTGCCGGCGCAGGCGCTGAGCGCAAGTGCGCTGGCCGCGGTGACCGCGAGGACCACCGCGCCTTTCCTAATGAACCTCACGACTGAGGGCCTCCTTTGTGGACTCGCGGCCTCGCGGGAAGTCGCGGGGGCGCCGAGACGCGAATGACGGCCGGCCGAACCGGCTGGGGCGGGACACTACATATCTCGCGGCACGGGGCAACACCCCGGAACCGACATCGTGACCATTTGGTGACCGACTTGCGCCGCTCCTGCAGCCCGCGCGCGCAATCGGCCGTGCGCGACGGCGCGCCTGGCCTATCGGCGATCCCGCCAGCCTGCGTCGTCTGCGCGCCGCCGCCCGACGTGACCAGCGCCACGGCGGCCACCCCTCGTCTGGTGGCACGCTGCAGGGCAGACTGACCCACCGGCAGTCAGCTGATCACGACCGGGTGGGAGCTGCAGATGGCAAGCAGTGGCGGGACGGGTGTGCGTGCGCCCGGCCGGGCGTCGATCGGCGTTCGGACGTTGCGTACGGACCGGTGGTGGGCCGCACCGCTCGCGACGTTCGGCTTCCTCTTCGGCTGGGTCGTGTACGCGACCGTGCGGGTCTGCCTGCACAGCGACTACTGGGTCGCGAAGTACCACTACCTGACGCCGTTCTACTCGCCGTGCCTGACCAAGTCGTGCACCCCTGATTCGGCGCTGTTCGGCCGCCCGCTGCCGAGGTTCCCGATCATCATCCCGTTCGCGATCGTGTCGCTGGTGTTCCTGCTCGGGTTCCGGATGACCTGTTACTACTACCGCAAGGCCTACTACCGGTCGTTCTGGGCGGCGCCGCCGGCGTGCGCCGTCGCCGAGCCGCACCGCAGGTACTCCGGTGAGACACGGTTCCCGCTGGTCATCCAGAACTCGCACCGCTACTTCTTCTACCTGGCGGCCCTGGTCGCGCTGGTCAACACGATCGACCTGATCGACTCCTTCACCCAGGGACTCGGGCTCGGCAACATCATCATGCTGATCAACGTCGTCGGACTGTGGGGCTACTCCGCGTCCTGCCATACCTGTCGCAGCATCATGGGTGGCCGGCTGAACCACTTCTCCGAGCACCCGGTGCGATACCGGCTCTGGGGTTGGGTCAGCAAGCTGAACGGTTATCACATGCAACTGGCCCTCGGCACGCTCGTCACCCTCGCCGTCACCGACGCCTACATCGCCCTGCTCGCTGCCGGGGCGTTCAGCGACCTCCGAATCATTAGCTAGCCGACATCACCGGCTGACGAAGGATCCTCCGACATGACCGACCTGGAACGCCACGACTACGACGTCGTGATCATCGGCGCCGGAGGGTCCGGACTGCGCGCGGCGATCGAGGCGCGCGAGCAGGGCCGCCGGACTGCGATCATCTGCAAGTCGCTGTTCGGCAAGGCCCACACCGTGATGGCCGAGGGCGGCGCCGCGGCCGCGATGGGCAACGCCAACCCGCGCGACAGCTGGCAGGTGCATTTCCGCGACACCATGCGCGGCGGCAAGTTCATGAACAACCCGCGAATGGCGGAGCTGCACGCAAAGGAGGCGCCGGACCGGATCTGGGAACTCGAGACCTACGGCGCGCTGTTCGACCGCACCCCCGAGGGCAAGATCAGCCAGCGCAACTTCGGCGGGCACGAGTATCCGAGGCTCGCCCACGTCGGCGACCGAACCGGTCTCGAGCTGATCCGCACGATGCAGCAGAAGATCGTGTCGCTGCAGCAAGACGACTTCGCCGCCACCGGCGACTACGAGGACAACCTCAAGGTCTTCTCCGAGTGCACCGTCACCGAGCTGTTGAAGGACAGCTCCGGCCGGATCGCCGGCGTGTTCGCCTACTGGCGCGAGACCGGCCGGTTCCTCGTGTTCTGCGCGCCGGCCGTGGTACTGGCGACCGGCGGCATCGGCAAGTCGTTCAAGGTGACCACCAACTCCTGGGAGTACACCGGTGACGGCCACGCGCTCGCCCTGCGCGCCGGCTCCACGCTGATCAACATGGAGTTCGTGCAGTTCCATCCCACCGGCATGGTCTGGCCGCCGTCGGTCAAGGGAATCCTGGTCACCGAATCGGTCCGCGGCGACGGCGGCGTGCTGCGCAACGACACCGGTTCCCGGTTCATGTTCGACTACGTGCCCGACGTCTTCCGAAAGCAGTACGCCGAGACCGAGGAAGAGGCCGACGGCTGGTACGACGACCCAGACTCCAACCGCCGTCCGCCCGAGCTGCTGCCCCGCGACGAGGTCGCCCGCGCGATCAACTCCGAGATCAAGGCCGGTCACGGAACCGAGCACGGCGGGGTGTTCCTCGACATCGCGACCCGCCGATCCCCCGAGTTCATCCACAAGCGGCTGCCGTCGATGTACCACCAGTTCAAGGAGCTGGCCGACGTCGACATCACCAAGGAGTCGATGGAGATCGGCCCGACCTGCCATTACGTCATGGGTGGCGTCGAGGTCGATCCGGACACCGCTGCCGCGGCCAACGTGCCCGGACTCTTCGCGGCCGGCGAGGTGTCCGGCGGCATGCACGGCTCCAACCGCCTCGGCGGCAACTCGCTCTCTGACCTGCTCGTCTTCGGGCGCCGCGCCGGCTCTGGCGCGGCACAGTACCTCGCGAGGATCGGCACCGACCGTCCGGCAGTGAGCGAGGACGACGTCACCGCGGCGCGCAATCGCGCGGTCGCGCCGTTCGGCCGCGAAGGCGGCGACAACCCGTACTCGCTGCATCAGGAACTCCAGCAGTCGATGAACGACCTGGTGGGCCTGATCCGCACCGCGCCGGAGATGCGTGAGGCGCTCTCCCGCCTGCAGCTGCTGAAGGACCGTGCCGCCACGCTCACGGTCGAGGGCCACCAGCAGTTCAATCCCGGCTGGCATCTCGCGCTCGACCTGCGCAACATGCTGCTGGTCAGCGAATGCGTCGCGCGCGCCGCGCTGGAGCGGCAGGAGAGCCGCGGCGGTCACACCCGCGATGACTACCCGACCATGAGCGCCGAGTGGCGCCAGGTGAACCTGGTATGCAGCATCGCGCCGGCTGGCGACGGGATCGAACTGGCCCACCAGCCGCTGCCGAAGATGGCCGACGACCTGATCCGGCTGTTCGACCGCGGCGAGCTCTCGAAGTACCTGACGCCAGCGGAAATGGCCGCGCTGCCCGTAGGAGTGCAGGACTAATGACCTACGACGCGCATTTCCGCGTGTGGCGTGGCGACACAGACGCAGGTGACCTGCAGGACTACATCGTCGAGGTCAACGACGGCGAGGTCGTGCTTGACGTCATCCACCGGTTGCAGGCGACGCAGACGCCGGACCTGGCGGTGCGGTGGAACTGCAAGGCCGGCAAGTGCGGTTCGTGCAGCGCCGAGATCAACGGCCGGCCACGACTGCTGTGCATGACCCGGATGAACAACTTCGGCGCGGACGAGACCGTCACGGTGACTCCCATGCGGGCCTTCCCCGTGGTCCGCGACCTCGTCACCGACGTCTCGTTCAACTACACGAAGGCACAGCAGATCCCCGCGTTCGCGCCGCCGGTCGGCGTCGCGCCGGGCGACTACCGGATGGCGCAGGTCGACGTCGAACGCTCGCAGGAGTTCCGAAAGTGCATCGAGTGCTTCTTGTGCCAGGACACCTGCCACGTGGTGCGCGATCACGAGGAGAACAAGCAGGCGTTCGCCGGGCCGCGGTTCCTGATGCGCATCTCCGAGCTGGACATGCACCCGCTGGACTCCAGAGACCGCAAGCTGGAGGCCCAGGACCGGCACGGGCTTGGCTACTGCAACATCACCAAGTGCTGCACCGAGGTCTGCCCCGAGGGCATCCACATCACCGACAACGCCCTGATCCCGCTCAAGGAGCGGGTCGCCGACCGCAAGTACGACCCGCTGGTGTGGCTGGGCAGCAAGATCTTCCGCCGCGGCAGCTCGACCGGCGGCGCTCGCACGCCGGGAGCCTGACGCGGCCGCGCGCTGACGCGATCGTCGGGCGCTTCGCCCGGGCCGTTATAGTATCGCACGATTTCTGGTAATATGGCGGAGCTGGGAACCCGACCCTCGGCCAGGCCGTCGAGTTGGGGAGCTCGTCTACTTCGACCCCGCTGGCTCGAGCGGTGTATGCGGAGGGTCCGATGGGTGCTACCGATTCGATCAAGGCCGAGGAGCCGGCACTGACGGCCGCCGCCTCGGCCCTGCAGGGCGTGGCCACGTCGTGTGCCGATCACGTCTCGGTCGTCAAGACGCTGCACTCGGCGCCGCTCGCGGATGCCTCCGACGTGGCGGCCGCGTGGTCGCGTTTCGTCGACGTCCACGGCGCGTTCCTGACGGTGTTCGCGACGAACGCCGCGTCGATGCGCGCCGCGCTCGTCAAGGCGGGCGTCATCTACACCTCGACCGACACGAAGATCGGCACGGCGGCCGGCGGCGGCCCCGTCAGGGCGATCTGATGACGCTGTGGGTTCCGAAGGCGGATGCTGCGACGATCGACGGCACCGCGAGCACGGGTACCAACGTGGCGTCGACGTTGGGTTCGGCGAATCAGGGCTTCGACAGTGTGCAGACCAGCGGATGGTCGGGCGCTGCGAACAACGCCGCCGTCGCGCGAGCCGAGGCCCTGAAGGGACTGCTCGGCAAGTACACCGACCGGGTGTCGGCGGGGAGCACATTCCTGCACGACTGGGCCGGCCAGTACGGCGACTACAAGCAGCGGTTCCAGAGCCTCGACGCCGAGCACACCCGAGCCGAGCAGGCACTCACCGGGATCCCAGGCACCGCGGCGAAGTCCGGGGATGCGGCCGCGGACGCGTCGGCGCAGAAGAAGCTGGACAACCAGCGCACCTCGGCCAGCGCCGAGGTCACCCGGATCGAGAACGCGCACGCGACCCTGCTCGCCGAGTACAAGGCGGCGGCGAAGAACTCGGCGGCCAATATCGATTCCCTCTGCGACACCTTGGCCCCCAGCAGTCCCGCCGCTCTGGCCACCTGGACCAGCCAGCAAATTCAGAGTGCCGTCTCCGCGGCCGGCACGAAGGCCGGCCAGGACGCCGCCAGCAAGATCAAGAACGACCTCAAACACAGTGGCAAGATCACGCCAGAAGAACTCGCCATCCTCGAGCAGAACAAGAACGACCCGGACTTCGTCAAGGGCCTCTACGGCAGCCTCGGCCCGCAAGGCATCGCTGCCATGTCGCAGGTCGCCAAGAACGGCATGGACCCGCAATACCAGCAAGACCCCGCTACCGCCAAGCGACTGTTCGCCGCGATGCAGTCCACCTTCACCGTCGCCGGCAAGCATGGCCTGATCACCCAGGACTTCCTGGACAACTTCGACCCGGACAAGGATCTGCCATACCAGTTGCAGACCGACGTAGGCGGGTTCGACGGACCGTTGTTGGTGCCGCTGATGCAAACGGACTCGAACGGAAAGTCGCTGCTTCCGACCGGGACGCAGACGCTGATCGGCAAGGAGGTGTTCGCGGATCTGAACTACGGCATGAGCAGGGGCGGCAACATCGAGGACAACCTCTACCGCCGCGGCTACATCTCCGCAAACGGTACCGACAGCCCGTACGCGGCGAACCTGCTGAAGAACCTGTTCGGGCAGCTGAGCAAGAACCCGGAGGCATCCAACCAGGTCCTCTCCGACGACACCAGCTTCGCCGTCCTGCAGAAGCTGGGCCGGGGAAGCGACGACGTGGCGAAGATGTGGTCGCCGCTCTTCCAGGATCAGCTCTCGGCGATGGTCCAGGCGGGAACCATCGGCATGGCCGACTCCAACGGCGACGGCAAGCGCAACGGCGGTTTCGACGCCCAAGAGGGCAACGCGCTGATGCGCCGGATCGTGCTCGACACCGCGGCCAACCCGAAGGACCACTACCAGGACTTCTATCGCAAGACGCTCGGCCAGCTCGCCACCAGCAAGGCGTTCTTCAGCGACATGGTCTACAGCGTGACCGCCGTCCCGCATGACGGACTGCCCTCGAACGAGGACGGCTGGTCTACCGACGCGCGCCCCTACCGCAACGGGATCTCCATCAACCAGAGCGCGTGGGCCGCCTTCGACACCGAGATCATGCAGGACCCGGGGACGGCCGCCGCGCTGACCACCATGACCAGCCAGGAGGTCAACCGGCTGAACCAGCAGGCCGACAACACCGGGGTGTACGTCAACGGATCCGAGGATTCCGGCGCCGAAAATCCGCTGGCGACGATGGGCGGCTATCAGCTCAATGCCTTCATCCTCAAGGACCTGCAGGGTGCCAGCGGCGGCCTGCAGAAGAACCTGGAGAACATAGAGAACGACAAGGCGAAGGCCAAGTCCATCCTCGGCACCATCGTCGGCATCGCCGAGGATCCGAAGTCGGTCGTCGGCGTCGTCGGCGGCATGGCGACCGACAAGGCACTCGACTACGTCACCAACCTCGCCTACCAGAGCTCGGAGGACGACGCACAGAAGAAGATCGACGCGGTGCAGTCGACGCTGGACGGCCTGGCGGGCAAGGTGAGCGGGGAGCAGATCACCAGCTATCAGGACGCCGCGAACGGCTACTTCACCACCGTTGACGGCCACCGGCTGCACAACACCGTCGTCGAGGTCGGTCCACCAGGGCACCAGGTTCGCTACGACGGGTCTCCCGATCAGTACATCAAGAAGTTCACGAAGTCCCTCGACGAGCCGCCCTACTTTGAGGACGCGAACTTCATCGACCCCACGAGTCACGAACCGATGGCGATCAGCGGGATGAGCTCGGTGCAGCTGCAGGCCTACGAGGCGTGGCTGCACGACCCGGCGATCCAGAAGTACGCGGGCGGGAAGGCCGGCCTGCCGGCCCCACCGCCGTGATCTCCCGGTATCCTGATCCGCGTGCGCACGGTCAAGAGTTGCTGGTGGGCCGCCTGACGGCGGCCCAAGCCACGCGCACCATCCACTGACTCACCCGGGCCGCCTCGTCGAGGCGGCCGTTTGACCTGCCGTGCCGACGCAGCGGCTCCCGACGGCGGGAGCGCCACGTGACCACGATCTCCGGCATCAAGCCGACCGGACACATGCAGCTCGGCAACTACCTGGGCGCGGTGCGCCGGTGGACGGCCCCGCACTACGCCGGCTCGCTGTTCTTCGTCGCGGACCTGCATGCGTTCACCGTCGAGCACGACCCGCACGAGGTCTCGGCGTTGTCGCGGGAGATGTTTACCCTGCTGCTCGCGGCCGGCATCGACGCGGACGCCTGCACCGTGTTCGTGCAGAGCGACGTCGCCGCGCACACCGAACTCGCGTACCTGTTGGAGTGCACGGCGACGTTCGGCGAGATGCGCCGGATGATCCAGTTCAAGGAGAAGTCGGCGGGCCGAGAATCGGTGCGGCTGTCGCTGCTCACCTACCCGGCGCTGATGGCGGCCGACATCCTGCTCTACGGCGCCGATTCGGTGCCGGTGAGCGCGGACCAGAGCCAGCACGTCGAGCTCGCCCGCACGCTCGCGCGCCGCTTCAACAGCAGTTACAGCGAGACGTTCGTCGTCCCGCACGCAGCTCTGCCGGAGACCGCGCAGCGGGTGATGGATCTCGCTGAACCGACGCGCAAGATGGCGAAGTCGACCCACGATCAGGCCGGCGTGGTCGGCGTGCTGGACGGGCCGGACGTGATCCGGGCGAAGATCCAGCGCGCAGTAACCGACACCGACGGCGAGATTCGGCACGACCCGGTGACGAAACCTGGCGTGTCGAACCTGCTGGAGATCCTCGCCGCGACAACCGGTCAGCCGCTGGCCGACGTCGCCGCGGACGTGTGCGGGTACCGCGCGCTGAAAGAGCGCGCCGCCGACGCGGTCATCTGCGCCCTGCAACCGTTGCAGCGCCGGTATGCGCACCTGATCTCAGAGCCCGAGACGGTCGATGATCTTCGACGACACGGCGCCGAGCGCGCCACCCGACGCGCGGCACCACGGTTGGCGGCAGCGCGCACGGCATTCGGGCTGGCGCCGCTCGATCGATGCAGGACAACGCGTGGAAGCTAGTGCGCGTCTGTAGAACACATGCGACGACTAGGAATCGCCCTCGCCGCCGCGGCGGCCGTCGTGGTCGCGGCCGGCTGCGGATCGGTCAGCTCGCCATCCGGCGATCAATCGCGGGCAACGCCGACATCGCGTTCCGCGGCGACATCGACATCGACATCGACATCGTGGAGTGAACCATCCGCATCGCCGCTGCCGGCAACGACGAGCCAGCCGGCGTCGCCGACGCGATCGGGCGCGACGATTCCCTCCGGCGGGCCGGTGCCCTCGGGGTTGGTTGCTAGCAGCGTGACGGCGATCTCCGAGTCGATGTTCTGGGTGCTGGGGACGGCACCGTGCAGCTCGCCGCCGTGCACATCGCTGCTCCGCACCACCGACGGCGGCGCGCACTTCGTCGGCCTGCCCGCGCCGCGCGCGTCACTCGCGAGCAATGGCGACGAGCTGAACACCGTCAGCGACGTGCGGTTCGCCGACCGGATGAACGGCTGGGCGTTCGGCGGTGCGCTCTGGGCGACGCACGACGGCGGTGCGTCCTGGCGCCGGGTGCCGCTCGCGCATCCGGTGACAGCGCTGGCCGCATCGGGCGGCGTCGTCTGGGCAGTGGTCGTCGACTGCGCGAGCGGAACGAGCGGCTGCGGCAGCTACGCCGTCGACCGGTCGCCGGTCGGCAGCGACCACTGGAACAGGGCGAGCTTGCCGGGGTTGCCGAGCGGCAGCGCACCCGCGCCGTCGGTGGGCCTGCAGGGTGACGCGATCTACCTGCTGGTCAACCACGGCTCGACCGAGGAGCTCGACGTCTCGGTCGACGGCGGTACGCACTGGCAGGAGCGGCCGGGGCCCTGCTCCGCGGACCTCGGCGGCACGCTTACGGCGTCGGCGGGCGCGCTGTGGGCGGTCTGCCCGACCGGCATGCTCGCCGCACTGCACCGATCCCTCGACGGTGGCCGGTCATGGAGCGTGGTGCGCGCGCCCGGCGCGCTGGAGAACTCCGCGACGCTCGGCGCCTACGGGCCGCAGGTCGCCGCCGTATCGAGCGCCGGCGGCCTGTCTGCCACGTCCGACGGCGCGCACTGGACCCTAGCCGTCCGGTTGCCAGCGGGTCGACTGCACATCACCTACGTCGGGTTTACCGACAAGGACGTCGGCTACGCGATCGACGCGGGCGCCACGATCGGCCAGCTGCTACGCACCGACGACGGCGGCGCGCACTGGACCGTCGTGCACTTCTGAGGTCTTGCACATCCGGTCGTGTCAGCCGGTGCGCAGTAGCCGCCGCAGATGTGGGATCAGGGCGCGATCGGCCGGCAGCCAGTCCAGGCCGCTCAGCTCATCGGCGGTGATCCACCGGAGCTCGGAATGCCCGAGCGCGGTCGGCGTACCGGCCGTGATCCGTGCCGACCAGACTCGCAGCGTCGAATCGCCGACACCCATGGGGACGTCGGTACCGACCGCCTCTCCGACGGCGATGCCGACGTCGAGCTCCTCGCGGCACTCCCGCACCAGCGCCACGCGCGGCGGCTCGCCGGGACGCACCTTGCCGCCGGGCAGCTCCCAGCGACCGCTGCCGATCACCTCCTCGACCCGGCTGCCGACGAGCAGCCTGGCATCGGACACGATCGCCGCCGCAACCACCAGACGCGGCGGCCGCTCGCCGGCGGCGCGCAGCGCAGCCGTGCGGCCGGCCAGCCAGCGCAGCCCGCGGCGCCGCCCGCCCGGCCCGGCCGGCGCCGGTAGCTGCAGCGTCGCGGTCACCAGCGTGCCGGCGCCGGTCACCGCAAACGTCTCGCGGTAGGTCAGCGGACTGCGGCCGGATGACTGCAGCTGCAACGCCCGAGGTCGGTCGCAGACGACCACCCGGGCCGCGCGGATGCGGCCGGAGCCGGCGAGCCGCAGCTGGTCGCCACGGTCGAGGAGACCGTGGGTGACGCCGGGTGGCATCGGCCGCCAGCCTGCGAGCCGGAACGAGCCGGCGTCGCGGGCCCAATCGAAGACAACCTCGACGGGCGCGCCGATCAGCGCCGACGCATGCAGGGCGCATAGCGTCACGATGGCAGACTGTGCCAGACCATCACCGGAACGGAGTGCCCGATGCCCGATCTGCTCGATGACGCCGACGTGACCGAAGCCCTCTCCCGCCTGCCCGGCTGGACCGGCGGCACCGCGGCACTGTGCTACACGGTCGACCTGCCCGACTTCCGGACGGCCATCACGGTGGTCGATGAGGTGGCAGCGATCGCGGAGCAGCGCGATCACCACCCGGACATCGACATCCGCTGGCGCACCCTCACGTTCTCCTGCGCGACCCACTCGACCGGCGGCGTCACCGCGAACGACGTCGAGCTGGCCGCCTCGATCACCGCGGTCGTCGACCAGCACGGTGGCGAGGTGTCGAACGGATGAACCGGCCAACGTCCACCACGCCGCCGACGGGCCCGGGACGCTGGCGTCAGGCGGGACACTAGAGTCGTTCCGAACGCCGCGCTCGGTATGGAAGGGATGTTCGCGTGAGCAAGGACGGCAGCCTGCGCAACGAGGACCTGGAGCTCTATCGCAAGGGCTTCGCCACCAACCCGGCCTATCGGCTCGCCCAGAACGCCGTCACCCAGGTCTCGATCGACGACGTCGCCCTGGAACGCGACATCGTCACGTCCATCGATCCCACCGTGTCGCACCTGATCGACGACTGGAAGGTCACCAACCAGAAACAGACCGGCCGCTGCTGGATGTTCGCCGGCCTGAACCTGCTGCGCCACGGTGCGATGGCGGCGATGAACCTCAAGGACTTCGAGTTCTCCCAGAACTACACGATGTTCTGGGACAAGCTCGAGCGTGCGAACTACTTCCTCGAAGCGATCATCGAGACCGCCGATCGCGACGCCGACGACCGGACGGTCGGGTTCCTGCTCGACTCGGTGCTCGGCGACGGCGGCCAGTGGAACATGTTCGTGGCGCTGATCGACAAGCACGGCCTGGTGCCGAAGTCGGCGATGCCCGAGACCGAGAGCTCGTCGAAGACGGCGCGGATGAACGGCGTGCTGCGCAGCGTGCTCCGCCAGGCCGCACGAGATCTGCGCGATCTCGACAGCGTGGACGCGCGGCGGGACAACAAGGCCGACGTGATCGGCGTCGTCCACCGGATCCTCTGCATCCACCTCGGCACGCCGCCAGAGAGCTTCGGCTGGCAGTGGACCGACAAGGACCGCGAGTTCCACCGGGACGGCGAGATCACCCCGCAGCAGTTCGCGCAGCGCTACGTCACCATCCCGATCGACGACTACGTCTGCCTGGTCGACGACCCCCGTCCGGAGAGCCCGAAGGGCAGGACCTTCACGGTTGACTACCTCGGCAACATCGTGGGCGGCCCGCGGGTGATCTACCTCAACGTCGAGATGGCGGCGCTGAAGTCCGTCGCGAAGGACGCGATCGTCGGTGGAGAGCCGGTCTGGTTCGGCTGCGATGTCGGCAAGATGATGCGCCGCGACCTCGGTATCTGGGATGCCAAGCTGTTCGACTACGCCGGCCTCTACGACACGTCATTCACGCTCGACAAGGCGGCTCGCCTCACCTATCACGAGACGCAGATGACCCACGCGATGCTCTTCACCGGCGTCGACGTCGACGA
The DNA here is from genome assembly GCA_003244255.1 of Pseudonocardiales bacterium. Lineage (GTDB taxonomy): Bacteria > Actinomycetota > Actinomycetes > Mycobacteriales > QHCD01 > QHCD01. The sequence continues at coordinate 27,167 of QHCD01000006.1, read as the reverse complement.
CGGCGCCGCACGCAAGTGGCGGGTGGAGAACAGCTGGGGCGACGAGAACGGCGTCAAGGGCTTCTACACGATGAACGACTCGTGGTTCGACGAGTACGTCTTCGAGATCGCCGCTCGCAAGTCGGCGTTGCCGGCAGCGCTGCAGGCCGCGCTGGGTGAGGAACCGATCGTGCTGCCGGCCTGGGACCCGATGGGCGCGCTGGCGGGTTAGCGATCGCGGCGGTCAGAACGGCGCCGCCGCCTCGACCCGGATGGTGCCGGGCGGTTCCCGCACCGGTGCTGGGTCGATGACGTCGACATAGCTCGCGCCGTCGCCTCGGCCGCGATCGATGACATAGCTGCGGCCGGCGGGCGTCGTCCAGGCCACCCGGCCGTCGCCGCGGACCTCGCACGACCACCCGTGATCGCCGTCCTTCACGGCGTGATGGCGGGCGCAGAGCGGCCAGAGGTTCGCGGCACTGGTGCGGCCGCCGGCCGCCCATCGGCGCCGATGATCGAGATCGCAGTCAGCCGCCGACTTCTCGCAGGTTGGGAAAGCGCATACCCGATCGCGGGCGCGGACCAGGTCGGCCAGACCGGGCGGCGGTCGGTAGCGGCGGCGCCCGACGTCGGTGACCGTGCCGGTCGCCGGATCGGTGAGCAGCCGCTGCCAGACGCCGCAGGCCGTGATCACGCGAGCCAACTCGTCGTCGATCGGCCCGTAACCGGCCAGTTCCGCCGGCTGCACTGCCCCACCGGCTGGCGCTGTCCCACCGGCAGGCGCTGTCCCACCGGCAGGTGCGGTGTCAGCTGCGACCGTCGTGGCCGGCACCACGACCTGTATCAACGGCCGCATCGCCGTCACATGGGCGCCGTCGAACACCTGGACCAGCAGGTCGGCCCGCAGCTGGTCGAGCGTCCGCTGGTCACCGGCCGCCCGCGACGAGCGCGCCGTCTGGTTCAGCAGGGCGTAGATCCCGACGGCGTCCGCGGCGCACAGTCGCGCGCCGAGCGTCGCCATTCCGGCGGCCTCCGGGTGCATCCACACCGATCGCTGGGCCTCGGCTGCGCGCCGGCGCCGGGCGGCCGCGGTCGCGTCAATGCGTATCACCGCCCGCGCAACCCGACGACGGAGTTGCCCCGGCGTTGAGTCGGCCGCCCCAGCCAGCACCGACTCCTCCACCCGCGCCGTGTCTGCCGCCGAGAGCTGATGGGTCTCCTCGAGCACGACACGAGCCTTCGCCATGGTCACCTCACCGCGCCGCATCGTCGCCACGGTGGCTGGGAGCCGCTCAACGAGCTGCGTCGCGACCTCGACCCGAGAATCCGCCGTGCGCGCGCGGGGCTATCCGCAGCGCAAGGCCGACCTCGTCGCCGACACTCGCACCGAAGTCGTCGTCGACGCTGCACCGGCGGCGGGCGAACTCGCACAGCGCGATGCTCTGCTCGGCATCGACGACGGCCCGCAGCCGCTCCAGGGCCTCGATGCGGCCCAACACTTCGACGTCGTCGGTGCGCGTCGTCACCGGATCGGCACACAACCGGTCCAGGCAAGCGCCGGAAAGTCCATCGAACATGTGTTCGATTCTACCGGATGCGAGCCGCCGTGGCAAGCCCCAATCCCCTTCTGTGGATGGAATATCCGGGCCTGCTCGTAGAAGGCACGTGCCGATACTCATCACGCTTGGTACAACCACACCCAGTTGCCGCTCGGATCGCGCACGGCCGACGAGCGCGGCATCCCCTCCAGCGATCGCGCCGCGACGACTTCCGTCCCGCCGGCGGCCACCGCACGCGCGTGCACGGCATCGAGGTCGTCGACGAGCATTCCGAATGTGGTCTGCCCCGGGCGGTCGACCTCGGTGCCCTCCTCGCAGAGATGCAGCAGGAAGAACGAGTCGTCGCCCGCCCGACCGATCGCGAAGTCTGAGTAGTCGGCCTCCTCGGTTCGGCGGATCACTTGGTACCGCAGACCGAATGCCTGCTCGTAGAAGGTACGAGCCGATACGACGTCGTCGACAGCGATCTTCAGCTGGACCGGCCGGCAGGTGGTCTCGGATGTTGGCATTGCGATTCCTTTCTCGATGAAATGGTTGACGTCGCCGAGCTGCGCGCCAAGCCGGGAACGCTTGCGTTCCAGCCGGCTGCGGTGCGCGTCGAGCACGTTGCGGGCAGCGTCGGCACTCGGATCACGGGCTACCACCCGCACGTCTTCGATCGGCAGGTCGGTGCAGCGCAACGAGCGGATCAGCCGAGCCAGCGCAACCTGGTCCCGGCGGTAGCGGCGGTATCCCGACCGAGCGTCGACCGCTGCCGGAATCAGCAGCCCGACGTCGTCGTAATGACGCAGCGCATGGATGGACAGCCCGCTGATGCGTGCGAACCGGCCGATGGTGAGCAGCTCCACGTGGTCCATGCCGACAAATGGTTGGGTCTCGGGCGAGGCGAGAGTCAAGCCTCGAATGCCGACGTGATGTCGTCGATGACGTCGCCAGCGTTCTCGAGCCCGGCGGAGAGCCGGATGAAGCCGCCCGCAACGTCGTCGTCCTCCCATCGGGCGCGCCGTTCCGCCGTCGTGTGGGCACCGCCGAAACTCGTCGCCGGCGTGACCAGTCGCAGCGCCCGCAGCCAGCGTTCTGCGGTGTCTTCGTCGGCGAGGGTGAAGCACACCAGCGGACCGAAGAACCGCATCTGCCGCGAAGCCAGCTCGTGCGCCGGATCGCCTGGGAGACCCGGATAGCGAACGGATGCGACGCACCGGTGATCGCGCAGCGCGATCGCGATTTGCAGGGCGGTCTCGCACTGGCGCCGCAGCCGCACGTCCAGCGTCGCGAGCGACCGGTGCGCGAGCCAGGTCTCCATCGGACCGGCGATCGCGCCTACCTGCGCGCGCCAGGTCGCCAACGCCGCCAGCAGCCCCGGATCGCTCACCGCGACGTGGCCGAGCACGAGGTCGGAGTGTCCGGTCACCGCCTTGGTGTCGCTGCTGACGCAGAAGTCGGCGCCGAGACCGAGCGGGCGCTGACCGAGCATCGTCGCCGTCGAGTTGTCGACGGCGACGAGCGCTCCGGCGTCGTGCGCTGCCCGCGCCAGCGGGCGGATGTCGCACACATCCAGGCCGGGATTCGACGGCGTCTCCAGCCAGAGCAGCCGGGCACCGTCGAGCAGCTCGCGGTGCTCGCTGCCGGCCGTCGGCGTCGTGACGATGCGCACGCCCATCTCGGTGAGGTATCCACCGGCGAGCGACCGCGCGGTGTAATAGCCGTCGGCGGGCAGCACGGCAAGGTCGCCTGGGCGCAACGTCGTACCCAGAACGGCTGCCACGGCTGCCATTCCGGACGCGAACACCAGGCACGGACCGCCCTCCAGCTCGGCCAGTGCGCTCTCGTACGCCGTCCACGTCGGGTTGCCCATCCGGGCGTAGGCGTTCGCCGAACCGTCGGGCTGCCCGAGGTGCCGATAGGGCGCTGCGAAGGTCGGGCCGGCCCGAAACGGCTCGCCCTGAGCGGGCGAGGAGTGTCCGGCGTGCACCACGAGCGTCGCGTCGTCCATCAGCTGGTTCGCCTTCCCTTGGGCTGGATACGGTCGCCGAGCGGGCCTGGATCGACCTCCCACCACGGGCGGTCGGTGGCCGACTCGTCGTCGAGCGTCGCGTCGTGGCGCATCCGCTGCAGGTCCAGTCGCCGGTCGAGCTCGACCGCGGCCCGGTCGTCCGCGCGCGCCCACGCCGCGACGATCGCGATCAGGAACGGCAGGCCGACCGCCTCGGCGATGGTCAGCATCAGCCCGCCTCCGATGGTCTGATCCCACGCCAGGCTCGGACCCCAGTCGCGCGCGACCGATCGGTAGTAGCCGGCCGCGATCACGCTGTGCCCCGTCATCACGACGATGCCGGGGATCGCGTCCACCAAGCCGTCGATCCCGGCGATCAGTACACGTATCGGGTGCGTGCACCACGACGGCAAGGCATCGTCGTCGAGCATCGGCCAGAAGAACAGCGCGCCGGCCACCAGCAGCTCGAGCCGGAGCAGCTGGTGCACCGCGGGATGCCGCAGCGATTCGGCGTAGTACGGCGTGAAGTAGAGGGTGAACAGCACGACGACGCCGAGCAGCGAGGTGACCATCGGGAACGTCGCCACCCGGCCGATCCGCGCCACCCACGACGGCCGGGCCGGCAGGCACCGGCCCGCTAGCTCCAGCGGCCTGCCCAGCCCGAGCAGCACCGGCGAGACCGACAGCAGCACGATGTTCTGCACGGCGTTCGGCCAGAACAGCACCCGGTCGTAGACGCCGAGCGCAGACATGGTCGCGATGACGATGCTGCCCAGCCCTGCGACCAGGAAGACCACGGTGCGGTGGACGGGCCAGCTGGTTCCCCGGTCAGCCAGCCGGCGGACGCCGTAAATGTAGAGGGCGGCCACCAGCGCGACGCCGAGAAGCACTGGTACGTCGAGGTTCCAGGCCGTGAACGCGCGAGAGCCATCCAGCGGTGCCGGCCCGTGGTACGGCGTCACCACGGCGCCACGACCATTGCGTGGGCTTCTCGGTCGGGGATGTCGCGGACCTGCAACGGGCCGTGCATCGGCCAGTAACCGAGCAGCGCCGGGGCGTCGGCCACGGCGACGTCGCTCTCGTAGACCCACACGGCGTCGCCGCCGGTTGACCACGCGACGAGCTGGGTGGTGTCGCCGCCGTCGCCGTCGGATATAAGAGTGTTCGGCACTACTTCCACGGTCCCGTCGCGAAGATCCACGACGACCGCCTCGATGCCGTCGGTCTCGCGCGCGGCATCGAGGTGTGCAACGACGAGCGCGAGCCGGCTGCCGTCCGGGCTGAAGGCACACCCGGCCGGCTTGCCGTAAGCACGCAGGCCGGCAGGCAGCGAGACCTGCACGGGCGAGGCGCCGTCGTACCCGCTCACGTAGACGCATCGCGCCTGGCAGCCGCCGTCCGGCTGGGCCCAGGCGGCAGCGTCGTCGGATGCGGCAAGCAGTGGTGCGTAGGCGGATTGCGCCGTGCCGTTTACCCCGATGAGTGGCCGGCCGGTAGCGATGTCGAGCAGCTGCAACGTCGGCGCGTCCATCTGCTCAGCGAGCAACCCGTTGGCCGTTCCGCGCACCAGCTGGTGCGGCCCGATGGGAATGCGGTCCTCGACGGCGCCGGACGGGTCGACCAGGGTGATCTCGGTACTCGCGCCGCTCGGGTTGCCGGCGCCACTGACGAGCCAAACCCCGCTGGCTGCGACTGCGGGCGCGATCCCCTGCGCCGTCGCGATCTGCCGGACCGCACCGGATCGCGGGTCGACGCTGAGCACCTCGCCACGTGGGGCGACGTCGCACGAATTGCAGTCGGGCGAGGCGAAGGCGATCACGGCACCGGTTGTCGACACGAGGTCGGTCGCCGCGAACGACGGCCCGGTCGCCGAGAGCAGCTCGCGCAGGGTGGTGAATCGGCCGGTTGCCGCGTCGTACTCGCTGATCGCGTCGCCGCCGAGCAGGATGCGATCGTGGACCCGGTCGTGCAGTGCGGGGTGGGGTTTCGGCGGCGGAAAGGTCGGCCGCGCCGTGGTGGACGGCACGGGAGTGGGCGGCGCCGGCGGAACCGTGCGGTTGTGTACGACGACGACGGCGAGCACGGCGACGAGCAGGGCCGCGGGCAGCGTCCACCGCCGGGGCTCCAGCGATCCGGCCAGGCGACCGTGCCGCGGACGCCGGTTCCGGCCGCCGCCGATCACATCAGGTTCGTCCAGGTCGGGCACAGCACCTCCCCGAAGGCCACGGCAATCACACCGCGGCTGGCGTTCATTTCTTGGTGGCCGCGCCGGCACGGAACTCGACGACGTCGCCGTCAGCCATCACGTAGTCCTTGCCCTCCATCCGAACCCGCCCGGCGGCGCGGGCCGCGGCCATCGAGCCGGCGGCAACCAGCTCGTCGTAGGAGACGATCTCGGCCTTGATGAAGGTGCGCTGAAAGTCGGTGTGGATGACACCTGCCGCCTCCGGCGCAGTAGCGCCGATCGGGATGGTCCACGCCCTGGCCTCCTTTGGCCCGGCCGTGAGGTAGGTCTGCAGGCCCAGCGTGCCGAACGCCACCCGGGCGAGCTGCTGCAACCCGGGCTCTTCCTGGCCCACCGATCGGAGTAGCTCGAGCGCCTCGTCCTGCGCCAGGTCGGTCAGCTCGGCCTCGGTCTTGGCATCGAGCACCACCGCCCCAGCCGGTGCCACCAGAGCGCGCAGCTTCTCCAGATACCCGGCATCTGCGAGCTCGCCTTCGTCGACGTTGAAGGCGTAGACGAATGGCTTGGCGGTGAGCAGGCCGAGCTCCCGCAACGGCGCGCTGTCGAAGCCCGCCGCGGTGAGGGTGCGTCCGCCGTCGAGCACGTCGCGCGCCGCCAACGCCACATCGAGCCGTTCGCGCTTCCCCTTGTCCAGCCGGGATTCCTTCTCCAGCCGCGGGATCGCGCGCTCGATCGTCTGCAGGTCGGCGAGGATCAGCTCGGTGTCGATTGTCGCGATGTCGTCCTCGGGCGAGACCCGGCCATCGACGTGTGCGACGTCGGGATCGGCGAACCCCCGGACGACCTGGCAGATCGCGCTGGCCTCGCGGATGTGCGCGAGAAACTGGTTGCCGAGGCCCTGCCCTTCGCTCGCGCCGCGTACCAGACCGGCAATGTCGACAAAGGACACCGTGGCGGGCATCACCCGGGCACTGGAGAATATCCGGGCCAGCATGTCTAACCGTGCATCCGGGACGCCGACGACGCCGACGTTCGGCTCGATCGTCGCGAACGGGTAGTTCGCGGCCAGGACGTCGTTCTTGGTCAGGGCATTGAACAGCGTCGACTTGCCGACGTTGGGCAGGCCGACGATCCCGACGGTAAGGGCCACGACCCTCGATGCTACGGGTTGCCGGGCGGGCGCCACCTGCCGCCGGCGCCGCGACCGGCGCTGCGATCGCGCTGTGACGGCGCGGCAGACCGAAACTGTCACCCCGCCTTGCCACCATGCAAGGCATGGACGTCACAACGCTGCTGATCGCGGTCCTCACCCTCGCCGCCGGCCTGCTGGCCGGTTGGGCGCTGGCGCGCGGATCGGAGCGGTCAGCGACGGCCGAGCGCGACAGCCTGCGCGCGCAGGTCGGCTCGATGCGCGCCGACCAGGCGGGCTGCGACGAGCGGTCGCGAGCCGAACGCGCAGCGCTCGACGCGCGCGCCCGGACGGCAGAGACCGAGGCGGCCCGGCTCGGTGCCGCGCTCGAGCACGAGCGCCGCGCCGCGGCCGAGCAGGTCGTGGCCGAGCAGCGGCTCCGCGAGGCCTTCAGTGCGCTGTCGCGCGAGGCGCTGCGCCAGACGTCGCAGGAATTCATGGCCGTCGCCGAATCCCGGCTGAAGCAGGCCGGAACGAGCGCCGACGGAGACCTCGCCAAGCGCCAGCTGGCGATCGAGAACCTGGTCGCACCGCTGCGCGAGACGCTCGGCAAGGTCGAGAACCAGATGCAGTCGGTCGAGCGCGAGCGGGTCGGCTCGTACCGCGCGCTGCTGGAGCAGGTCGGCGCGATGCGCGATACGTCGGCCCGGCTGGAGTCCGAGACGCGGCAGCTGGTCACCGCGCTGCGTGCGCCGCAGGTGCGGGGCCGCTGGGGTGAGCTGCAGCTGGAGCAGATCCTGCGCACCGCGGGCATGATCGAGCACTGCGACTTCGTCACCCAGGCCAGCACGAGCGACGACGACGACCGCACGGTGCGCCCCGACGTCGTCGTGCGCCTCGCCGGCGGCAAGCAGATCGTCGTCGACGCGAAGGTGTCTTTCATCGGGTTCCTCGACGCCATGGAGGCTCCCGACGACGCGACCAGGACCGCCCGGCTGAAGGCACACGCACGGCACCTGCGTGAGCACGTCGACCGGCTGGCGGCCAAGTCCTACTGGGAGCACTTCGTCCCCTCGCCGGAGTTCGTGGTGATGTTCGTGCCGGCCGAGGTGTTCCTGAACGCGGCCCTGGACACCGACCCGTCGCTGCTGGAGCACGCGTTCGAGCGCAACGTCGTCATCGCGACGCCGTCGACGCTGATCGCGTTGCTGCGCACCGTCGCCTACACCTGGCGGCAGGAGGCGCTGGCGGCGAACGCGGCGAAGATCCACCAGCTGGGCAGGGAGCTGCACGGCCGCCTCGCCACGATGGGCAACCACGTCGCCAAGCTCGGCGGCCAGCTCGGCAAGGCGGTGCAGAGCTACAACGAGACGGTGTCGTCGCTGGAGAGCCGGGTGCTGGTGAGCGCGCGCCGGCTCACCGACCTGAAGGTGAGCGATGCCGAGCTCGAGACGCCCGACCAGCTCACCGTCGTGCCCCGCCAGCTGGAAGCCCCGGAGCTCCTTGCCTCTTCCCGCGAGGCGCTGATCGCGCTGCCAGGGTCGGAATCGTGGGCGCCCGCTGCCCGCTCCGGAGCGGCCAAGGCGGCGGCACAGCGGCCCACCGGCACGCGCTGACGGGCCGGGTTCGGCGCGCCGGATGACTTGTGCCGCGGTGCCAACGTCCGGCGCCGCTCAGCGTCTACCGTTGGTACCGACTGGCGATCTGGGTGCACCCGGCGCCAGAGAGCGCCCGAGAGCGCCCGGAAGGACGTCCGGGAAGAGGAGGATGGTGTCGACGACTGTGCGCCCGGACCGACGGAACCCGTCGCGGGCGGGGGCAACCAGCATCGAGAGCGGGCTGCCGGGCCTCGCCGCGGCACTGCTCGCCTTCGTGATCGCTGGCGTCGGCGGCGCCATCGACATCGTTACCGGCGACGGGCTGCGCACGCTCTTCGCCGGCTGCCTGATCGCCGGCGTCGTCGTCGCGAGCTTCGCGGCTCGCCGCAGCCAGGTGTTCTACGTCGTCGTCAGCCCGCCCCTGACCTGTCTGGTGCTCGCAATGGTCACCGTGCTGACGACGTCGAACAGCGCCGTCGACCTCACGGCCGCCTACCTCGCCCACGGCTTCCCCGCCATCGCCGCCGCGGTGGGCGCGGGCTTGCTGATCGCACTGCTGCGCCGCCTCAGCCCGCACTCCTGACGGTCGTCAGGACGACGGGGACCCCACGGCGCGGCGGGCGGACCGCAGCTCGCGCGGGAGCGCGAACGTCAGCCGCTCCTCGGCCGCCGAAACCTCGCTGACGTCCTCCCAGCCCCGCTCGGCCAGCCAGCCGAGCACGTCGGCCACCAGCACCTCTGGAACCGACGCACCGCTGGTCACGCCCACCGTGCCCACGCCGTCGAGCCACCGAGCGTCGATCTCGCTCGCGGCGTCGACCAGCCGGGCATCGCTCGCGCCGGCGTCGAGCGCGACCTCGACCAGGCGGACCGAGTTCGAGGAGTTGCCCGAGCCGACAACGATCACCAGGTCGCACTCCGGCGCCAGCACCTTGACCGCGGACTGGCGGTTCTGCGTCGCGTAACAGATGTCGTCGCTCGGCGGGGCAGCGAGAGCGGGAAAGCGGCGCTTGAGCAATGCGACGGTGGCCAGGGTCTCGTCCACCGAGAGGGTGGTCTGCGACAGCCAGACGACTCGCTCGGGATCACGCACCTGCACCTTCGCGACGTCGTCGGGCCCGTCGATGAGGTGGATGCGGTCCGGCGCCTCGCCGGTGGTGCCGATGACCTCTTCGTGGCCCGCATGCCCGATCAGCAGGATGTCGTAGTCGGCCGCGGCAAACCGGCGCGCCTCCGCGTGCACCTTGGTCACGAGCGGACAGGTCGCGTCGATCGTCTTCAACGATCGGGCTTGGGCGTCGACGCGGACGCTCGGCGCGATGCCGTGGGCGGAGAACACGACCGTGGCTCCCTCGGGCACCTCGTCGGTCTCCTCGACGAACACCGCGCCACGCTGCTCCAAGCTGCGGACGACGTGCGCGTTGTGCACGATCTGGTGCCGCACGTACACCGGCGGGCCGCACTGCTCCAGCGCCCGCTCCACCGCGACGACGGCTCGGTCGACGCCGGCGCAGTAGCCGCGTGGCTTGGCCAGCAGGACGCGTCGCGTCGGTTCGGGCATGTCTCGATCGTACGTGGGTGGGGGCGCCGGCTCTCCGATCGGTGGGAATAGGGCACCCTGGAGGCCATGAGTTCTGTCATACCGACGCCGTTGCGAGCACTCGCTGGTCTCGCCGCGGCCACCATCGACGAGGCGCGGCGAGCGCCCAAGCGATTGGTCGCGCTGCCGGTGGTCGCGGTCAGCACCGTGCTGCAGGCCTCGCTCGCGGCGCAGCAGCGCTACGCCGACCTCGTCGTCCGCGGCGATGAGTTGCTGGCCCAGCTGCAATCCGACGACGATTCGAGGCCGGGGTGGGCGACCTTCGACGACGATCTAGTGGCAGACCTGGCGGACGATCCGGTGCCGGGTTCCGGGCCAGACCCGGCGGGCGGCACCGCGGCCGGCACCGCGGCTGCTCCGGTGGAGGGCTACGACGACCTCTCCATCGCCGCGCTGCGGGCGCGGCTCCGGTCGCTCTCGACCCGCCAGCTCGAGGCACTGCTGGCCTACGAGGAACGCCGGCGGAACCGGCCGCCGTACCTGACCATGCTGCAGAACCGGCTGGCCAACCAGCGCGAGCGCTGATGCCGAATCCGACGACGCCCGAGGCCGCGTGGCCGGTGCGCACCGTGGCACGCAAGATCGCCGAGTGGGTCGGCCGGCTCGGTGAGGTGTGGGTCGAGGGCGAGGTGGCGCAGGTCAGCCGGCGCCGGGGCGCCCGGATCGTGTTCCTGGTGCTGCGGGACCCCAGCGCCGACATGTCGATCAGCGTCACCTGCCCGCCGGAGGTGCTCGCCGGAACGCAGATCAGCGACGGCACCCGGGTCGTCTGCCGGGCCCGGCCGGAGTTCTACGCCGGCCGAGGCATCCTCTCGCTGCGGGCCGCAGAGCTGCGACCGGTCGGCGTCGGCGCGCTGCTGGCCCGGCTGGAGGCGCTGAAGCGGCTGCTCGCATCCGAAGGGCTGCTGGCCGCCGAGCGGAAACGACCGCTGCCGTTCCTGCCCGGCTGCATCGGCCTGGTCACCGGCCGGGCCAGCGCCGCCGAACGCGACGTCGTCGAGACCGCGACGGCGCGGTGGCCGGCGGTGCGGTTCCGGATCGAGAACGTCGCCGTGCAGGGCGCCGGGGCGGCAGCTGGTGTGATCGCGGCACTTCGCCGGCTCGACGCCGACCGCGACGTCGCCGTCATCGTGCTCGCCCGCGGCGGGGGGTCGGTGCAGGACCTGCTGCCGTGGAGCGACGAGGCACTGTGCCGCGCGGTCGCCGCCGCGGCCACGCCCGTCGTCAGCGCCATCGGGCACGAGCCGGACACGCCGTTGGTGGATCTGGTCGCCGACGTGCGCGCGCTGACCCCGACCGATGCGGGCAAGCGGATCGTGCCCGCCTACGCCGAGGAGCTGGCAGCGCTGGCGCGGCGCCGGGCGCAGGCCAGGGCCGCGGTCCGGGCCCGGGTCGGCACCGAGCGCGACCGGCTCGATGCGCTGCGTGCCAGGGCCCGCCGCTGCGCCACCGAACGCCTCGACCGCGCGGCCGCCGACCTGATGCACACCAGGGCCCGCGCCCGGGCGCTCAGTCCGCATGCGACGCTCGCCCGCGGCTACGCGGTCGTGCACCGGGTGGACCGCACGGTGTTGCGCCGCGCCGCGGACGCCGAGAGCGGTGAGTCGCTGTCCATCCGGCTGGCCGAGGGCACGCTGTCGGCAACGGCGACGGGCAGCACCCCGTGACGGCGCCGGATAGCTACGAGGCTGGCCGCGCCGAGCTGGCGGCGATCGTCGGCAGGTTGGAGGCCGGCGGGCAGAGCCTGGAGGAGTCCCTCACCCTGTGGGAGCGCGCCGAGGAGCTGGCCGACCACTGCGAGCGCTGGCTCGACGGCGCCCGCACCGCCATCTCGGCCGCGACCGAACCGGCCGATGAACCAGCCGACCGGCCCGCGACCGAGCCCGATGACGACCGCGGCTGACACCAGCCCATTCACGGCGCGAGACTGGCCGCGAGCGCCCGCAGCTCGGTCGTCGGCGCGGTTCCGCTGACCACCACCGATATCGTGCCGATGCGGGTGGCGAGCCCGCCCTGCCCGCTGGCGCCGCCGTAGGACGTCCAGGACCGGTCGCCGATGCGGACGACGCCGGTCCGGTGCGGGTCGGACAGGTTGGCCGCGAGCAACGCCGGGAGCGCACCCACGCTGTCGGCGTAGCGGGCGAAGCCGCCCGAGGGCGTCTGGTAGCCGATCCGCAGCGTCAGCGGCGCGCGGTCGAGGACCGAGCTGCTGGTCACCCGCCAGCCGGCCCCGAGCCCGCGGGCAACGGGCACCGGCTCCTTCGCCTGGTGCCGGGCGAAGCCGATGTCGGCTTGCGGGTCGACCGTCGGCAGCGGATGGTGACCGCGCGGCGCGAACACGAGCGTGACGACGACGACGAGCGCGACGAGCGGCAGGAGCGTCCACACCATGTTCTTCGCCGTACCCCCGGCACCGCGCGTCGCGACCGGCCGTGCCGGCGTCCCGGTCGGCTGCGGATCGGCGGACGGCTCGCTCACCCGACGTATCCTCGCCGACGCCGCGGCGCGCCGAGCGCCCGGTCTGGGAGACTCGGGGCTACGGCCCGGCATGGGGAGCGCTGGGAGGACCGACCACAGGAGACGACCGATGACACGCAGAGCCCCGTGATGCGGCCCGAACCACGGACGGCGCGATGACCGACGTGCCGTCGGAGCTCGCCGTCCACCACGAGGCACCAGATCGAAATCTCGCGCTCGAGCTGGTGCGGGTCACCGAAGCAGCGGCGATGGCCGCCGGCCGCTGGGTGGGCCGCGGCGACAAGAACGGCGGCGACGGTGCGGCGGTCGACGCCATGCGGGCGCTGATCACCACCGTCTCCATGCGCGGCACCGTGGTCATCGGCGAGGGCGAGAAGGACGAGGCGCCCATGCTCTACAACGGCGAGCAGGTGGGCGCCGGAACCGGACCGGAGTGCGACGTCGCCGTCGACCCGATCGACGGTACGACGCTGATGGCGAAGGGGATGCCGAGCGCGATCGCGGTGCTCGCGGTTGCCGAGCGCGGCACGATGTACGACCCGTCCGCGGTCTTCTACATGGACAAGCTCGCCACCGGGCCGGAGGCGGCTGGCGTCGTCGACCTGACCGTGCCGGTGGCCGAGAACATCCGCCGGGTCGCGAAGGCCAAGGGTGACCAGGTGGGCGACGTCACCGTCGTGATTCTCGACCGGCCACGGCACGAGGTCCTGGTGCGCGAGGTACGCGAGGCGGGGGCGCGGATCCGGTTCATCTCCGACGGCGATGTTGCGGGCGCGATCATGGCGGCGAGCGACAACACCGGAGTCGACCTGATGCTGGGCATCGGCGGCACGCCGGAGGGGATCATCGCCGCCTGCGCGCTGGCCTGCCTGGGCGGCACCCTGCAGGGCCGGCTGTGGCCACGCGACGACGTCGAACGCAGGCGCGCGCTCGACGCCGGACACGACCTCGACCGGGTGCTGAACCTGCATGACCTGGTGGCGAGTGACAACGTGTTCTTCGTTGCCACCGGCATCACCGACGGCGAACTGCTGCGGGGGGTCCGGTACCGCGCCGGCGGCGCCCGTACGGAGTCCATCGTGATGCGGTCCAAGAGCGGCACGATCCGCCACATCGACAGCGCGCACCAGCTCACAAAGCTGCGCGCCTACAGCTCGATCGACTTCGACTAGCCACCCCCATCGATGCCCACCCCGACCGATGCCCACCCCGACCGATGCCCACCGCGCCCAATGCCCACCACCCCCGCGAGATCCGGATTTACCACCGCGCACGGCGGTCCCACCCGTGGCAGATCCGGATCTCGGCGAGTCTGGGCGGATCTTGACGGGCTTGACGGGCTTGACGAGGAGACAGCAGTGACGGCTGGCCAGTTCCGGATCGAACACGACTCGATGGGCGACGTGCGGGTGCCCGTCGACGCGAAGTGGCGGGCGCAGACCCAACGCGCCGTCGAGAACTTCCCGGTGTCAGGCCTGCGGATCGACCGCGCACTGATCGGCGCGCTCGCCTCGATCAAGGGCTGCTGTGCCGCGATGAAGGGCGACCGCGGCATGCTCGACGCCGACATGGCGGCGGCCGTTCACGACGCCGCCGCCGAAGTGGCCCGCGGCGAGCACGACGACCAGTTCCCGATCGACATCTTCCAGACGGGTTCGGGCACCAGCTCCAACATGAACGCCAACGAGGTCATCGCGACGATCGCGCAGCAGCGGCTCGGCCGGCCGGTGCACCCGAACGACGACGTCAACAACCCGTTCTCCTCCAATGATCAGTTCCCGGCAGCCATCCACATCGCGGTGACCCGCACCATCGTGCGCGACCTGATCCCGGCCCTGGACCTGCTCGCGGAGTCGTTGGAGGCCAAGGCGATCGAGTTCGCCGACGTCGTGAAGTCCGGCCGCACACACCTGATGGACGCGACGCCGGTGACGCTCGGGCAGGAGTTCGGTGGCTACGGCGCGGCCGTGCGGTACGGCGTCGAGCGGCTGCGCGACGCGCTGCCGCGGATCGGCGAGCTGCCGCTCGGCGGCACCGCCGTGGGAACCGGCATCAACGCACCGGCCGGCCTGGCGGGCGAGATCATCGCCAAGCTCGCATCCGACCTGGCGCTGCCGCTCTCGGAGGCGCGCGACCACTTCGAAGCGCAGGGATCGCGGGACGCGCTGGTCGAGGCATCAGGCGTGCTCCGCACCATCGCCGTCAGCCTCTACAAGATGGCAAACGACGTTCGCTGGATGGGCTCCGGCCCACGTGCCGGCCTCGGCGAGATCGCGGTGCCGGACCTGCAGCCGGGGTCGTCGATCATGCCGGGCAAGGTGAACCCGGTCATCGCGGAGGCCGTCTGCCAGGTCGTGGCACAGGTGATCGGCAACGACGCCGCGGTTGCATTCGGCGCGGCGGCCGGCAACCTCGAGCTCAACGTCATGCTGCCCGTCATCGCCCGCAACCTGCTCGAGTCGACCCGGCTGCTCGCGGCGATCTCCCGCCTGTTCGCCGAGCGCTGCATCGACGGCATCACGGCCAACGTCGAGCGTTGCCGCGAATACGCCGAATCATCGCCGTCGATCGTCACACCCTTGAACGCCTACATCGGCTACGACGAGGCCGCGAAGGTCGCGAAGGCATCGCTGGCGCAGCAGAAGACGATTCGCGAGATCGTCATCGAGCGTGGCTACGTCCGCGACGGCAGGCTGACGGAAGAGCAGCTCGACGCCGCCCTCGACGTGCTCGGCATGACCCGGCCCGGCACCGCGCCCGGAAACTAGTCAGGCCGACAGCAGTTCCCGCTCCTCGTCGCCCCGCAGCGCCGAGTCCCGCGCGGCCTCGACGACGGCGGCCGCGCCGGCTCCGTCGCGCCCGCGGACCGCTGCCACCAGCTGGTCCCAGAGTTCGCGGCTGCGCGGGTCGACCCGCAGGCCGGCCTTGGTGGCCGCCGCGGCGCCGTCGTACTCGCCGCGATCCAGGTAGTCCGCGGCGACGCCGTGCGCGATGTCGACGGTGTAGGCCGGCAGCTCCTCGCTGACGGCGTCGCGGGCCAGCCAGGCGTAGCGGCGAGGCGCTCGCGGCTCGGCCAGCGGGCCTCGGGCGTAGCCGAGACCGTCGAGCACGGACGCGTCATCGTCGCGGCGGGAGAGCTCGATGAACAGGTGCCAGTCCAGGGCCACGTCGGGCGAGAGCGTGAGCCGGCCGCCGTCGGACAACCGCAGCCGAGGATCGCCGTCGGGTGCGGTGCCCAGCCACTCGGCGGCCCGCCCGATCGCGGCGTCCCGCTCGGCCTGGGTGACGCCGTAGGGCCAGACGGCGCCGGCCAGCGCGCGCGGGCTCACCTCGCCGTGCAGCGCGACGAAGGTGACGATCTCGATGGCCAGCGGCGTGCCGGGCGGCAGTTCCGCGCAGTCGACCGCGGGTTCGCCGAAGATCCGCACCAGGACCTTCGTCGCCGCGGGGTCGACCGGGCGCGGCAGCACCGGATGCACCGCCGTGCGCTGCGCCACCGGCAGGTCCGGCTGGGGAACGACGGCGGGCGGGGCGGGCGCCTCGCTTGCCCGGATCGCCGCGGCCTCGGACTGGATGAGCCGCGCGATCGCCGCGTAGCTGCCGGGTGAGAGCTGCTGGGCGCCGACCCGCAGCCCCAGCACGCCGGCCTCGAGGATTCCGTCGGCGCCGACGTCGAACCGCCAGCGTGCCGTATCGACGTCGCCGGCGATCAGCACGCCGATGGGCGACCGGCCGTTGGTCCGCGCCCAGGACCGCAGCGTGGCGAGCGCGTCGGGGTTCGGCGGTGCGGCGAGCACGACGAACTCGGGCGGATAGGCGCCGCTGCCCTTGACCCGGCCGGTGAGCACCGACTCGACGCCCGCGTGGCTCATCGCCTGGGTGGCGTCTGAGAGCCGGTCGGTGATGTCGTCGAGCGCGTCGTCGAGGGTGGCGGCGCAGCGGAGCCGGCCGGGGTCGATCGGCGCGAGCGCGCCGCCGAATCCGACCAGCGTGACCCGCATGTCGTCCGACCACCGGTTGGTCACCAGTTCTACCGCGGCCGCCGCGACGACGGAGCGGGCGACGTCCGGGTCGCCGTGCACGCAGATCGGGCCACCGGCCGCCTCCAGGTCGACGAACACGCGGCCGGTGCCGTCGCCGCCGATCGAGACCAGCCCGGGCAGCGGTGCGGTGACGCCGTCGACGGCGGGCAGCGATGCATCCCGGCCGACCGACCACACGGCGCCGTCGTCGTCGGCCACGAACGGCAGCGGCGCCTTCTGCTGTGGAACCGCGAGCATCAGCTCCAGCCGCTCGGGGGTGAGCCGGGCTGCGAAGATCTCGGGTACGGCACGGTCCTGCTCGGCCAGTCCGGCCGCGAGCGCACGCAGCGCGTGGTCGACGAAGTCGGCGCTGCCGGCGTCGGCACCGAGCCGGACGGCGACCTCCGCGCCGGCGGCGGCGGCGTCCGGGCCGGGCACGGCGGACCCGACCCTGCGGCCACCCTTGCGCCGTCGTCGCATCGCGATCAGCGCCTCGAGCACGCCGGCGGCGAGCAGCTCGGCGCCGACGATGTCCCACGGCACGTTCGGCGAGCGCTCGGGCGCCCGCGCCTCGGTGCCCGACGGCAGCGCCGAGGCGGCCGGGCCGGCCGGTGCGCCGACGACGTGGGCGTTGGTTCCGTCCCTGCTCGCGGCCGTGGCGCCGGGCTGGTCGAGCTGCCCGCTCACGGCGACCGGCTGGGTAGCAGGCAACCCCGGTGCCGGCTGGGCAGCGGGCAACCCCGGTGCCGGCTGGGCAGCGGAACCGGTCGGGACGGCGGGGCCGTGATGCGCTGCTGCCTGACCGCCGCTAGGTGACGCAGTGGTCTGCGCACGGGTGGGCGGCGGCGGCAGGGTCTGCATGCTGGACGACGCTGCGCCAGTGCTCACCTCGATCAGGCCGTCGCCGTGCGCATCGGCCGGCAGGATCAGCGTCCAGCCGGGACGGATCAGGTTCTCCAGCGTCAGCCGCTGGCCGTCCGGCTGCAACCGGCCCTTGTTCAGCTCATAGATTTCCTTGTAGCGCGCGCCCGAACCGAGGTAGCGGTGCGCGATGTCCCAGAGGCTGTCGTGGTGGCGCCCCTGCGGCGGCATCACGACGTACTCCTTGGTCGCCGCGGCCCGGGACTGACCCGCCGGGACCGCGTGCTCTCGGCCGCTTGCCGTACCGGTCTCGGTGGCCGACCCCCGGGCGGCCGCTCCACCGGCCTGGGCGGCTGCGGCGGTGGCCTTGCCCAGCGTCTGGGCACCGACGCCCGCGATGGCGTGGTCGATCGGGTTGACGATGCCGACCCCGGGGCGCTCGCTGACGCCGCCCGGGCCGGGTGCACTGTGCAGGCCGTGCGCCGCGGTTGCGAGCAGCAGCACCGCCGTGACCAGCCGGCGGGCAAGGTCCTGCTGGGCACCGGCGAGAGGGATCCGCCTCGGCAGGCCGGAGCCGCGGAGACCGGCAACCAGCTCGCTCACGAGGCACGCCGTGAACTGCGCCCACGCGATCCAGACGACGCAGACGACGACGTCGACGATGAATTCCGAGGAGATGATCCCGTGCAGGACGCTCGCCGCGGCCGATGCCGGCAGCGGGTTCCCGAACGCGAACAGCAGGCCGGCCGGGATACCGAGGGCGGCCACCAGCATGACCACGGTCGCGGCCAGCCCGCGCGCGGTGTCGCCGCGGCGGTTGACTCGGCGGGCGCCGCGCAGCGGCGCCCCGGTCAACGGCCTGGTCACGGCGGCCTCACCTCCTGTCCAACGACGTCGCAGCCGGGCGGTTCGCTCAGCCGACCGCGGTGACGGCTTCGGCCGTTTCGGTGGCGCATTGGTGTATGCTACCTAAACCGGCCATTTGTAGTATATAGGTCGAAGCCTTGGCGCACACCCTGACCTCGGCGGCCCGGGCGTGCTGCCCGTCGCCCTGCTTCAGCTGGCAGTCCGACGGTCGCTCGATCGCATAGCTGACGCCGTGGTCGCCGTCGGTGCCGATTCCATAGCTGCTGACGTACCGTTCCGCGCCCGCGCACAACCTGGACGTGTCGGCGACCGCGACCTCGCAGATGCCGCCGTTGGTGTAGATCGCGTTCTGGTCGCACTGGCTGACGATCTGCCGGGCCGCCTCGAGCGCCACATCGCCAGCCCGTTGCCGGTCGGCGATCGCCCGACCGCCGTCGACGACGAGGCCGAAGAGCAGCAGCATCGGCACCGCCAGGATCGCGAAGAACACCGCCGACGCGCCGTGATCCCGGCGCCGGCGACCCGCTGGGCGGCTCA
The DNA here is from genome assembly GCA_003244255.1 of Pseudonocardiales bacterium. Lineage (GTDB taxonomy): Bacteria > Actinomycetota > Actinomycetes > Mycobacteriales > QHCD01 > QHCD01. The sequence goes on along the minus strand of QHCD01000006.1, from coordinate 8,359 downwards.
CGGCGTGGCCCGGTACGGGTCGAGCGGCGAGGTCGCCGTCGCGCTCTTGGTCCAGTCGATGCCCAGCATCGTCGAGGTGCTGCATCGCACCGTCACCTGCATCGCCCCGGCGTTGTTGGCGCCGATCGCGACGCGCACGACGTTGCTGACGCCGCAACCGGTGAGGTTGCTGTCCTCGCTCGTCGCGTCGGTCAGCGCAGTCTGCGCGAGCGCGCGGGCCACGCCCGGATCGGTGACGTTCTGGCTGGTCAGCATCCGCGCCGAGGACCGGGCGGCGTCCTCGATCTGGCTCTGCGAGCTCTCGACCTCGCCGTAGCTGATGATGACGGCGATGATCAGCGCGATGAACGGGGCGATGATCGCGAACTCGAGCGCGAAGGCTCCGCGATCACCGGCCGGCCGGTGCCGTCTGCGCCACTTCATTCCTCACCCCGCCGGCCGGAAGCCCTCGTAGGTGCCGGTGTTGACCGCGGTGCGCTCCTTGACGCCGAACCCGAGCAGCTCGATCGGCTGGCCGGTGAGCTGCACCCGGATGACACGGTCGTTGCCCTCGAGTCCGGCCGATCCGGTCGTGCTGGTGAGCACCGTCCCCGAATTGTCGTAGCCGTGGATGATGTTCTGAGCCGCGGAGTCGATCTGGGCGCTGCTCGGCACGGCCGAGCTCTGGCAGTTGGCGTCGCCGTAGGTGGCGCAGGATCGGACCGTGAGCCCGATCGACTGCGCCCTGGCGTTGAGCATGTTCTGCGCCTCGTAGGCCAGCGCCGCCTGGATCACCAGGAAGGTGATGGCGAGGAACGCCGGCGTGATGAGCGCGAACTCCAGGCTGCCCGCCCCCGCGTCACCGCGGCACCGGGCCAGCCGGGCGCGCAGGCCCGGCTGGCCCGCAGGGGCGTCGCGGCAAGGGGAGCGCATGGTCAGCCGGGTCGGTCACTTACCGGTGCAGTTGGACTGCGTTCCGTTGATGCAGGACTGCTGTTGGTTGACCTTCTTGATGATCAGACCGCCGATCAGGATGGCCAACGCTACCGTGATGGCCGCGATGATGGCCCACTCCACGGCCGACGCGCCGCGCTCGCTGCGCTTGCGGAGCGGCTCGAGCCGGGTGCGGATGAAGGCAACCACCAGGTGACAGGCGGCCAGTTCCGAGCGGATCACGATGTGTCTCCTTCGTGAGCGGCTGAGCCGCTGCGGTCAACCCTGTCGGTTGGGAGTATGACCAATCAGGTCGGCGGCGGTTATGTCTGGCTTCGCGTCCTCTACCCGTTCTGACCCGCGTTACGCCGCGCTGGTTCCGCAAAGTTCGTTCCCGACACAATTCGTTCTGACCGACACGTGGCACCGCTAAGACTTGAAGATCCGGGAGACGGCGGGGTAGGCGAGGAAGAGCAGGAACCCGAAACAGATCACCAGCTGGGCGACGATCATCGATTGGGAACGCTCCTCGGCCTTGCCCACGATCTCGGCCAGCTCCCGTCGTCGCAGGGTGGCCGCCCGGGCACCGAGCGACGCTCGGATCTTGGCGCCGTCGTCGGCCACCAGGGTGAGCGCCGCGGCAAGATCGCGCAGCTCCTCGATCGACAGCTCCTCGCCGAGCCGGCCGAGTGCGGCCCACGGGGTGAGCCCCTGCAGCCGGGCGAAAGCCAGCGCGTCCCGGATCCGCGCAAACGGCCAGCCGCCCCCGATGCCGGCGGCGGCGCCGAGCGCCTCCGGGACGCCACGGCCGCCGGACAGGTTCATCGCGACCAGGTCGAGAAAGGAGCCGACCGCGTGCCGGAAGTCCCGACGCCGGGCGGCCGCCTCCCGGGTGAGGGTCGCGGCGGGCAGGGCAAGCCCGAGGATGACGAACAACAGGGTCACGAGCACCACGAGCGGCGCCGGCAGCGAGGCGCCGACGACATCCATCGCGCCGTAGAGGAACGGGCCGAACACCAGCCCGCCGACCGAGAGCAACACCGTCGTCGCGAGAAAGCCCTCCATCGAGCGGCCCATCACAGCGAGGTCGGAGCGGACCGAGAGCAGCCGGACGCCACGCGCCGTCAGGGCTGCCGACAACCGCGACCCGAGCGACGTGCGCCAGCCGGACAGGCCCTCGTTGATCGCGGTCGTGGAGATCGTCTGCGTCGAGACTTCACGGCCGGCGTCGATCTGGGCCAGCGAGGTGGCGAGGCTCGGCCGGGCCGGCCGCAACGACAGGGCGAAGAGCAGCAGCCCGGCACCCACGGCGGCACCGCCGAGCAGCCCGACGAGCAGCGATGTGTTCATGCCGGTTCCCGCAGTCGCAGCGCGGCCGGGACGGCCGACTGGCTGGTGAGGAACCGCTCCGGCACCTCGTACGCGGCCAATCCCCGCAGCCAGAGCAGGCCGACGGTGAACAACCCGAACACGACCAGCAGGATCAGCTGCCCGACGAGATCGTTGTAGGCCGACACGTAGTTCGGGCTCAGCACGGTCACGCCGAGGATCACCACGGCACTCACCGCGACGATGATCTGCACGCTCCGGCGGGTGGACCGCCTGCTGGCCTCGATCCGGCCGCGCATGTCCAGCTCCTCGCGGGCGGCCTGGGACAGCGCGCCGAGCACGTCACGCAGGCCAGGCCCGCGCAGCCGGGCGTTGAGGATCAGCGCAGCGAGGATCAGGTCCGCCGACGGATCGTCGAGGTCTGCGGCGAACTTCAGCAACGCGTCGGCGAGCGGCTCGCGGGTCCGCAGCCGGTCCACCAGCAGCATCAGGTTCGGCCGGATCGCCGGGCCCGCGGCGTTGACCGACACCGGGATCGCCTGCTCCAGACCGACGGCGCCGGCGATCGTGTCGCGCAGCGACTCGGTCCACGAGGCCAGCTCCTCCAGCCGCTTCATCTCCACCCGGGCCGCCCGCGCGCCGCCCACCAGCGACCGGAAGAAGAACCCCAAGACTGCCGCGGCGGCGGTCGCCACGATCCAGCCGGTGATCACGAACACCAGCAGCCCGGCGACGACGGCGATCCCGGCCTGCTTCACCAGGTCCGAGCTGCTGCTGCCGGCCAAGAGCGGCGGGCGGGAATCCTCGCCCTCGATCGGCTGGCGGCCCATCAGCGCACTGATGAGCAGCAGCACGCCGCCGCCAGCTAGCGCGCCGGCGATCAGCGCGAGCAGGCCGTCGCTGCCCATCAGCCGGCCCAGCGTCCGTGCGCGTCCGGGCTGTACCCGGCGGCCTCGAGATCGGGCAGGCACGCGATGGGTGCGTGCACGACAGCGCGGCCGTCGGGGCCAGGAGCCCACACCTCGCTGGACATCACCCGGCCGTCGACGCCGTTGACCTCGCGGACACTGGAGACATACCGACGCAGCAGGCCACCGGACGTGAAGTCGTTGCGGCGCTCGATGAAGATCACGAAGTCGATGGCGCCCGCTATCAGCAGCATCGTCGCCTCCGACGGCAGCCGCTCCTGTGCCTGCAGCGCGTACGTTGCGATCCGGTTGAACACCTCGACCGATGAGTTCGCGTGGATCGTCGACAGCGAGCCGTCGTTGCCCTGGCTCATGGCGTTGAGCATGGTGACGATCTCGTCGCCGAGCACCTCGCCGACGATCACCCGGCTGGGGTTCATGCGCAGGCTGCGGCGTACCAACTCGCCCATCGAGATGAAGCCGAGGCCCTCGGAGTTGGGCAGCCGCTCCTCGAACGCCACCACGTTCGGATGCAGGTCGGGGAACTCACCGAGCCCGAGCTCCAGCGCGCGCTCGACGGTGATCAGGCGCTCCTCCTCCGGGATCTCGTTGGCGAGCGCCCGCAGCAGCGTCGTCTTCCCGGCGTTCGTCGAGCCGGCGATCATCATGTTCTTGCGGGCCAGGACCGCGGCTCGAAGGAACGCCGCCATCCCCGAATCGATGGTGCCGTTGCCGACGAGATCGGCCAGGAACACCTTCGGCAGCCGGGCCCGGCGGATCGAGACCGACGGCCGATCGCACACCTCCATCACGGCCGAGAGCCGCGACCCGTCGGGCAGCCGGAGGTCCAGCTGCGGGTTGGCGGTGTCGAACGGCCGGCTGGACAGTCCCGAGTACGCGCCGAGCGTCTGGACCAGCTCCACCAGCTCGTCGTCGCTCTCGGCCACCGGCTCGACCTTGACCTCACGTCCGTCGGCGTAGCCGACGAAGACGTTGTCGTAGCCGTTGATGTCGACGTTCTCGATCATCGGGTCGTCGAGCAGCGGCTGCAGCCGGCCGACGCCGTACAGCGCGGCGTGGACGGCGAGGAGCAGGTCCTCCTCCTCGTCGGCTGTCGGTGGGATCCGGCCGCCCTCGATCTCGCCGCGTGCGTGGTCGGCCAGTGCCCGGGCGATCAGCGACCGCGCGTACTGCCGCTCGTCCTCGGCCGACATCGAGACGCCGGCGGCGGCGTCGTCGCGCCGCTGCACCGCCACCATCTCGGCGACCTCGGTGCGCAGCCGCCGCACCAGTAGGTGGTCCATCCCGCTCCCCCAGTTCTCCCGGCCGGCGTCGGCCCGCTATCAGACCGCGATCAGACGGCGGCCTGCACCGACGTCACCCGCGCCAGCCGGGCGGCCACGGCGCGGGCCGAGCGGATCAGCAGCGAGCGGTCGAGCCGGCCTATCCACTCCCCTTCCAGCATGCCCGCCCCCCGCGGATCGTGCGCGATCCGGCCGATGACCGTGGCCGGGACCTGCGCCGTCCCGAGCACGTGCTGGATCTCCTTCGGCGAGCGGTCGTCGCGGGCTCCAGTGACCACGACGACGAACAGCGGAGTTCCGCCGGTGCCTACGGCGCCGCTGCGCAGGTGCGATGCGAGCATCGCCGCTCGCGAGCGCAGGTGCGCAACCGAGTCGATGGTCGGCCGGACGACGAGCACCACCGCCGTCGCCTCCCGGCACACGTCGAGCGTCGGCGCGCCGTGGTAGAGCCGGCCGCAGTCGCCGATGACGTCGATGTCGGGCACCCGGTCGAGCAGTTGCGCGATCGGTTCCCACAGGGTGCCCATGCCGGCGCCCTGATCCGAGGAGGACAGGCCGAGCAGCACCTCGAGGCCGCCGTCGAGCCGCTGCACGTGCTCGAAGACCTGCTGCGGATCGGCGCCGCGCCGAGCGGCCAGGCCGAGGCTCAGCATGCCGGTCTCCGGCGAGAGCGGCACGCCACGCGGACCGCGCAGCCGGAAGGCGATGTCGCCGCCGAAGGGATCGAGCTCGGCGACGATCGCCCGCCGCGGCCACACCGCGGCCAGGCTGACGGCTACCGTCGTGACGCCGGGCGCACCCTTGTCGGCGGCGATCGCGATCAGGCCCACCCGACCACCTAGTGTCCGCACTTCTGCAGGTCGGAGGGCACCGGGGTGTCGGCGGGGTAGCGGATCACCTGTACGCCGCCGAGCGCGTTGGCCTGCGCGATCGTGAGGTCGTCTCCGGTCTGCCCGGTCTGCCCCGAGTTGTTGGCGTAGACCGTGACCGTCTGCCCGCCCGACGTGCCGGAGCCGTTGGCGACCCCGAGTACGTAGGCGGCGTTCGCGATCACGCTCGGCACCTTGGGCGCCGCCGGCGTCGTCCCGCCGCCACCGGTGCCGCCGCCGGTGTTGTTCGCGCTCGGGAAGTAGACGAGCTTGACCAGGTCGCCGGCATGCACGCCGCCCGCGGGATAGAAGCCGTTCGCGACGCTGACCGTCACCTCGGTGCACGATGTCGACGGCCGGGACCTGGCTACCATCGCGCGCGAGAGGATGGTTCCGGCCGGGATCGTCGTCGTTGCGTACTGCCCGACCAGCTGGCCGGCCTCGGCGAACGCCCAGGGCTGATAGGGCACGGCCTGGTCGAACTGCGCGGCGATGTGTGCCTCGGCGAGCGCGCTCGCCGGGATCTGCTGTCCGGCCTTGATCTCGGTCCGGGTGACGACGAGGGCCACCTTCTGCGAGCTGTGCAGGACGAGGTAAGCGGAGAGCGCGGCACCGCCGAGGATCAGAACCAGGGCGAGGGCCGCGAGGCCTGGGCGTCGCTGCCGGGAGGGCACCGGCATGCGGTCGGGCCCGGTGTTGCCACGGCTGCCGCGCCGCCCGGTCTCCTTGGTGGGCCGAACACTCGTCGTCATCTGACCTGCGCCGTCTGTCCTCTGTCGGTTGCGGAGTCTGCTCAGTTGCCGGCCGCCGGGGCAAGTGTAAGGCGTTCGAGTCGCCCGGATGGTTCCGATCGCCCGGTTCGGATCCTCGGCCCCGGGCGGCCGGGCCGCGACTGCGCCGGCGACCTGCCGGGTGACTTGTAGGCTCTGTCCAGAACGATCGACGGCCCGGCGGCGGCCAGCGGGCCGCTGCCCGGCCCCACGGAGGCCTGCCGCATGGACATCCAGCTCAGCGTGGTCGACGCGGTCAGCCGGCGCCGCGAGGACGTCGTGGTCGTCGCCGAGCCCGAGTGCACGGTGGCCGACGTCGAGCGGCAGATCAGGGCGGCGCTGGGGTTCGGCAGCGCGGGCGGGCCGGTGGAGGGCACCCGCGGGCTGGGCGGGACCGTGACGTCGATCGACCGGGCGCGAACGCGCCGGCCGGAGCCGGCGGCCGGTCTGTGGATCGCCGGGCGGCCGGTGCAGCCCGACCTGCCGATCACGATCAGCCCGCTGCGGCACGGCACCATCGTCGGGCTCGGCGGGCCGGCCGGCGCGGCCGGCTCGATGGGCGCCGGAACGCACGACCTCGACGTCGGCGGGGTCGTCGAGGTTCGTGTCGTCGGCGGACCCGACAGCGGCCGGGTGCACCGGCTGCCGCTCGGCGAGTACCTCGTGGGCAGCGCCCACGACGCCGATGTCTACGTCGAGGATCCGACGGTTTCCCCGCGCCAGGCGCGATTGAAGATCACCCCGCAGACCGTCGAATGGACGCCGTTCGATGGCGCGGCGCCGGCCGACATCGAGCGCCGCGCCGTGACCGGCCCTGCCGTCCTGCACCCGAGCGAGCTGATCAGCGTCGGCAACTCCCGATTCTCACTCGTGGCCGCGGAGGCGCCGGACGCGTCGCTGGTGCCGATCGACGACGGAACGCTGGCGTACAACCGGCCGCCGCGGCTGGCACCGCCGCCGATCGGCCGCACGATCACGCTGCCAGCGCAGCCGGGCGAGCCGCCGAAGCAGCCGATCCCCGTGATCGGCATGCTCGCGCCGGTCGGCATGGGTGTCGTCATGGTCGCGGTGACGCACAACATGATGTATGCGCTGTTCGTGCTGATGACCCCCGTGATGATGCTCGGCAACGTCGTGAGCCAACGGCGCAGCGGCAAGAGCAGCCACCGCCAACAGCTGGCCGACTACAAGACCTTCCTCGCCGACGCCCGCAAGCTGATCCGCAGCGCCGGGGAGACCGAGCGGCATACCCGGCGGTACGACGCACCAGATCCCGCGTCCGTCCTGGTCACTGCGCTCGGCCCCCGCCGCCGGCTCTGGGAGCGGCGCCGCGCCGACCAGGACGCGCTGGTGCTGCGTCTCGGCCTGACCAGGCTGATGTCGGCGATCGAGGTCCAGGGCGGTGAGATCAAGGCGAACGACGACACACCGAAGGCGCCGTACCTGACGAACGTGCCGCTGACGGTGCCGTTGCGCGAGGTGGGTGTGCTCGGCGTCGCCGGCCCGCCGGACCAGCTGCACCGCACCGCCCGCTGGCTGGTCGCGCAGGCGGTCACCCTGCACAGCCCGAAGGACCTCTCGGTGATCGTGCTGTCCAACGAGCGCGGCGCGAGGGACTGGGAGTGGCTGCGCTGGATTCCGCACGCCCAGCCCGAAGACGGTGGCACCGTCTCCCTCACCGGCACCACCGCGGAGGTGACGGCGCGGCGGGTGAACGAACTGGTCTCGATCGTCGCGCAGCGCAAGCAGCAGGCGAAGGATCGCGCGCTGCCTCCCGAGGCCGCGCGCGCGACGCTGGTCGTGCTCGACGGCTCGCGCGCGTTGCGGTCCCTGCCCGGCATGCCCAGTGTCTTGCAGGACGGCCCGCGACTCGGTGTCTACGCGATCTGCCTCGACGCTGAGGAACGGCTGCTGCCGGAGGAGTGCGGAGTTGTGGCCCGCTACGATCCCACGGACCTGGCCCGGCTGTTCGTGCACATGGGATACGGCAACGACTCCGACGGCGTGCTCGCCGACCAGGTGAGCACCTCGTGGTGCGAGCGGCTCGGGCGCGCGCTCGCCCCGATCCGGGACGCGAGCACCGAGGAAGGCGACGTCGCACTGCCACATGCGGTGCGCTTCCTCGACATCGTCGGGCTGGAGCCGCCGACGGCCGATGCGGTGCGCAGCCGCTGGTCTCGTGGCCGCTCGACCGAGGCGCCGATCGGGGTCTGTCTCGAGGGCACCTTCACGGTCGACATGAAGAAGGACGGTCCGCACGCGTTGGT
>QHCD01000005.1 GCA_003244255.1 Pseudonocardiales bacterium | reverse complement strand
TCAACTTCGAGCAGCGCGGCGTGCAGTTCCCCGACTTCTGGAGCATCAACGCCGCGAACATCGTCACGACGAAGTACTTCCGCGGCGCCGTGGGTGCGGCCGACCGCGAGTCGAGCCTTCGCCAGCTGATCGACCGGGTCGTCGCGGCCTACCGGCAGGCCGGCATCGACAACGGTTACTTCGCGGCGATCGCGGATGCCGACGTGTTCGGCGAGGAGCTGACCTGGATGCTGCTGCACCAGGTGTTTAGCTTCAACTCGCCGGTGTGGTTCAACGTCGGAACGACGGCGCCGCAGCAGGTCTCGGCGTGTTTCATCCTCGCCGTCGACGACACGATGGAGTCGATCCTGAACTGGTACCGCGAGGAGGGCCTGATCTTCAAGGGCGGCTCCGGATCGGGCATCAACCTGTCCCGGATCCGATCCAGCAAGGAGCTGCTCTCCTCCGGCGGCACGGCCAGTGGGCCGGTGTCGTTCATGCGTGGCGCCGATGCCTCGGCCGGGACCATCAAGTCCGGCGGGGCGACCCGGCGGGCGGCAAAGATGGTCGTGCTCGACGTCGACCACCCCGACATCGCCGAATTCGTGCAGACGAAGGCGCGAGAGGAGGACAAGATCCGGGCGCTGCGCGACGCCGGATTCGACATGGACCTCGGCGGCGCCGACATCGTCAGCGTGCAGTACCAGAACGCCAACAACTCGGTGCGAGTGTCGGACGATTTCATGACCGCCGTCACCGAAGGCAAGGAGTTCGGGCTGCGGGCGCGGATGGACAACCGCGTCGTCGAGACCGTCGATGCGCGCGAGCTGTTCCGTTCGATCGCGCTGGCGGCGTGGGAGTGCGCCGACCCCGGCATGCAGTACGACGACACGATCAACGACTGGCACACCAACTCCGAGACCGGCCGCATCAGCGCAAGTAACCCCTGCTCGGAGTACCTGAGCCTGGACAACTCCTCCTGCAACCTCGCCTCGATGAACCTGCTGAAGTTCCTGCGCGATGACGGCACCTTCGACAGCGCGCGCTTCGTCAAGGCCGTCGAGCTGGTCATCACGGCAATGGACATTTCGATCTGCTTTGCCGACTTCCCGACCGAGGCGATCGGCGAGACCACGCGCGCCTACCGCCAGCTGGGTATCGGCTACGCGAACCTCGGCGCGCTGCTGATGGCGACCGGACACGCCTACGACTCCGAGGGCGGTCGCGCGCTGGCGGCGGCGATCACGTCGCTGATGACCGGTGTCTCCTACCGCCGCTCCGCCGAACTAGCCGGCATCGTCGGGCCCTACGACGGATACGCGCGCAACGCGCGACCGCATACCCGGGTCATGCGCAAGCATGCCGCAGCGGCCGACGAGGTGCGCAGCGTCGGCGCCGACGACCGTGCCGTGCTGCGGGTCGCGGTTGACGAGTGGGCCGAGTGCCTGCGGATCGGGGAGCGCAACGGCTGGCGCAACGCGCAGGCCAGTGTTCTGGCCCCGACCGGCACGATTGGGCTGATGATGGACTGCGACACCACCGGCGTCGAGCCCGACCTCGCGCTGGTGAAGTTCAAGAAGCTCTCCGGTGGCGGGTCGATGCAGATCGTGAACCAGACGGTGCCGCGGGCGCTGCGATCCCTTGGCTACCAGGAGGAGCAGGTCGAGGCGATCATCGAGTATGTCGCCGAAAACGGCCACGTCGTCGACGCACCGGGACTGCGCCCGGAGCACTACGAGGTGTTCGACACTGCGATGGGGGAGCGCTCGATCGCGCCGATGGGACACGTGCGGATGATGGCCGCCGTCCAGCCCTTCATCTCCGGCGCGATCTCCAAGACGGTGAACATGCCGGAGGCAGCGACGGTCGAGGACATCGAGCACATCTACGCCGAGGGCTGGCGTCTTGGCGTGAAGGCGCTCGCAATCTACCGCGACAACTGCAAGGTCGGGCAGCCGCTCACCGACGCGCGGGCCAAGAAGGCCGTCGCGGCCGCGGACGTGGCGGCGATCGCCCGCCCGACCCGCACCCGGCTGCCGAAGTCGCGGCCGAGCCGCACGACGTCGTTCTCGGTCGGCGGCGCCGAGGGCTACATCACGGCCGGCTCCTATCCCGACGACGGCCTGGGTGAGGTATTCCTCAAACTCGGCAAGCAGGGCTCGACCCTGGCCGGCGTCATGGACGCGTTCTCGATCGCGATCTCGATCGCCCTGCAGTACGGCGTTCCGCTGGAGACCTACGTCCGCAAGTTCGTCAACATGCGGTTTGAGCCGGCCGGCATGACCGACGACCCGGATATCCGGATTGCGCAGTCGGTGATCGACTACATCTTCCGGCGGCTCGCGCTGGATCATCTGTCGACCGAGCGGCGCGGCGAGCTCGGTGTCTTCACCGCTACCGAACGGGCGGCCCATGCATCCGCTTATGTGCCAGGCGCTTCCGTTGACGACGAGGAGGAGTTCGACCGCGAGGGCGCAGCCGCCTCGGCGCCGGTGGAGGCGCCGAAGCCGGCCGGGGAGACGCCGTCGACCGGCGACGCGCACTCCTCGATGGAGCTGCTCGAGGCCCGCCAGGGCAAGGCCGCCGACGCGCCGCTGTGCCTCACCTGCGGCACCAAGATGCGTCCCGCCGGCTCCTGCTACGTCTGCGAAGGCTGCGGCTCCACCAGCGGCTGCAGCTAGGACACCAACCGTCTGGCAGGCTGCGGACATGATCGAGACCAGCAATCCAGCCGGGCTGCACGAGCCACCGGGCTACCACCACGTGACTGTCACCGACGCACCGCGCACCGTGTTCCTCGCCGGTCAGTGTCCAATCGACGAGAGCGGTGGCCTGGTCGGCGAGGGTGACCTGATGGCGCAGATCGACCAGGTCGCGGCGAACATCGCCGTCGCGCTCGCCGCGGCGGGCGCCACCCCGCGCGACGTCGTCCGCACGGTCGTCTACGTCGTATCCACCGGCCCGGACGAACTGTCCGCGGTGTGGCTGCGGCTGCGGGAATCACCGGTGGCGGCCGCGCTGGAATCGGCCAGCACCCTGCTCGGCGTCGCGCAGCTCGGTTATCCGGGCCAGCGCGTCGAGGTCGACGTCACGGCTGCGCTGGACTAGTCCAGCTGCAGCACGGTGGTGGTCCGAGGGCCCGCTGCCTCGCCGGTGTTGACGGTTCCCTTGGGTTCGATCAGCAGGATCGCCGCTTCGTCCTGCGCCCGCGGGCAGTGCTGCACACCGCGCGGGACGACGTAGAGTTCGCCGGCCCGCAGCTCGACGTCGCGACCGGGCAGCGAGATCGTGAGCGTGCCGTCGATCACGAGGAACAGCTCGTCGGTGTCGTCGTGCTGGTGCCAGATAAAATCCCCCTGCACCTTCGCGAGCTTGACCTCGTAGTCGTTGACGGCAGCGATCGCCATCGGCTGCCACTGGTCGGTGAACCGGGACAACAGTTCGCGCAGGTTGCGCGCCGCATCGGCCATGACCCGAGACATTAGGCGGTGCGGGAGAGCATCGGGGGCACCAGTCGCGCTACCCGGGGAGGATGAATGGCCGAGCAGATCGGCGTCGGGGCGGTGCTCTCGGACATCCACGGCGTGCTGCCGGCGCTCGAGGCCGTGCTGGCGGAGCCCGAGGTCGTCGCGGCCGATCGGATCGTGGTCACCGGTGATATCGCCGCCGGCCCGCAGCCGGTGCAGGTGCTCGACCGGCTGAGCGCTCTCGGTGAGCGGTTAGTCCTGCTGCGCGGCAACGCTGACCGGGAGATGGTCGCGCACGCGCGCGGCGAGCCCGCCGCCGTTCCGGATCCGGTCGTGCCCTGGGCGGCCGCGCAGCTTCGGCCCGAGCAGGTCGACTTGCTCGCCGGGCTGCCCTATCCGGTGACGCTCCAGCTGGCCGGCTTCGGGCCGACGCTGTTCTGCCACGGCACGCCGCGCGACGACGACGAGGTGGTGCTCGTCGACACCCGCATCGAGCACTGGACCGGCGTGTTCGCCGACCTGCCGGAGGACGTCCGCACCGTCGTCTGCGGGCACACGCACATGCCGTTCCTGCGCCTGGTGGACCGCCGGCTTGTGGTCAACCCCGGCAGCGTCGGAATGCCCTACGGCCGCGCGGGCGCACACTGGGCGCTGCTGTGCGACGGGGCGGTCTCATTGCGTCGCAGCCTTTTCGACGTCGAGGCCGCGATCGCCGCCGTCGTCGCCGGATCCACCTACCCCGACCGATCCGAGTGGGCCGACTACTATCTCCGTTCGCGCGCCAGCGATGTCGAAGCTATCACCGCGTTCGGCCCGCGCGACGGCCGTCAGGAGCCCAGCAGGTAAGCGGAATCGACGACGTCGATCAACGGCGCGTAGAGCCGCATGATGGCAAGCGCCTGCCCGTGAGCGGCGTCGTCGGCGCCCGCACACGCGTCGCCGACGATGACGACGTGCCGGCCGGCATCGGCGGCCGCGAGCGCGGTCGACAGCACGCAGCAGTCGGTGGAAACGCCGGTCAGGACGACGGGGTCGGCGTCGCCGATCCGAGCCGCCAGCTCCTGCCCCCACTTGCCGAACGTGGTGGCATCGAGGGTCGGCCCGGTCCGCAAAGCCTGCGGGGTAAGCGATTCCACGATCTGCCAGGCGAGTGCGTCCGGCGGCTGCAGCGCGAACGGCCAGCGTTCGTAGTAGCGCCGCCAGGCATCCGCCGGCACGGCGGGCGCGAGGAACCGGGTGAAGGTGACCCGCGGCGAGTAGGCGTCGACCAGCCGGCCGACGGTTGCGGCGATCTCGCCGAACCGCGGTGTCGACCACTCGCTTTCCGGATCGGCGAAGATCTGCTGCATGTCGATGACGACGAGATGCCCCTCCGGGCGCCGCGCCTCGGATGGCGTCATCACGCCGGTTGTCCGGGCACCGGACAAACGCCGTGCGCCGAGGTCACGCCGGAGCGGTCCCGCTCGGCAGCGCACCGCTCGGTGTCGCGGACAGTTCCTGGCCGCGGACCCGGCCCCGCTCCCCGACCCAGATGACGACGAAGGACAGCACCAGCGCGATCAGGACCCCGAGGTTGGCGAAGGCCCACGAGCCGGCCTTGCCGCCGAGACCCAGTGGCCCGAGCAGGTACCCCTGCCAGGTCAGCCAGGTCGCGCCGGTGTTGGTCACCAGTCCCCACCCGATCGCGGTGCCGACGACGATCATCGTGATCGGCAGCGTCCGCACGTCGCCGTAACGGCCGGTCGTGCGGTAGAGGTCGGCGTCGTCGTAGTCGCGGCGCCGCAGGGCGAGGTCGGCGAGCATCACGCCGCACCACGCCGCGACCGGAACACCCAAGGTGATAAGGAATCCCTCGAACTGGAGCAGGAAGTTGCTGGCGAAGAAGACGACGTAGATCGTCCCGCCGATCATGATCACACCGTCCACCAACGCGGCGGCGAACCGCGGGACCCGCAGCCCGGCCGCGAGCAGTGCCAGGCCGGAGGAGTAGATGTCCAGCACCGCGCCGCCGACGAGGCCGAGCACGGCAACGATCACGAACGGCACCAGGAACCAGGTCGGAAGCTCGCTGCTGAGGGCGCCGATCGGGTCGTGTTCGATCGCGGTGCTCAGTCCCTTGGACGAGCCGGCCAGCATCAGGCCGAACACGATCAGCACCACCGGAGCGACCGCGGAGCCGAACGTCGTCCAGCCCACGACGCCGCGCGTCGAGGCTGATCGGGGCAGGTAGCGCGAGTAGTCCGCGGCCGCGTTCACCCAGCCCAGGCCAAATCCTGTCATCAGGAACACGAGCGCCCCGATGAAGGACTGCGACGAACCCGACGGAATCGCGGACACGGTGTGCCAGTGCACGTGGCCCGCGACCAGGGCGATGTAGACGATGGTCAGCACGCCGGTGACGATCGTGATCAGGGCCTGGAACCGCATGACGACGTCGAATCCGAGCACGCCGCTGCCGACCACCAGGGCCGCGATGACGATGAGCGCGACGATCTTCGTCGATGTGCCGCCGCCCCAGCCGAGGCGGTCGAAGACGGTAGCGGTAGCGAGCGTCGCCAGCACGGTGAGGGCGGTCTCCCAGCCCACCGTGAGCAACCAGGAGATCGCCGACGGCAGCTTGTTGCCCCGAACGCCGAAGGCGGCGCGACTGAGCACCATCGTCGGCGCCGAGCCGCGTTTGCCTGCCACGGCGACGAATCCGCACAGCAGGAACGAGACAACGATGCCGATCACGCCGGCCACCAGTGCCTGCCAGAACGAGATTCCGAAGTCGAGCGCGAACGATCCGTAACTGAGTCCCAACACGCTGACGTTCGCTGCGAACCACGGCCAGAACAGCTGGCTCGGCGTGCCCTTGCGTTCGCCGTCGTCGATCACGTTGATGCCGTTGGCCTCGACCCGCAGCCCACGCTCGATCGTCTCCATGCCCTGGGCGCTCGCCGCCTGCGGTTGCATCGAATCGCTCCCAGCGCCCGCGACCGAATCCGATCGCACCCGACCTGTGTGTGCACCAGCCTAGAGGAGGCCGCGGCTGGGTCAGGAGACGCGGACCTTGAGCTCGGGCAGCCCGACGTCGTCGCAGGTCCGGTTCACCACGCGGGCGTCGTCTTGGAACCCGCGCGTGCTGTCGAGATCGGGCTGCTCGTCACGGTTGAGCACGAAGTAGTCGACGGCACCGCGCACGGCCACCCTCGCCTGTTCATCCAGGTCAGGACCGGCGGCGATCAAGGACAGCAGCGCGTCGGCGATGCGGGCTGCCATACCGAGGTTCACCGCGTCGTTGTCGAGAGCCTCGGCGACGAGTTCCTCGAGGTGGCGGATCACCTTGCGGCGCAGGTCGCGCACGCCGTAAGCGGGCATCGATGGGTCATCGGCAGTCGGCCGACCGTGGGTGGCGTCGGCCGTCGGCCGACCGTGGGTGTCATCGGGCATGCCCGAAGGATGTCATGCACCGGCGGGCTCGCCGGTCGGCACCGCTAGCACTCCCCTCCGACGGGTCGCCAACCCGCGTCCACAGCCCGCACCGCCGTCCACAGGCCGGCTCTGAACGCGTTCTCGCGCTCCGTGGCGGCGCACGGTTGAGCAATGACCGATTGCGCGAGCACCGCCTCCACGACACCGACGTTGCGGGTCCGCGGTCCCGGCGACCTGATCGAGCTGGTTCCCTACCTGCTCGGATTCGTCCCGGCCAGGAGCCTGGTGCTGGTCGGGCTCACGGCCGCGCCGGCTCCGTCGGTCGCCGTCACGATGCGGCTCGACCTCATCGCGGCAGCGCGCCCACTGGCGCGGGCGGACTGCGTCCGCGCCCTTCGTACTGCCGCGGCCGCCGCGGTGGTTCTGATCGTCTATGTCGACGACGCTGCCGCTGCGCTGACCGGCTCCGAACTGCCGGCGGTCGAATCGACGTTGGCTGCCGACTCCCGGGTGGTCGACGGCATTGCGTCGGCGACCGCGGAGGCCGGCGTCGAGGTGGCCGATGCGCTGGTGGTGGGCGGCGGCCGGTGGCGATCGTTGCTGTGCGGTAATCCGGCGTGCTGCCCGGCCGAGGGCCTGGCGATAGCCGGGCCCTCGGAGCCGTCCAACGTCATGGTCGCCGCGACGGTGGCCGGACTCTCGGCGCTGCCTGACCGCGCGGCGCTGGAGTCGGCGCTTGCGCCCGAAGCCGCGGCGCTGCGCGAGCCGGTCGCCACGGCGATACGTGGCGCGGTCCTCGATCTGGGGCGAGCGCGTGCGCTGTGGAGTGCCGCCGTCGACGCGCATCGTCGCCCGGCCACGGCGATCGAGGCGTCGGCAGCGGCGAGCATGCTGGTCGCGCTCGGCGACATCGAGTATCGCGACTGGTGTTGTGCCTGGGCCGACGCCGGGGACCCTGCCGACGCTGTAGCTGCCGAGTCGGTCGCCCGCAGCCTCGCGCGCCTGGCGACGGCGCCGCACGCTGCCGCGGCGTACACGCTGCTGGCCTGGCTGGCCTGGCGGCGCGGCGACGGCACGACGGCGCGGATCGCCGCCGACCACGCGATCGACAGCGATTCCGGCTATCCACTCGCGGTGCTGATCGGCCAGGCGTTGGACTGCGCGATCGATCCGCGCAGATGCATGGACGCGCCGTGAGACCGCCCTGTCCGCGGGGCAGATCGCAGAGACCGTCGCGTCGCCGGATTCTGGCAGGCTGGCACGCATGCGGGTCTTCATCTCGGTCGACATGGAGGGAACGGCCGGCATCGTCGACTGGGAGCAGTGTCGCGGTCCGGGGACCGCCTACGAGCTCGGCCGCGCGCTGCTGATCGACGAGCTGAACGCCGCTATCGACGGCGCCATCGCGGGTGGAGCGACCCACCTCCTGGTCAACGACGCGCACTCGACGATGTGCAACCACGCGCCGGCAGCGCTGCACGGCAACGCCAGCTACCTGTCCGGCAAGCACAAGCCGATGTACATGATGCAGGGCCTGGACAGCAGCTACGACGCCATCCTGCTCGTCTCCTATCACGGCTCGATGGGCACCGCGGGCGTGCTGTCCCATACCTACAACCCGAGGGCGATCAGCGAAGTGCGCATCGACGGCGTCGTCGCCGGCGAGTCGGGCATCAATGCTCTGGTTGCGGCGGCGTACGGCGTCCCGGTCGGGCTGATCACCGGCGACCAGACCGTCGGCCCGGAAGCGGAGCCGTTCTGTCCCGGCATCGAGGTGGTGCAGGTAAAGACGGCGGTAACCCGGCTGGCCGCGCAGAGCCTGCACCCGAACGAGGCCTGCGAGCGGATCCGGGCGGGAGCGCGGCGCGCGGTGACGCAGGCGGGCGGGCTCCGCGCACCGCGGTTCGCCGAGCCGACCACAATGGAGGTCGACCTGCTCACGGCCGACATGGCGGACATGGCCATGTGGGCGCGTGGCGTGCAGCGGGCCGGCGCCCGCACGGCCCGGATCGTGGACGCCGACCCGCTGACCGTGTTCCGCACCTTCATCACGGTCGTCGCGCTGACCCGCTCGATCGCCGAGTAGACGAACGCCGGGAGCGCCCGGTCAGATCAGCGCCGGCCGCTCCCACTTCTGGCCGAGCACCTTCTCGGCCAGGAATGCGCGCACGGTTTCGTACCAGACGGTCGCGTTGCCAGGAGTCAGCACCCAGTGGTTCTCGTCCGGGAAGTACAGGAACCGGGCGTCGGCTCCGGCGCGCTGCAGATCGAACCACAGCGAGATGCCTTCGCCGATGGGCACCCGGTAGTCCTTGTCGCCGTGCACGACGAGCATCGGTGTGACGATCTTGTCGACGAAGCGGTGCGGTGACTGGGCGACGTAGCGGTCGGCATGCTCGGCGGGATCCCCGAACTCGCGGTACCACCCGGCCGCGAAGTCGGTGGTGCTCGCGAACTGCTGCAGGTTCCAGAGGCTGGCGTGCGTCACGATCGCCTTGAAGCGGTCGGTGTGGCCTGCTATCCAGTTCGCCATGTAGCCGCCGAACGAGCCACCCATCGCAGCGGTGCGGTCCGCGTCGATGTCGTCTCGTCTGGATGCGGCGTCGGTGACGGTCATCAGGTCGCTGTAGGGACGCTCGCCCCAGGTGCCCCAGCCGCGGCGGATGAAGTCCTGCCCGTAACCCGTCGACAGCGCGGGATCTGGAAGCAGGACGGCGTACCCCTGCGATACGAGCAGCCACGGGTTCCAGCGCCATGACCACGCATTCGCACTCGACAGCGGGCCGCCGTGGATCCACAGCAGCAGTGGCGCGGGTTTGGTTGCCGAGGCGCTACCGGGCAGGGCGAGCCAGGCGCGGATGGGGACGCCGTCGTCGGCCTGGGTGCTGATCTCGGTCAGCCGGCCGGGCAGCGGACCGACGCCGCCGGGCGCCGGTAGTGCCGCGCCGTCCTGGTCCGCGGTCGTGCTGTCCAGCCGTATCGGGTGCGGCGGTGCGTCGTAGCCGGTGCGCAGCGCGTACAGGGTCTTGCCGTCCGGTGCGGCGACGACGTCGCTGTGCGCACCGGCGGCGGAGAGCCGGGTGATCTCGCCAGATCCGGCGTCCAGCCGGAACACTGGCGCGTGGCCCTGCTCGTCGGCGGTGAAGAAGATCGCCTCGCCGCTCGTCGACCATGTCAGGCCGCCCGGCCACAGCGGGAACGACGGCGCCAGCTCGCGGATCTCGCCAGACGCCACGTCGACGACGACGAACCGCGGCTGCGGTGGCTCCTCCGGCGTCTCGATCGCCCACCGCACGCAGGCCAGGCTGGCGCCGGTCGGGCTCCAGGCCAGTGACTCGTACTCGTGGTCAGGATCGTGCACCTCGAGCAGCCGCTCGCCACGGGCCACGTCGGCGACGACGATGCCCTGCCGATGGTCGGCGTGCTCCGCGTCATAGGACCAGATGTAGGCGACCCGGGTGCCGTCGTCGGAGATCGCAAACTCCTCGCCGAGGTGACCACCCGGATTCGGTGTCAGGTCACGAGCGTCGCCCAGCCGGGCACCGTCGAGTGCCGACTGTGCGGTCCTCGGATCGGTGCCGGACCCGTACGGCCCCGACCGCTCAGGCAGGCTGCCCACGGCGAGCAGGTGCGGATGGTCCGGGCCGAGATCGTGGTCCCAGGATCGCACCGGGTAACGCTCGTGCAGGATGGCGCTGACGCCGGCGTCCGTGCGGTCCTTGCGGATCTGCTCGTCATCGAGGTCGGCCGCGCTCGCCAGGATGTCGGCGGACACCACCATGTCACCGGAAACGCGAGCCACCGCCACCGAACCGACGCCGCCAGGACGCCGCAGCACCTCGCGGGCCTCGCCGCGGGCCGGCAGGGCCCAGAGGCTCGGTTTGTCGTCGGCGTCCTTCTCGTGCGGACCGGGGCCCTGCGGATCGGGGCGGCGGGAGACGAAGAGCAGCGTGCCGTCCGGGGCAAACACCGGATGGTTCTCACCCGGCGCCGATCGGGTCAGCCGCACCGGGGCTTCGGCACCGGTCGGATCGATCTGCCAGAGCGCGCTCACCCACTTCTTGGAGTCCGCTGACAGCGTGGACACCGACGTCACCAGCCGCGTGCCGTCGGGTGACAACGCGAGGCCCGACACGCGCGGCAGCGCGACGTAGTCGCTGAGTCGTTCGAAGGCCGTTGCGGGGTTCTCGTCGTCTGCGGCTCCAGCGTCATGCGGGCTCATCGGCACTCGTCGCTCTCTGCTCTGATCGAGGTCGGGATGGAGTTGGCGCACCGGCGTGCGCGCATCGCGTTGCTGCTGGCCCGATTAGCCGGCGCTGACGAACACGTGCGTCGCGATGAGCTCGTCGAATGGTGTTTCGGCACCGCCATCGGTGCGAACGGCGACGCCGTCGCCGGTGCGGCGAGCGAGCAGCTCGGCGCCGGGCCGGACTCCGGCGTCAGACAGCCGCTTCATGATCGCGGGGTCGGGCTGCAGCTGCTCGCTGATCCGCCGGACCACGATCTTCGCGACCTGCGCCCTCGACCCGGCGGCGAGCGTCGTCAGCGCCGGGCCGGCCGCGGGCGCCTCGGGCGCGCCGAGCTCAGCGAGCCCGGGGATCGGGTTGCCGTGGGGGCACTGCACCGGGTTGTCGAGCAGGGTCACCAGCTTGCGTTCGACGTCCTCGGACATCACGTGTTCCCAGCGGCACGCCTCCACATGGACGTCCTCCCAGGCCAGGCCGATCACCTGGGTCAGCAGCAGCTCGGCGAGGCGGTGCTTGCGCATGACGGCGATCGCCTTCGCCCGGCCACCGGCCGTGAGCTGCAGGTGCCGGTCGCCCTCGACCGTGAGCAGGTCGTCACGCTCCATCCGGGCGACGGTCTGGCTGACCGTAGGACCGCTCTGCTTGAGCCGCTCGGCGATGCGAGCACGAAGCGGGACGATGCCCTCTTCCTCGAGCTCGTAGACGGTGCGGAGATACATCTCCGTGGTGTCCACCAAGTCGTTCACGCGGTCATCCTACGGCGATTTGGCCACCGATCGCGGGGAGATAACCGCCGGCCGGGTACGGCAGACTGGTGCGGGTGGACGAGCTGATCACCGCCGAAGATCTCGCCGTCGAGCTCTCCGGGGGCGGCGCGCCTCGCCTCGTCGACGTTCGCTGGAGCCTGGCCGACGGACCGCGCCGCGGTGCCTACCTCGCCGGCCACCTCCCCGGCGCCGTGTTCGCTGACCTCGACCGGGATCTGGCTGGGGCGCCGGGAGCCCGGGGTCGGCACCCGTTGCCCGAGCCGGCGCAGCTGCAGGCGACGTTGCGGGACTGGGGGATCGACGACGGCACGGCCGTGGTGGTCTACGACGACGCCGACTCCACCATCGCTGCCCGCGCGTGGTGGCTGCTGCGCTGGGCCGGGCACGAGCGGGTGCGGGTGCTCGACGGCGGATTCGCAGCATGGGTGGCAGCCGGGCAGGCGGTGACGATCGAATCGCCGCAGCCGGCGCGCGGCAGCGTCGTCGTCGCGCCGGGCGGGATGCCCACGCTGGACGCCGAGGCTGCGGCCGCGCTTGCCCGTGAGGGCGTGCTGCTGGATGCCCGAGCCGGCGAGCGGTACCGGGGCGAGACCGAGCCGATCGATCCGGTGGCCGGTCACATTCCGGGCGCGCGCAGTGCACCGACCACCGAGAACGTCGACGACGGTGGCCGGTTCCGGTCGCCCGCGGAACTCGCCGCTCGATTCGGCGGCCTCGGCGCTACCGGCGGCGCTGTCGGCGTGTACTGCGGATCCGGTGTGACCGCGGCGCACGAGGTGCTGGCGCTCACGATCAGCGGCGTTCGGGCCGCGCTGTATGTCGGGTCGTGGAGTGAATGGACGGCCAACCCAGTGCGGCCCGTTGCTACCGGTGCGGACCCGGTAAGCGCTGTCGTCTGCGAAGTGATGATCGCGACCGGCCCGCGCGATGCCTGGTTTCCGCCGCCATCGATCTGAACACCGCCCCCCGAACCGGCCTCGGCCGCGTGGGAAAGCTCTGGCATCGGTCACGGTAGACCCGTTACTGTGTGAAATCGACGAGCAGTGGGTTGAGACCAGATCCGACAGCAAACAGGCGGCACCCGAAATGAACTCGATCCGATTCCAGGCAGAGCATGACCCCCGCGTCGGGCTTGCCATGAGCCTGTACGTTGACGAGCGACCCTTGCAGAGCCATATCCGACCGGTCGAGGACCGCCTGGTGACTAGGCACAATTTGCCGGCCGACCGTGCCGGTGAATACGCCGGCATCGTCGACCTCAAGGCCGTTGTGTGGCCGAGCTTACACTTCTACGGCCAACCAACGTTTTCGTGGTATGACGACGGAGATACCATTCTTCTAGGATGCATTTGCGGGGTGGCGGGATGCCGTCCTCTGCTAGCCCTGCCTATTCAGGTGGG
>QHCD01000004.1 GCA_003244255.1 Pseudonocardiales bacterium | reverse complement strand
TTACGCGGACACCACGAGGGTGGCAGCGCACGCAATGTTGCGACCTGAAACACTTCAAAGAGAGAATGGGGGCCATTATGGGCACCAGATCGGGTACTCCGAGGGGCCTGCAAACGGCTGGTCGGCGCCTGTGGACGGACATCACGACGGAATACGAGTTGCAGCGCCACGAGCTTGTGCTGCTCGAGCAGGCGGCCAGGACGAGTGATACCTGTGCGGCTCTGGTCGCTGCGGTCGAGTCTCACGGCATTCTGACGACGGCGGGCGGCCGGATCGTGCCCGAGCTGGTCGAGCTGCGGCTTCAGCGGGTTGTGTTGGCGCGGTTGTTGATCGCTTTGCGGGTGCCGTTGGCCGGCTCCGATGCGGTTCCGCAGTACCGCGGGCTGCGTGGCATGTACGGCGGCGTGGCGTGAGGCGTCGTACGCCGCCGGAAGGCGCGGAGACTGGTCTGTTCTGCCGGCCGGTATGGGCGTGGTCCGCGCTTGGTCTGACGGCGTTGTTCGGCGACGGTCTCCCGTCGCCGCCGGCTAGCCCGTGGCAGGCGGCGTGCGAGCTGGTCGAGCTCGGGGCGCTCACAGAGGACGAGATCGACGTGCTGAAGGTTGCCGCGCAGGGTGACGTCGAGGCGATTGCTTGGCTGGGATGCAGCGTCGAGCAGGCGGCCGGGCTGTTGCAGCGCTGGTCCGGTCCGATCCCCGGCCTGAAACTGGCGCCGTTGCCGCACTGGCGGAACAATCTGCGGGCCGTCCACTGACGTAGGGACTGGTGGCAGATAAAATACGTCCAGACATACCGGGCCCGGCCGATGGTCGGGCCCGTTTTTCTCCCCGACGTGAATCTGAGGGCGTTTCTGAGGCGCCGCCGAATTGTCCAACGCTTCGCTCGCGTGCGAAGCGTTGCGTCCTGGCCCTGTCAGCACGGCCGCGCCCTCGCCGAGTAGTTCCCCCCAGCGGACCTCCAACACCCGCCGGGCATCGGCGGCGTTACCACCGTTTCGCGCTCGACCCGTGCGGCGAGACGACGTAGGCCGGTGAGGGTCAGTTCGGTGTCTTTCGCCTCATCGGCGAGGACGGTCGCAATGTGCGCCTCGAACAGCTCTTCGGGAACGGCGGCGAGACGCTGCGCCCGCGACGACTGATCCTTCGACACACCCAGCTCAGCGAGAGATGCATTAGTCGCAGCCTGCGACCATTGTGGATTGCCTACGTTCGGACCCTCTTCGGCGAGTAGTTGCCCGAGTCGGCGTTGCGCCCGAAGCCCCCGTCGCGGCAGGGAGAACGGTCGGATCTAACTTCGGACCCCGCTGGGCCCGAAGTTCCGCTGAGACCATCTCGGCGGACTGCCGAGCGGGTCGGTGAGGCGCTGGGCATGGCCCGGAACACCTACAAGCGGGCGAAGAGAGTCGTGCAGGCCGCGCGTGATCCCGAGGCGTCAGAGGAAGAACGGCAGATTGAAGGCCCGGCGGGTGTTGGAGGTCCGCTGGGGGGAACTACTCGGCAAGGGCAAGCCTGGACCACAGCCAGAATCTTCACTCGCGAGTGAAGATTCGCCTCTCGCTCGCATGGATAAGCTCCGGTTCCGGCAGCTCGCGGCGAACCGCCCTCACGAGTTCTAGTGAGGCGCGGACGTGCGCGCGGGCTGACGTCGTCGCCGGCGATGTGACTCGCCGCCGGTTATGGGATTACCCCGGCCCCGGCCTATTCGTGCCTGTGCGGCGCTCTCAGGGCCTCGGGTTCGACAGCAGGGCCGCACCGGCTCGGGGTGGCGGTGGTCACGACCGCCGAAGCGGGCCCTGAACCAGCCTCGATGGGCTGGTTACGGCGAAGGAGTGGGAACGCGCCGCGATCGTCTACGCATTCACCCGCACCGGCGTCAACCAGCACGATCCGGTGAACGAGAACTCGTGCAGCACCGTGACCGTGAATCGCATTCTGACCGGCTCGCCCCGATGATCCCGACGACGATGCGACGGATCGTCACGTTGCGTGGGATGCTCGGCGACCGGCCGGATTGGGCCAGCCGGCGAGCCCGGAGTGTGTCTACAGTGGACGTATCGGGTCATACTCGGCGCGGTTCTCCCCGCACGGCCAGACCAGTGGCTTAGCTGTCATTGAGACAGGCTCGCGTGGGTGAGCCCCGCGGTCCGGAAGTCGTTCTGTGCCTGCTCGCTGATACCGGACTTGTCACCGTCGACGAGCCCGGGCAGCAGTCCTCGCGGCGCGACGGGTAACCCGCGAACGGCCGACCGCAGGCCGGCTCGAATCCGTCCGGCAACCCGCTCGATTGTGGACGGACGACTCACCTGCGTGGGCGGTCCGCGAGCCGACACGACCGCGACCGTGAGATCGGCCCGGTCCGGTGGCAGCAGCCGGCCGTTCACCGTCAGGTGCTGGCTCGGCACCAGACCGGACCAGCCTTTCGCGGGTGCCAGCACCAGTGCCGAGCCGGAGAGTCGCCACCGGTGACCCACCGCGGCGCCGCGCGTCAGCCGGACCGGCACCGCGACGCGCGGCTCACCAAGTCCGGGCCGCAGCGCGGCCGGGTCGCCGGTGACGACGACCCGCAGCGTCACGGCCGTGCGGCGGTGCGACAGCGCGATCAAGGGCGACAGGTCACGCAGGTGCACCCGCACCCCGATCGCCAGGGCCGCGGCCGCCGCGCAGCCCGCGGCGAGCGCCACCACCGGGCCGGCCCGCCGCAGGGGTAGGGCGCCGGCGGCCAGGGCGGCGCATCCGAGGCAGAGCGCGAATGATGTCGACGGCGAGGAGTGCAGCCCGACGAGCGTGATCAGCCAGGCCGCGAGGGCCGCGGGCGCCAGCCGCGTGTCCGCCCGGCGGCCGGACCCGGCGACCGGCGGGCTGGCTTCGGTGCGCCGCTGCCGGTCCGGCGCAGTCAGACCGTCACCAGCTTTGACATGGCCGCGAACTTCGCGTCGCCGATCCCGGAGATCTCCCGCAGCTGGTCGACGCTGGTGAACGGACCATTGGTGGTGCGGAAGTCGAGGATCTTCTGCGCGGTCACCGGGCCGACACCGGGCAGCGCGTCGAGCTGCTCGGCGGTGGCGGTGTTCAGGTTCACCGGCGCGGCGGGAGTAGACGCGCCGGGCACGTCCGGCGGGCCGGCACCGGAACCACCGACCGGGACCGGCCCCACCACCTGAGAGCCGCTGCCCGGCACGTCGACGACTACCTCGTCGCCGTCGGCCAGCGGCTGGGCCAGGTTGAGCAGGCCGAGCCGCGCACCCGGTTTCGTGCCTCCCGCGGCGCGCAGTGCGTCGGCGACGCGTGCACCGGAGGCCAGGGCCACGATGCCGGGACGGTGCACCTGGCCGACGACGGCGACCGTGATGCTGGTCGGAAGGGGCCGGCTCGGCGTCGGCGGCGGACCGGTGGCCGGTGGCATCGAGGCGGCGCCCGGTGTGCTCGCCGAGGACGTCGACACTCCTATCGCGGGCGGGTCGGCCGTGATCGGCGCCGGACGCGATCGCCAGGCCAGCACGGCGGCGATGCACGCCGCTGCGAGTGCCAGTACCACCACGCCGATCGCACCGCGCCGGCTCACCTCGAAGCGGGAGTGCACGGCGGCCGGCAGCAGCGCGGCGAGCCGCGCCGACCGGGGCACGGCGGCGTCGGGGGCGTCGTCGTCGGCGTCGTCGGGGTCGGGGGCGGCGTCGTCGGAGTCGTCGGCGTCGGCGTCGTCGTCGGTGTGGGCACTATGCCGGCCCGCTGGTGGGCCGGCGGCACCGGGCGGCGCAGGCATGTCGTCAACTCCTCCTCCTCCTCCTCCTCGTCGAAGGGGCGGCTGCCCGTCCGGGCTCGCCGGAATCGGCTCGGGCACCCAGCCGGGCGGCCCCTGCAGGGCGAGCACCCGGCGCTGCGCCGCGGCGCGCCGCTGCGCCCGACGCCGCCGAAGGCTGCCCACCGACGTGACGCTAGGCAGCGCGCGGCGTCCGTGACCGGGCCGAGTCGCATCTGTGGACGACGCCGCGGCCTGTGGATGCGAGGATTGACAACGTGGCGGATCTGCGATCTGCGGGCGCGACGACGGCGCGCGGCGAGGCCGCGCGCGCCGAGCGAGGTCGCTGGTTGCCGCCGCGTGCGCGGTTGCCGCTGGTCGTCACGGCGGCCGCCGTCGTCGTGCTGGCCGGCATCTTCCTGGCGATGTCGCCGGGCGGTACCGACCTGTCCGCGCAGGTGGCGCGGACGGACTTCGTCCGCGCTCACGGCATCCGCCCGATCGACTTCCGTTGGTACGGCGGCGTCGACCAGTTCGGCTACAGCCTGGTCTCCCCGTTCGTGATGGCGCTGATCGGAGTCCGGCTCACGGGAGCGCTGGCCGCCGTCGCGTCGTCGCTGCTGTTCACGATGCTGCTGCTGCGGACCGGTGCGCGGCGTCCCGCGCTGGGTGGTGTGGCCGGCGCGATCTGCATCGTCGCGAACCTGGTAAGCGGGCGGATCACGTATTCACTCGGGCTCGCTTTCGCCCTCGGTGCGCTGGTGGCCCTGACCGACCACGATGTGCGGCGCCGCCGCGTCGTGCTGGTCCTCGCCGGCGGGCTGGCCGCCGCAACCAGCCCGGTGGCCGGTTTGTTCGCCGGCCTCGCGGGCGTCGCGCTGATCCTCACCGGCAGGCGCAACGACGGGCTCCTCCTTGGCGCCGTCAGCCTGATCCCGATCGCCTTGATCGCCGGTCTTTTCGGCCACAGCGGCTGGATGAACATCAGCAGCTCCGACGTCAGACATGCGGTGGTGCTCTGCGCCGTCGTGCTGGTGGTCGTGCCGCACCGCGTGGTGCGGGTCGGGGCCTTGCTCGCGGGCGCCGGCATCGTCGTCGCCTACCTGGTGCACACACCGGTCGGGCTGAACTCGATCCGGCTGCCGGTGATGTTCGCGATCCCCGTGGTGGTCGCGACGATGCGATGGCGGGCACCGGTGGCGATCCTTCTCGCCGCGCTGCTCGGCTGGTGGCAGTCGCCGGTCATGCTGAGCGACCTGCACGATGCCGGTACGGCCACGGCCTCCGAATCCTACTACACGCCGCTCACCGAAGAACTCGCCGCACTGCATCCCACCGGCCGCGTCGAGGTGCCGCCGACGCGTGACTACTGGGAGTCGGTCTACGTCGCGCGGCACGCGCAGCTCGCTCGCGGCTGGTGGCGCCAGCTCGACATCGGATACAACGGGATCTTCTTTGGCGGCAGGCTCTCCGCGTCGACGTACCACGACTGGCTCGCCAACAACGCGGTCGAGTACGTCGCCGTCTCTGACGGCGCGATGTCGTGGACGGGACGGGCCGAGGCCACGCTGATCCGACAGGGCCTGCCGTACCTGCATCAGGTGTGGGCGCGCGGGCACTGGACCCTCTACGCCGTCACCTCCCCCACACCGCTCGCCAGCCGGCCGGCCACCATGGTGACGTCCGGCGCGAGCAGCATCACCGTGCAGGTCTCGCGGCCCGGGATCGTGGCGCTGAAGGTGCGGTTCACCCGATGGCTGACGGTGTCGCCGAAGGGTGCGTGCGTCTCAGCCGACGGCGCGTGGACCCGCCTCGTCGTCAACCAGGCCGGCACCTACAAGGTGAGTTCCGCGCTGCGGTTCAGCCAGCCCGAGCACTGCGCCGACTGACGACGACGCCGAGCACGCCCGGCCCCACGTGCGCGCCGATCACGGCACCGACCTGCGCGACGACGAGCCGCCGCATGTGCGGCACCGATTCGCGTACCAGCTCGGTCAGCCGCTCCGCGCGCACCAGGGCGTCGAGGTGGTGCACCGCGACGTCCACCTCGGCATCGCCCGCGGCATCCCCCGCGAGCGCTGCGAGCCGGGCGATGCCGCGACTCGGCGTGCGCACGCGCTCCAGGGCGACGATGCGGCCCTGCGAGACGTGCAGGATCGGCTTCATCGACAGCGCCGTGCCGACCAGCGCCCGAGCGGCACCGATCCGTCCGCCCCGGCGCAGGTGCTCGAGGGTGTCGACATAGAACAGGGTGGTGGTGCGCTGCGCGATCTCGTCGGCGATCGCCGCCACCCGCGCGAGATCGGCGCCGTCGGCGGCAGCCTCGCCGGCCGCGAGAACGGGGAAGCCGAGCCCCATCGCCGTCGAGCGGGAGTCGACGACGCGCACGAAACCCGGCAGCTCGGCGGCCGCGGCACGCGCCGCACCGATCGTCCCCGACAGCTCGCCGGACAGGTGCACCGAGACCACACCGCTGGCGCCGTCCTCCCGGGCGGCACGGTAGATCGCGGCGAACTGCGCAACCGGTGGCCGCGACGTCGTCACCACCGGATGCCGCCCCCGCAGCACCGGCACGATCCCAGCCGGCGTGACGTCGGTGCCCTCGAAGCCCTGCAGCACACCGCCGTCGACACGCAGCCGCACCACCCGGATGCCGAGCCGGGCGACGTCGTGATCGGGCAGATACGCCGTCGAATCGGTGACGACGGCGACGGCGCGCGCCATCGGCGCGGGTCAGCCGACCACGAAGTTGACCAGCCGGCCCGGCACCGCGATCACCTTGCGCACGGTGGCACCGTCCAGCTGCGCGGTCACCCGCGGTTCGGCCCGTGCCGCGGATTCCATCGCGGTGGCGTTGGCGTCGGACGCCACGGTCACGGTAGCGCGCAGCTTCCCGTTCACCTGTACGGCGATCTGCACCGTTTCCGAACCCAGCAGGTCGGGATCTGCCACCGGGAAGGCCCGCCAGGCAAGCGATTCCTGGTGCCCCATGCGCGACCACATCTCCTCGGCGACGTGCGGCGAGAGCGGCGCCAGCATCAGCACCAGTGGTTCCGCCACTTCGGCCGGCATGACGCCGCTGGAGAACCGCTGGGTCAGCCGGTTGGACAGCTCCGTGATGCGTGCGATGGACGTGTTGAACCGCAGCGTCTCGTAGCCGTCGCGCACGGCGTCGATCGTCCGGTGCATCAGCCGCCGCGTGTCGTCGTCCACGGTGGACGCTTCACGATCCACTGTGGACACACGGCTCTCACCGGTGGTCTCGTCGATCACGTTGCGCCAGATCCGCTGCAGCAGCCGGTACATGCCCGACACCGCCTGCGGGTCCCACGGACGGCTCTGCTCCAGGGGGCCGGTGAACATCTCATACAGCCGGAACGTGTCGGCGCCGTACTTGGCGATCATGGCATCGGGGGTGATGACGTTCTTCAGGCTCTTCCCGACCTTGCCGAATTCCTGCCGCACCGGCTCGCCGTGGAAGAAGAACTCGGTGCCGCGCCGCTCCACCTCGCTCGCCTCGACGTAGAACCCGCGGGCGTCGGCGTAGGCCGGTGACTGGATCATGCCCTGGTTCACCAGCTTGCGGAACGGCTCGCGCGAGCTGACGTAGCCGAGGTCGAACAGCACCTTGTGCCAGAAGCGGGCGTACAACAGGTGCAACACGGCGTGCTCGGCGCCGCCGACGTACAGATCGACGCCACCGCAGTCGTTGTCGTCGCGCGGGCCCATCCAGTACCGCTCGATCTCCGGGTCGCACGCCGCCGTGTCGTTGTCGGGATCGGCGTACCGCAGCTCATACCAGCACGAGCCCGCCCAGTTCGGCATCGTGTTCGTGTCTCGGCGGTAGCTGCGTACCCCCGCACCCAGGTCAAGCTCCACGGTGACCCAGTCCGTCGCCCGTGACAGCGGCGTTTCCGGCTCGCCGGTGACGTCGCCGTCCGGGAACGTCCGCGGCGAGTAGTCGTCGACGTCGGGCAGTGACACCGGCAGCAGGCCGTCGGGCACGGCATGCGGCATACCGTCGTCGTCGTAGACGATGGGGAACGGTTCACCCCAATAGCGCTGGCGGGAGAACAGCCAGTCCCGCAGCTTGTAGGTGACGGCGCTGCGGCCGTGGCCGTTTCGCACCAGCCATTCGATGATCCGGACCTTCGCGGCGTCGACCTCCAGGCCGTTCAGAAAACCTGAACCGATCGCCGGACCGGCTCCGGTGTACGCCTGTCCGTCGAAGTCCTCCGGTGGTGCGACGGTGCGCAGGATCGGCAGGTCGAATGCCTCGGCGAAGTCCCAGTCCCGCTGGTCCTGTCCCGGCACGGCCATGATCGCGCCGGTGCCGTAGCCCATCAGCACGTAGTCGGCGACGAACACCGGGATCGCGCGGCCGGTTGCCGGGTTGTGCGCATAGGCGCCGGTGAACACACCGGTCTTCTCCCGGCCCTCGGTCTGCCGGTCCAGCTCAGACCTCCGGCTCGCGGTCAGCTGGTATGCCGCCACCGCCTCGCCGGGCCTGGCTGCGCCATCAGTCCACGACGCCGGAACGCCGTCCGGCCACGCGGTTGCGGTCAGCGCCCCGACCATCGGATGCTCGGGCGCCAGCACGAGGTAGGTGGCACCGAAGACCGTGTCGGGACGGGTGGTGAATACCTCGATGCCGCCGTGGTCGGTGCCGAACGCGATGTAGGCGCCGGTGGATCGGCCGATCCAGTTACGCTGTTGCAGCTTGATCGAGTCGGGCCAGTCCAGCAGGTCCAGATCGGCCAGCAGGCGGTCGGAGTACGCCGTGATCCGCAGCATCCACTGCCGCAGCGGCCGCCGGAACACCGGGAAGTTGCCGCGCTCACTGCGACCGTCCGCGGTCACCTCCTCGTTCGACAGCACCGTGCCAAGCCCGGGGCACCAGTTCACCGGCGCCTGGTGCAGGTAGGCCAGCCGGTGTGCGTCGACGACTCTTCCTCTGTCCACATCGGACAGTTGCGGCCACGGCCGGCGACCCGGATTGGTCCCCTCGGCGGGCTCGCGCTCGCCGGCGTCCAGCTCCACCAGCAGGTCGGCGATCGGCCGGGCCCGATCCGCGTCGACGTCGTACCAGGAACCGAACAGCTGCAGGAAGATCCATTGGGTCCAGCGGTAGTAGGACGGGTCGATCGTGGAGACCGACCGACGCGGGTCGTGATCCATGCCCAGCTGGCGCAACTGCTCGCGGTAGATCGAGATGTTGCGTTCGGTCAGGGTCCGTGGGTGCCGGCCGGTTTCGACGGCGTGCTGCTCTGCCGGCAGGCCGAACGCGTCGAATCCCATCGTGTGCAGGACGGTGTGTCCGTTCATCCGCTGATAACGCGCATAGACGTCCGTGCTGACATATCCCAGCGGATGGCCGACGTGCAGCCCCTCCCCCGACGGGTAAGGGAACATGTCCATCACGAACTTCTTGGGCCGTCCCGCGACGGCGTCGAATCCGGACGAGAGCGACCCCACCGGGTTCGGCGCGGCAAACACGGCCTCGTCGGCCCATCGCTGCTGCCAGGCCGGCTCGATGACGGCGGCCATCGCTGCGCCATACCGGTAGGCCGGCACGGCCGGCGCCACCTTCGCGGTGTCTGTCATGTGCGTGCTCCTCGTCACCTCTCTCGGCGGGTTGTCCACCGCAGCCGGCCACGGTGCCGGCGCGATCGGGTGAAGAAAAAGCCCCTGCGAAACCGCAAGGGCTTGCCGCGCCGAGGAAGTAAGGTCAGCGCGGCCCGGGAAGGAGCAGCCGACTAGGAGCGGTCATGGGCGCCATCATAGCCCGAACGGAAGCCTGCCCAGGTTGGTCAGCGGTCCTCGCCGAGCACCGGTTCGGGCAGCGTCCCGGCGTTGTGCTCGAGGAGGCGCCAGCCCGCCTCGTCCGCGCCGAGCACGGACCAGCAGCAGTTGGCCAGCGGGCCGAGGATCCGCGCGCGCGCTGGAAGCCCGAGCAGCACGGCGATGCCGGCCCGAATAGCACCGCCGTGACTCACCACCACCAGCACGCCGGACTCGACCGCCTCGGCGGCCTCGCGCACCGCGGGGACCACCCGAGCTGCGACCGCCTGGTAGGTCTCCGCCCCCGGCGGGTCCCACCTGGCCAGCTCCCGCGGGTAGCGCTCGCGCAGATCGGTGTCGGAGAGGCCCTCCCACTCGCCCTGGAATCGCTCCCGCAACCGCCGGTCGGCGCGCAACGCCAACCCGGTGATCGCGGCCAGCGGCTCCGCCGTCGACCACGCCCGGGTCAGGTCCGAGGACACGATCGCTGCCGGCCGCAGCCCGCTCAGCAGGTTGGCCGCGCGCGTCGCCTGCGATTGTCCGACGTCGTCGAGCGGCACGTCGGTGCTGCCCTGAACCCGGCCCTCCAGATTCCACGCGGTCTGTCCGTGGCGCCAGAGCACCACCCTGCTTGCGGTCAGCTCTCCTCCGAGGTCGCCTTGACGGCGGGCCGCCTCTCGACATCGGGCAGCGAGATGACGGGGCAGTCCTTCCAGAGCCGCTCCAGCGCGTAGAAGGTGCGCACCTCGTCGTGCTGCACGTGCACGACGATGTCGACGTAGTCGAGCAGCACCCAGCCGCCGGATCGTTCGCCCTCGCGCCGGACCGGCTTCGCCCCGGCCGTCCGCAGCCGCTCCTCGATCGCCTCGACGATCGCTTCGACCTGCCGCTCGTTCGGTGCCGACGCGATCAGGAAGGCGTCGGTGATCACCAGCCGCTCGCTGACGTCGATCGCGAGAACGTTGCGGGCGAGCTTGTCGGCGGCCGCAGCGCGGGCCAGTTCGACCAGCTCCCGGGCGCGCGCGGATGCCGTCATCCGCGCAGCAGCCGGGCAGCCATGTTCGACAGCCTCTCACGGCGTACCAGCGGGGCAGGGTTAGTATCGACTTCGGCCGAACTCCGTCAGGAGGGCATCTCGGTGCGACCACGGTGTCTGCTACCGCGCGATGCGAGCTACGACCGGTACAGTCCCCGCTTCTCGATGTACTGCACGACGCCGTCGGGCACGAGGTACCAGACCGGGCGGCCGGCAGCGACCCGCTCGCGGCACGCCGTCGACGAGATCGCCATCGCCGGCACTTCGATCAGACTCACCGCGCCGTCGATCAGATCGGGCAGGTGGTCGGCGGTCAGCGAATAGCCGGGACGGGTGACGCCGATGAACCGGGCCTGCTCGAACAGCGCAGCGGCATGCTTCCAGGACAGGATCGCGGCGAGCGCATCGGCGCCGGTGATGAAGAACAGCTCGGCCGCCGGGTAGATCTTGCCCAGGTCGGCGAGGGTGTCGCTGGTGTAGGTCGGGCCGCCGCGGTCGATGTCGACCCGGCTCACCCGGAAACGCGGGTTCGACGCCGTCGCGATGACCGTCATCAGGTAGCGGTCCTCGGCCGGGCTCACCGACGTGTCGGGTTTCTGCCACGGCTGTCCGGTGGGCACGAAGACGACGGTGTCGAGGGCGAACTGATCGGCGACCTCGCTCGCCGCGACCAGGTGGCCGTGGTGGATCGGATCGAAGGTGCCGCCCATCACTCCGACGCGGACAGGTTCGAACTGCGTTGAGCTCATCGCAACCGTTCCGGCGTCGGATCGACCATGGCGCGTCATCGTATCGACGTGGCACCGGTGCCGAGATCCGTACGCTGCCACCGGTCCGGACTCGCCAACCGAGGAAGACCCAGATCCCGGCGCAGCCGCCGTCCTAGGCTTGCCGACGTGGCCAGAGACGAGCGCACGCGACCGGCGAGGCGCTGGGCTCATGGTCTCGATACCGGCGACGGTGGCGATGCGCGTGACGGTTTCGACGACGCCGCCAGCGGCCGGGATCGTGGCTCCGGCGAGGACCGCCGTCGCCCGCTCGACGTCCTGGCCGAGGCGCGCAGGATGCGCCTGCGGCTCGGCGCCGCGATCGTGGTGCTGCTGCTCGCCGTCGGTGCCGCGGGCTACTACGCGGGCGGGCGGCCGGTCGCCCCGGGAACGGGCGTCTACAACGCGAAGACGACCAATGCCGTCACGGCTGCGCTGCCGTTGCTGGAGGCCTTCGTCGAGCGGATCCGCGGTCAGGCGTTCGAGCGGCCGGTGCGCGTCGAGGTCGTCAGCGGCGGCGTCCTGGCCAGGCAGCGGGTGGCGGCACTGTCGGTGCCGACGGCGGACCGGGCGGCAACCGCGCGGGCGCTGCACCTCGGCAAGCCCGCGACGCCGAGCCTGCCAGCCGGCACGAGCGCTGATGCCGGCGGCTATTACAGCTTCCGGACGCGCGTCGTCTATCTGGCGAGCGGGCCGTTCGACGCCTACCGCCGTGCCGTGCTCGTGCACGAACTGACCCACGCCCTAGACGATCAGCGCTTCGACCTGCGTGCGCTCTCGCGGGCCGCGGCGCCGAACGCCGACCGGCTGCGGGCCGTGCAGGCGCTGATCGAAGGCGACGCCGCGCGCGTCGAGCACACCTTCACCGATGGGCTCAGCGCCGCCGACCAGGCGACGATCACGGCCCATCAACCCCCGAACGCCACGGCGACGACGCTCGCCGGCAACGAGGCCGGGTTCGTCGCCAGTCCCGGCCAGCAGTTCGTCCTGACCGTCGCTCAGCGCGGCGGTGAGGCCGCCGTCGACGCCGCGTTCCTGCGTCCGCCGGACTCGTCGTTGCAGATCCTGCTACCGCAGAACTACGTCTCTGGCGTATCCGCTCTCGGGGTCATCGCACCGACGCCGAGCGGCACGACCGTCGATCAGGGCAGCCTCGGCACATTCGGGCTCGCCACATTCCTCACCGACGGCAGGTCCTACCTGAACGCCAGCACAACCACCCACTGGCAGGGCGACAGCTATCGCACGGTGACGACCGGCGCCAAGACGTGCATCACCGACGACGTCCTGCTCTCATCCGGTCCGGCGCGCGACCAATTGGTGACGGCGCTGCGAACGACCATCGGCAAGCGTGGACACGTCGCCGCGACGCCGCCGGACGACGCGCTCACGTTCACCAGCTGCAGCAGCTGATCCGGGCCGGTGGCCGGCCGGTCAGACGCGACCCTCGGCAACGGCCTGAGTGATCCAGGGGATCACCTCGTCCAGCATGTCCGACAGCGGGGTCGTGCATCCGAAGCCGAGGATCTCCCGGGCCTTCTCGATCGAGGGCACCCGCCGCTGCACGTCGTGCTCGAACGCGGGATCGTGTACGAAGGTCAGCGGCACGTCGCCGTTGACCTTGCGCCAGATCATCGTCGCGAGTTCGGCCACCGTCGTCGACTCGGCGGTCGAGATGTTGAAGTCCTCGCCGGTCGCGGCATCCGCGGCCATGCAGGTGACGATCCCGGCCGCGAGGTCGCCGCCGTAGGTGTAGTGCCTGATCTGTGTGCCGTCTCCGAGGATGTGCAACGGGCTCTGGCCCTTCACGACCTTCTGCACCAGGTCGGGCACGACGTGGCTCATCGCGAGCTGCACGTTGCCCGAGGAGATCTCGACGTCGCCGAGCGCGCGGCCCTCGCCGATACCGACGCAGTTGAACGGACGGACGATCGTGTACGGCAGGCGGTACTGGTCCCAAGCCGCGCGCGCGAAGTACTCCACCGCGAGCTTCTGGAATCCGTATGACGACTGCGGCGGCGGCACCGTCCGCTCGTCGCCTTCGGCGGAGGGCCAGTGATCGGTCGACTCGAAGACCATGGAACTGGACAGGTAGGTGACCTTGCGCAGCGTGCCGTCGCGGTGCGCGGTGATCGCGGCGTCGCACTGCGCCGCCATGATGCGCTCGTTGGTGGCCAGCAGGTCGTAGGCGTAGGTGTGGAAGTAGGAGATCCCGCCGATCAGCGCGGCGCCGGCGATGAAGTGGTCGCAGTCAGCGAGCAGCTCGGTCATCAACTCGACATCGCGGGCATCGCCTTCGACCAGCCGGTAGTTCGGGTCGTCGTCGTAGGACTTCTTCACCTTGCCGTACTTGGAGAAGTTGTCGATGCCGACGACGGCATGCCCCTGGCGCAGCAGCTCTTCGACGACGTAACCGCCGATGAAGCCGGACGATCCGCTGACCAGCACCTTCACGTTGAGAAACCCTTCAGGTCTATTCGACGGCGATCCGTCCATCATTGCGGTGGCTGCATTCGGTCACCGCGCCGGCGCACCTGCTCGTCGGTGAGCCGGCGACCGTAGGCAAAGCGGTACCAGTGCAGGTATTTCGGCACCCAGCTCCACGTTCTGAAGTTGCTGATTCCTTCGTTGCGCTCCAGCCAGATGGTCGGGATCTCCGCCACCGGAAGCCCAAGCCGCTTGGCCTTAGCGGTGAGTTCGAGACCGATCTCGAACCCGTGACGGCTCTCGATGCCGACCCGGCGCACGAAATCGCAGTCGTAGGCCTTGAAGGAGTTGGTGGCGTCTCGGGTGCCGACCCTGGCCAGTGTGTGCAGCGACTGCCCGGCGGCGCGCGACAGCAGGCGCTTGAGCAGCGGCCCGCCGATCTGCTGGCCACCCGGGGCGTACCGGGATGCCGCCGCAACCACCACGCCGCGCTCCACCAGCCGGGTCAGGTCGTCGATCTGCCGCGGGTCGTCCGAGCCGTCGGCCATCGTCACGACGACCACCGGCGCCGAGGCGTGGTCGATGCCGTAGCGGATCGCGTTCGCCGGCCCACGACCGTACGTGTTGATCAGGATCCGCACCTGCGGATGTTCTGCCGCGTGGCGCTCGACCACGGCCACCGTCGGATCGTCGGGTGAGTCGACAACGACGGAGATCTCCGGCTCGAACGTCGTCCCCTCAAGAATGCGGTCGAGGCACGCAACGACGGCCGCACCCTCGTTGTAGGCGGGGATGACGACGCTGACCCGAGGCCAGGCGCTCATATCCGTACCCCGCCGCCGAGCAGCCCCCACACGTCGGCAACCGGAACATCGACCCGCAGGCCGCGGTACCGCTCGTGCGGCGCACCGATCACCAGCAGGTCGGCCTGACTCAGCACGTCGTCGAGCGACAGCAAGGCGGGATCGACCCGCACGTACGGATCTGTGCACACGACGCGCTTGGCGCGGAACTCCAGGATGCGGCGCAGCTTGTAGGACAGGCTCGCGCGGATGTCGTCGGACTCTGCCTTGAACGCCATGCCGAGGATGCCGACCGTCATCGACTCGAGGTCGTAACGCTCCTCCAGGCGCCGGACCAGGTAGAGCGGCAGCCCTTCGTTCACCAGCATCGCCGCGTGGCCAAGGTAGTAGTTGTTGTCGTTGAAGGCCGCAAGCTGCATGGTGTCCTTGAACAGGCACGGGCCGGCGGCAAACCCGGCGCCCGGTAGATCCTTCGCGCGTGGGTAGTCCTGGGCCACAGCCGAGCGAATGCGTTCGTAGTCCAGGCCGCGGCTGTTCGCGATCATGTAGAACTGGTTCGCCGCGGCGAACTTCAGGTATCGCCAGTTGTTGGTGAACAGCTTCGCGAGCTCAGCCTCCTCGGGGTCGAGCAGCACCATCTTCTCGGTGAGGCGGCGGAACAGGTCGGTCGCCCGCTCGCGGGCCCGATCGGTGCGCGCACCGACGATCTGCGGCAAGGTGAACAGCTCGGTCATGGCCCGGCCCTCGGCGATCCGTTCGGGGCAGAAGGCGATGTCGAGATCGAGCCCGCGGTCGGCCATCAGCCTCTCGACGAGACGGGTGACGCCGGGATAGACCGTCGAGCGCAGCACCAGCAACTGGCCCGACCGCAGGTGCGACCCGATCGCGTCCAACGCAGCGGGAATCGCGTACGGATCGGGGTTGAGATGCTCGTCGATCGGGGTGCCGATGACGACGATCACTATATCGGCGTGGCCACCGACATCGGGATCCGTTGTCGCGAAGAGCCGGCCAGCCGCGAGCACCCGTTCCAACACCGGACCGGCGTCGGCCTCCTGGAACGGCATACGGCCGGCGTTGATCTGCTCGACGCTGGCCGCTCTGATGTCGTGGATTGCGACGTCGAGACCGCTGTCGGCGAGGGCGATCGACAGCGGCAGGCCGACGTGTCCCCCGCCGCCGACGACGACGACATCGTGGTTGCGCCCAGCGTTCGTCGGCGTCACCGGCTGACTCCTTTGCCCCTCATCATGCATTGTGCCGGCGCACCGCGATCGTCTGGACGTCGAGCTGCAAACCGCCGTGCGACAACGTGACCGTGCGGAGCACGGACGTCTGCCAACCGGCGAATCGCAGTGCGGCGCGTGCCGCGCGGAACTCGCGGCCGGTCAGGCTCAGCAGCATCATGTGCGTCGGGTTGTAGCTGCGCAGCTTGCGCCCGTCGATGGCCGTGAAGTCCGGCATTCCCGGCAGCAACGCCGAGTGCCGCGACCAGTACTGCGCGCTGACGACGCTGAAGAAGTTGTTGAGGCGGCCGGGCGTCGGCCACCACAGGATCAACTTGTCGCCGGGGTGTTCGGCTGGTGGCGCGACCGTGTGCACCATGCTTGCCACGGCGTAGTAGTCCACTTCGGGTCCGTTGGGATGCCCGAGTATTACCGAGTACTCTCCCAGCGGCAGCCCGGTGCGGTCGGGAAGGCGGGGCGTTGTCGCCGGCACGACCGTGAGGACGAGCAACGACGCCACGACGGCGGCGGTGCAGACCCCCGCGACGACGGCCGACCGACGCAGCAGCGTCGTCCCGGCGACCGCCGCCACGGCAACGGCGGCGAGTACGAACCCCCACGGCCACACGCTGAACCGCGGGCTGGGCAGCGCCAGGCTCCAGGCCAGCGGCGCCGCGCCAGCCATCGCGGCCGGCACCCATCCGGTCGGGCGGCGCCGGAGCAACGGCGCACCGGCCTCGGCGATCACCACCGCGCTGAGCAGCAGTGTCCCCGACCACAGCATCGATGAGTACAGGTGGTATTCGAGCGTCGACGTCTGCCCGAGGAACTGGATCACGTAGTACGCCGCGCCGCCCAGGGTGGCCGATATACCAACGACGATCGCCGGGGCGGCGGTTCGCGGCCGCCGCAGCCGGAGCACCATCCATGCCGCGATGACCGCGGGCGGCACCAGCAGGTAGGGCACGTAGAGGGCCCAGCGCCTGTTCGCCGAATGCCAGTGGGGCAGCTGACCGGGCTTCTGCAGAGCGAGATAACCGCGATAGTTGGGGCCGATGATGTTCCACTGCCCGAGCCACAGCTTCGAGATCAGCATCAGCACGGCTGTGACGGCGACGAGCGCGGCCGCGAGCAGCCCGATGTCGACCAGGGTGCGCCGGACGTCTCTTCCCAGCACGCCGGCGATGGCATATGCGATGACCGCGGCCAGAACCAATGGCGCCACCACGAATTGGCAATGTAATGCCAACGTGAGGACGACCCCGGCGGCGATGACCAACACGGTTCGGCTGCGTGGACGGGCCGCAGCGAACGCGAGCCAGCAGGTGCCGGCAACGAGGTAAGAAACTGCTGCGCTGTCCGGATAATCCGCCCCCCACGCGACCAGCACGACCGGCGAGGAGAGGATCGCCACGACGGCCACCGCGCCGGCGCCCCGCCCGAACAGTGACCGCAGCAGCAGGTATGCCGGGATGACGGCGAGCAGGGCGAGCAGGTAGCG
Source organism: Pseudonocardiales bacterium (assembly GCA_003244255.1). Classification (GTDB taxonomy): domain Bacteria; phylum Actinomycetota; class Actinomycetes; order Mycobacteriales; family QHCD01; genus QHCD01. Next base: position 3,305 of record QHCD01000004.1, on the reverse strand, counting down.
GAAGGTGTAGAAACCGCCGAGAGCCCCGAATGCCAGGTAACACAAGCGGGCGGGCAGGATAAAGCCAAGCCTGGTCCAATTGTAGCCCTGCGCTTCATTGCGAACGATCAGATCGCCGCCGTGCTGGGCGTAGGCCGTGTAGAACCACGGGTCGATCATGTCCACGGGCGCCATTCGGCGGACCTGTAAGGCAGCAAACGCCACCGCCGGCGACGCGAGCACGGCGGCCCATTCGATCAGCCGCAGCGGCGCCAGCCCGGCCGTCCGTGTACCGATCCCCCGCATCCGCACAACGGCAGGATAACCGCGCCGACGGCACGAAGTGGCGGTGGTCAGGATGACGTTCTGGTCACAGCAGGACGATGTCATCGCGGTGGATGACCTCGCGTCGGAATTCCGGCTCCAGCTCGCGGGTGGAATGGCCGAGCAGGGCGGGCAGCTCGGCGGCGTCGTAAGCGACGAGCCCGCGGGCGAGCGCCAGCCCGTCGACGCCGACGAGGTCGACGGGTTCGCCGGCAGCGAAGTCACCGCGCACCGCCGTGATGCCGGCGGGCAGCAGCGACATCCGTCGGTCCACCACGGCGTTCACCGCACCGACGTCAAGCAGCAGCTCGCCGCACGGCTCTGCGGCGTGCCGCAACCAGAACAACCGGGCGGCCGTCCGCCGGCCCGTGGGGGAGAAGATGGTGCCCACCGGCTGCCCCGAGAGCGCGGCGGCGGCATCGGGCGCCGCCGCGAGCACAACGGTGACCCCCTGGCTCGCGGCGATGCGCGCGGCGTCGATCTTGCTGGCCATCCCACCGGTACCGAGTCCGGCCCCGCCCGGGCGGCCCGAGTGCACCGACGGTAGGGGTTCACCGGCCGCCACCATGCTGATCCTGCTCGCCCCCGCACGTCGCGGATCGCTGCTGTAGAGCGCGTCCACGTCCGAGAGCAGCACCAGCGCATCGGCGCTCACCAGGTGCGACACCATCGCCGCAAGCCGGTCGTTGTCGCCGAACCTGATCTCGTCGGTGGCGACGGCGTCGTTCTCGTTGATGATCGGGACCACACCGAGGCCGAGCAACCGGTCGAGTGTGCGCAACGCGTTGCGGTAGTGCGCCCTGCGCACCAGGTCGTCGGCGGTGAGCAGCACCTGGCCGACCTGCAGATCGTGGCGGGCGAACTCGGCGGCATAGCGTTCCACCAGGATCATCTGGCCGACGCTCGCGGCCGCCTGCTGGCTGGCCAGATCGCGCGGCCGTCGCCGCATCCGCAACGGCGCCAGTCCCGCCGCGATCGCGCCCGATGACACGAGCACGACGTGTGCGCCGCCCCGCCGCCGAGTGGCGAGCGCGTCGACAAGCACGCCGAGCCGCGCGGGATCGAGCCCGCCGGCGAGACTGGTGATCGAGGACGACCCGACCTTCACCACGACCCGGTCGGCAGCGCCGACGACGGCGCGCAGGGCCGCCTCCGCGGTACTCACGCCACCTCCGCGGTAACGATCACGTCGGCGGTCCTCACGCCGCCTCCGCGGTAACGATCACGTCGGCGGTCCTCACGCCGGCTCGTCGGGCCGTCGTCTCGCGCGCTTCGCCGCCAGTCGCTCCGCGGCACCACGCCGGTCCGATGGCGCAACCCGCTCGTCGGTGCCGCGCGGCCCGGGCAGGTAGGCAGCATCGCTGTCGAGGTCGGACGACGGCCGCCAGTCGAAGGTGACGCCGCCGATGCGCACGGGTGCGCCCGACATCGCGCCGGATGCGGCCAGCTGCGCCTCCACGCCGATGCGGGCGAGCCGGTCGCCGAGATAGCCGACGGCCTCGTCGTTGGCGAAGTCGGTCTGGCGCACCCAGCGTTCGGGTTTCGCGCCGTGCACGAGGAATCCGCCTTCGACGCGCGGATCCGGTTCGACGACGATCGCCTCGTCTGCCGGCGGCGGGCGCAACACGATCCGGGTCGGCGCCGCCCGAGGCCGGTCGGCCCGGGCGTGCTCGACCCGCGCAGCGAGGGCGTAGCGCAACTCGTCCAGCCCCTCATGACTGACCGCGCTGACGATGTAGCCGGCCAGCCCCCGGGCCCGCAGGTCGGGCAGCACCATCTCGGCGATCTCGCGCGCATCAGGCACGTCCGCCTTGTTCAGCACCACGATGCGCGGCCGTTCGGCGAGGCTGCCGAGCCGGTCGTCCACCGCAGCGCTACCGGTGTACTGCGCGAGTTCGACCTCGACGGCGTCGAGGTCGGCGAGCGGGTCGCGGTCGTGTTCGGCCGTCGCGCAGTCCACGACGTGGGCGAGGACGGCGCACCGTTCGACGTGCCTGAGGAACTCCAGCCCGAGTCCCTTGCCCGAGGCCGCGCCGGGAATGAGGCCGGGAACGTCGGCGACAATGAAGGTGCTATCTCCCGCGGCGACGACGCCGAGGTTGGGAACCAGGGTCGTGAACGGATAGTCGGCGACCTTCGGCCGGGCAGCGGATATCGACGCGATCAGCGAAGACTTGCCGGCGCTCGGGAATCCGATCAGCCCGACGTCGGCAACGCTCTTCAGCTCCAGGACGGCGTCGATCTCCTGCCCCGGCTCGCCGAACAGCGCGAAGCCTGGTGCCTTGCGGCGCCGCGAGACCAGTGCGGCATTGCCGAGGCCGCCCTGTCCCCCGGTGGCCAGGACATAGCGCGTGCCCTCGCCCACCAGGTCGACGAGTTCAGCGCCGTTCTTCGCCTGCACCACCGTGCCGTCGGGGACCCGGAGGATCACGTCGTCGCCGGTCGCGCCGCTGCGGTTGCTGCCCTGGCCGGGCCGGCCGTTGCCGGCTCGCTGGTGGGGGTGGTGATGAAAGTCGAGCAGGGTGTGCACACCTGCGTCGACGACCAGGACCACGTCGCCGCCGCGGCCACCGTTGCCGCCGTCGGGTCCGCCTAACGGCTTGAACTTCTCGCGGTGGATCGAGGCGCAGCCGTGCCCACCGTCGCCTGCTGCGACGTGCAGCATGACGCGGTCGATGAACGAGCTCACCGCTGTCTCAGCCCGGGTCAGGCCTCCGGCGCGACGATCGCGACCGTCTTGCGACCGCGTCGCTGACCGAACTGCACCGCGCCGGGTACCAGAGCGAACAGCGTGTCGTCGCGCCCACGGCCGATGCCGTCACCCGGGTGGAAATGGGTGCCGCGCTGGCGGACGATGATCTCGCCGGCGTTGACCTGCTGGCCGCCGAAACGCTTGACACCGAGGCGCTGCGAGTTGGAGTCGCGGCCATTGCGCGACGACGACGCGCCTTTCTTGTGGGCCATCGGCAGATTCTCCTAGTTCTCACTCGACGCTTCGGCGT
>QHCD01000003.1 GCA_003244255.1 Pseudonocardiales bacterium | reverse complement strand
ACCCCATTCACGGGCGACAGCGATAGCCACGTCTCGGTATGGCGCAAGTCAGCCTGACCGGCTCCGCCGGGCCGGTCGGTCGCGTCGACGATGTAGAGATCGACGTCGCGCCCCAGTTCTGCGAGCAGTGGGTCTGGACCTGTGTCGCCGGTGTAGGCAATAGCGGCGGTCTGCATGTCGAGGCGGATCCCCACGTTGGCAACGAAGTGTGGCAGTTCCTCGCAGCTCAGAGCGAACGGTCCGAGCTGGTAAGACCCCGGTAGGTCGTGAACGTCAAACGCGCTCTGCAACTCGATGTCGGGCTCCAGCGCTTCGAGACGGGCCAGCACCCCAGCTGGGCAGTACAGCGGCAGCCGTTGAGCGGTAGGTCCGCCGTAGTGGCGAATCCGGAACAGGCCGTGCAGATCGATGCAGTGATCCGGGTGTTCGTGGGTGATCACTACGGCGTCGAGGTCGGCGTCGGGGACGTGAGCCAGCAGCCGTGGCAAGGTGGCGTATCCGAGATCGAGCACCACCCGAAAGCCGTCCCAGTCGACCAGAAAGCCGCTACACGCCTGGCCCGGCTCGGGATAGGCGCCGGTACCACCCAGAACCGTCAACATTCGCACGAAGACACCTTCGCAGTTCCCGACACCACCCCGCCACGCCCGCGTGCGACGCGGCAGGCATCTAGATCCCGGTAAGCGACGGCTTGCGGCGACGGTTCGCGACGGACTCGGGCGAGCTCGAGGGTGTTGATCAGCTTCTCGCAGGCGGATCGGCTTGTGGGACGACTGGCACCGACGTCGGTGGACGCGCTAACCGTCGTTCGGCGCGGCGTGGCCGTGATCAACGAGATGCGCGTTACTTGCCCATATCGAACATTCTGGCCGCCGAGTTGCGCCTGGCGGCCACTGAGACGCCGCTGAAGGTCGCCGGCGGACGACTGTCGTACGGTGATGGCATGGCTGATCCGGTCCGCGTGATGCTCGAGCAGGGCAAGAAGAAGCGGGTGGTGGCCTGCGCCTTCGACTGGCCGGGATGGGACCGGAGCGCCAGGATCGGTGAGGACGCGCTCGCGGTCCTCACCGCCTATCGACCCCGCTACGCGAAGGTCGCCGAGCTGGCCGGATTCGGCGCCGAGTTCGGGGCCACGGGCGAGCTCAAGGTGGTCGAGCGACTCGAAGGGATCGGGATGACCGATTTCTACGGCCTCTCGGGCAGGACGGCCGCGCCCGAGAACGACGCAATGACCGAAGCCGAGTGCGAGCGGAAGATCGCGCTGCTCCGGGCCTCCTGGAGCACCTTCGACGACGTCGCCGCACGCGTCTCGCCCGAGCTCCAGAAGGGTCCGCGGGGCGGCGGCCGCGACCGGGATCAGATCGTCCGGCACGTGAACGGCGCGGAGATCGACGAGTTCGCGCCGAAGGTCGGCGTGAAGGTCCCGCTGGAAACGAGGGACGACGCCGAGGCCCTTCGCGCCTACCGGGCTGCCTTCGTCGAGGGGATCCGCGAACACCACGCCCGCGGTGAGTCGGCGCGGTCATGGGCGCTGCAGTTCCTGATCCGACGTTGTGCCTGGCACATGCTCGACCACGCGTGGGAGATGGAGGACAAAGACCTGTCCAATCGGAACCTGACGTCGGGGCCGCCGACGTGACGGCGCAAGGACGACGGGCAAGGGGCAGGCGGCGCCTCCGGCGCGTCAGGGGCGCATGAAGCGCACGTCGGGCGGATGCGTCGGAGCGTGCTCGCCGACAGGGTGGTAGCGGCAGAGTATCGGCTCGACCGTCGCGTCGGCGTTGATCGCTTCCGCTCGACCATCCCCTTGCGGGGACGAGTGGCCGACCGTCATCGGTGGGCGGGAGCATACTGGCGTTTCCTGGCGGACCTGGCCGCGTCGGGCGGTGCCTTGTCCGCACGCGTCGAAGCTCTCGGCGTCGCAGTCAGAGGCGGATGGCGGCGTACAGCAACATGTCCCGGCGCCGGTCGCCGATTTCCTGGTGGCTGCGCATCAGCCCCTCCCGCGTGTATCCAGCGCGCTCGGCGGTGCGGACGGACCCGATGTTCCACGGCTCGATATGCAGCTCGACGCGGTATAGGCCCGGCAGCGTCCAGGCGAACGCGGTCAACGCCGTCAACGCGTCTGCGGCATAGCCGTGACCCCGCTCGCTCGGCGCGACGGAGTAGCCAGCTGTCGCGCGGCCCTTCGACAGCTCGGCGACCCACAAGCCGGCGCCGCCAACCGCTCGGCCCGCGGTGGCTTCGGAGACCGCGAAGGAATACCCGGCGCCCTCGTCCCACCGGCCGAGCTGGCGATGGATCCAGTCGCGGGCCTGTCCCTCATCGGCGTGAGCGGGCAGGGTGCCGATGAACGGCACATAGGAGTCGGTCGCCAGGTCGAGCACCATCGGCACGTCGTCCTCGGAGAAGGCCCGCAGCAGCACGGAGCCTGTTGCCGGCGGGCGGGCCGGCCACGGCGGCAGGGGCGTTGTCGCGGGCACACGAGGACGCTACGGCCCCGTCGACGCCCGCCGTCAACACAGTTACCAGCGGACTGGTGGTGGTGACCTACCTGATGCGTGGCGTGAAAGCGAGCAGTGAGTACGTCACCTGACGGCGCCCTTCGCCCAAGCCCGCCGCTGCGGCGGCGCCTTGCACGGCGTTCGAGCAGCTCACCTCGCCGGCACTCCACGCGCCGCGCCAGCGGCTCGAGGCCAGCGTGTTCTTGGTGACCACCGCAAAAGTCAGGACCCGGAACGAGCGTCAGCACCACCGCGAAGGACCCGACTGACGCCACCGGCGTTGTCGGTGTCCCTCGGTAGGTTCAGCACCATGAGCATCCGAGAGGTCCAGGTCACGTTCGACTGCACCGAGCCCGCCGCCCTGGCGGGGTTCTGGTGCGAGGTGCTCGGCTACCAGGTGCAGCCACCACCGTCTGGTTTCGACAGCTGGGACAAGGCCCTCGACGCCTGGGGAGTCCCGCCGGAGGAGCACAACAGCCGCTCGGCCGCGCTGCCGCGCGAGGGCGAGTCCGGCCCTCGGCTGTTCTTCCAGCGGGTGCCGGAGGGCAAGATCGTCAAGAACCGGCTGCACCTCGACGTCCGCGCAGCCCCCGGCACCGAGGGCGACGAGCGGATGATCGCGCTGGACGCCGAGGGCACCCGCCTGGTCGGCCTCGGCGCCACCCGGGTCCGCCGGGTCGACCCTGACGGCCGCATGGAGACCGGCTTTGTGGTCATGCTGGACCCCGAGGGCAACGAGTTCTGCCTCGACTGACGCCTCGGCCGCGCCGACCGGCTCCGTTTCCTGCTGCCGGCTTCAAGCATCGCTCGACCGTAGCTTGCGTCAATGACGGCGTCGTGCCGTCGCAACCTGACAAGCGCAGTCCATCTCGGTGCTGGCAGACTCGACGTCCTCGGTTTCCTCGACCACGAGGACGTTGCCGTTGGGCCGAGCCGCGTGAGCGCAGTTCCGCAGAATGCGGCACGCGTTGTCATCGTCTCAATCGTGGATGACCCTGGAGAGGATTTAGCCCCCGCGCCGGCCGGTAGCGGCTCGAAGAAGGTCGCGGCCTGCGCGCGGCCGCGATCGGCGAGACCGGTCGCCAAGGCCCGGGCGGCGGTGGCGGCCGGCGCTGCGAGGTCGAGCACGGTCCCCGCAGGGTGGGGTGGGCGCAGCCGCGATCGATCTCGGCGTTACGGGCTTCCGGCTGGCCAGCTCGCAGCCGCACCCGAGCGGGCGCGGGCGAAGGTAGGTCCACCCAGGTCCACCGACGGATCCGTATACGGCGCGAGCATCGTGTCGCGCGGCATTCCGCGGGTTCCGCCCGGCGCGCCGGGGCGCGCGTCGCGATGTCGTTCGTCAAGATCACGCGGGCTCGCGCCGGCGCCACAACGGGCGCCAGCTCGACGGTAGCCCGCGCCGTCCACGAGCGGAAGCGGCGCCCACCGCAAGCGGATCGTTCCGCGCGACAGCTCAGCGCAGCGTCTTGCGCATCACCCAGCGCGGCTGACCACCGCTGCGGCCTGTGGTGGGCGCCGCGCGTTGGAAGCCGGCACGTTCGAACAGTTCGACGGTCCCGACGTAGCCGGAGATGACGTCGACGCGGCGACCGCCAGCGTCCACGGGATAGCCCTCGACGACTTCGGCGCCGTGCGCCCTCGCGTGCTGTACGGCACCGGCCAGCAGCCGGTGCATCAGCCCGTGCTTGCGGTACCCAGCGCGGACGACGAAGCAGACGGCGATCCACGCGTCGCGGTCGTCCAGAATCGGGATGGTGCGGGAGTTGAGCAGGCGCCGGTAGCTCGTGCGTGGCGCGATCGAGCACCAGCCGGCGACGATGTCGTCGACATAGACGAGCACTCCCGGACCGGGGTCGTTCGCGCATTCGTCGCGCATGCGATCAGGTCGCTCGTGGCCGGGTACGCGGCTGTCGCGGTAGGCCATGCACCAACAACCCCGGGCACCGGGGCGTTGTGTGCCGACAACGACGCGGAAGTCGTCGAAACGACCCAGCGCGGGCCGCACGTCGATCGTCGGCTCACGGCCAGTTGGGTAACGCGACGCCGCCGCCATGACCGGAAAGATACAGACCAAGTCGGACGTCGAAGCCCGACGACGACCTCGACGCCGTCGCGGACCGCTTCTGCGGCGTCGACGAATCCTGTTGTGCCCCGAGTGTGCCCCGAGGCGAGTGTCAGCCCGACTACGCGGATGCGATAGGCCGCTGACCAGCGATTCTGTGTGTCGGGACGACAGGATTTGAACCTGCGACCCCTTGACCCCCAGGCACCGGCCGCGGGTCCGCCGATGTTCGCCCGTATTCGCGAATCCCTTATGTGGCAGGTGTTCCGGCGTTAGACGGCCTTCCGCGAACGGCCACGAACTCTCGGCGGTTGCCGTCACGGTTGCCGTCAAACCAGTCCACTGTGGACAGCCCAGGGGGACCCATGCCAAGGCCGGACTCGGCACGACCGTCGCCGCAATAATCCACAGGCGACGGGGCGGCCATCACGGCCCGTACGGGTCGGTGTTGCCCTCCGCGCCCGTGCGCCGCGCGGCGCGGGGTGTCGGCGTCGCGATCCGCAAGGGACAGGCGGCCGGCGAGATTCGCAGTCGCGGCCAACACGACGGCAATGGAGTTCGCGACGACGATCCGAACTCCAAACCCGGCCCATCGTTCATGGCCGTCTGCCAGGCGTTGCGGTAGCGGTGCACGGTGTCGCGAGTACGTAACCCGGTGATGTTCAGCTCCGCGAAGCCGCTAAGCGAAAGTGACGAGTTCTCGTCACTTTGCGCTGGCCGGCCCTTGAGATCGTCGCGGGTGAATGCGTAGACGATCGCGGCGCGTTCCCACTCCTTCGCCGTAACCAGCCCATCGAGGCTGGTTCAGGGCCCGCTTCGGCGGTCGTGACCACCGCCACCCCGAGCCGGTGCGCCCTGCTGTCGAACCCGAGGCCCTGAGAGCGCCGCACAGGCACGAATAGGCCGGCGCCGGGGTAATCCCATAACCGGCGGCGAGTCACATCGCCGGCGACGACGGCAGCCCGCGGCTCGCTCACAACGCCGCGCGCACGTCCGCGCCTCACTAGAACTCGTGAGGGCGATTCGCCGCGAGCTCCCGGAACCGGAACCGATCATCCTTGCCCAGCGGGGACTTATCGCTCGCTTGCGATAAGTCGGATCGCTCGCCTTGCGTCTTACTGCCCTGGCCGAGTAGTTCCCCCCAACGCTTCGCACGCGAGCGAAGCGTTGCGTCCTGGCCCTGTCAGCACGGCCGCGCCTTCGCCGAGTAGTTCCCCCCAGCGGGGATCCTTCACTCGCGAGTGAAGGATCCGTGTGCTGGCCTGGCGTGCCCTCGCCGAGTAGTTCTACGACACGGGCCTTGCTAGCGGCGAGCTGCCGGAACCGGAGCCGATCCATACGAGCCAGCGGACAGCCTTCACTCGCGAGTGAACCCTCGCTGTGTTGGTTGGCGCCGATCTCGGCGTCGCCGAGGAGTTCCCCGCAGCGGACCTCTAACACCCGCCGGGCCTTCAATCTGCCGTTCTTCCTCTGACGCCTCGGGATCACGCGCCGGCCTGCACGACTCTCTTCACCCGCTTGTAGGTGTTCCGGGACATGCCCAGCGCCTCGCCGGGGTTGTGGCGGCTGGGCAGGCCGCCGGCACCATGAACCGCCCCGGGTTCTGTAGA
>QHCD01000002.1 GCA_003244255.1 Pseudonocardiales bacterium | reverse complement strand
GCTCACCCTTGTGAATAAGCTTCAAGGAGACGACGCGCTCTGGCCCGAGAAGCGGCGCCACCCGGCGGATGAGCGGTTCCTCACCGGCCAGGTGGTGCTGCCAGGACCGCTCGACCTCGTTCCACAACCTGTCCCGGTTACGGAACGACTGATCCTCTCCGGCCGCGCCGCGAAGCAATCGATTCAGATGCCGCATGGCGCGCTCGGCGCGCCGCAGATCTTGGGTGAGTGCGCGAGTTGCTACCCGGTCGAGCCCTGACCGGGTACCTGGAATCATCGGATAGGCGCGGGTCGACATCACCGCCGCGTGTTGAGCCAGCGCGGCGACTGCCCGGTCGCAGGCACCCAACTCGTCATCGGATCCATCGGCCGCAGCGTCTCGGGCCGCGGTGATCGCGGCGGCAATACGGGCGTGGTCATGGACAAGGAGTTCGTCGAGTTCAACGTTTATCGCGTCGCGATCCGCGTCTTCGCCGGCCCCAACCTGTGCGGACGCCACAAGCTCGCGGTCCTCCGCAACCAGGTGAGCGAAGAACAGCGCCCTGACGTCTTCGGCGCGGGCCAACGCCAGCACGGTCGTCTCGGCTCGTTGCAGTTCATGCGCGGCATCGATCACCTGACGATGCTCGTGCAGCCGCTGATGAAGTCGCCGCTGCGCGCGTCGCGCCCACCAGCCGGTACGTCGATGAGGGCCCGCGATCTCGCGCAGAGCACTCTCTTCGGCCTGCAGGTTCGGAATGAGGTCGTCGACCAGGAACGCCTCGAGACGATCGCGCACTTCGTGGGCGTCGTCGTGGTCAAGGTGTGCCTGACGCAGGCGGCCGATGTTGTCCGCCAAACGTTCGGCCAGCCGGGCGTGATCACGGACAATCTGCTTACCTGAAGGATGAGCGGGTATGCCCCCCTCGTCGGCGATATGGGGAAGCTTCGACGCGGTTGTCAGCCGGTCGCTGTCGTCGTCGCCATGTCGAGCAACTGACGCATCGCTTGGAAGCGCGGCCTCGCCCGGGAGGCCCGTTGCTGCCGCGGCGCCGGCTCTGCCGGCGGCGCCACGAGCAATGGCGTCCGAAGGTGTAGATGATGTGGGTTGGGGCCTCATGGCCGCCGCCTTAATGCCGACGCTCGTCCCGGCACTCTGTACTCTACCCGCCGATCCACGCCGAAACGTTGGACAGGACAGTCCGGTAGAGATCAGCGGCATGCTCTGAGTAGGCGTCGATCCGGTCTCCGCGCCAGATCGCCCGACGGGTAGCACCGACCAGGGGGCCAGGTCGGCGTATCGCGGAGGAGCCTCACTTACGAAGATCATGAGTACACGATCGGATGAATGCCTTGTCGCGTAAGGGATTGCGCGCTGGGTTTCGGCAGGGTCGTGTTACTACGGGCGTGTGCTGACGATGAGGTCAGCCATCGCTGTCGGGCTGGTCGCCGTCCTCGGCGCCGAGGGTGAAGTCGAAGAACCGGGGTGGTTCGGGCAGTTCGAGCGCGGCGAGGATCTGCGCCTGGCCGGGCGCGGTGATCGAGCGTTGCGCGACGTGTCCGTCGGGGGTGGCCAGGGTGACCAGGTGCATTCGGTCCAGTTCGTGGCGGATGTTGCGCCAGGTGTCGCCGACGGCGTTCTCGGCGACCCTGATGAGCAGCAGCGCGAGCCAGCACAGTTGGATGTGGGCGCGGATGCGGTCCTCGCGGTGGTGGAAGACCGGCCGCAGCCCGAGGGCGCTTTTCATGTCGCGCCAGCCGGCTTCGATGTGGATCAGTTGCTTGTAGCCGGCGGCGAGGTCGTCGGCGGGCAGTGTCTCGTCGGAGGTGCGCAGCAGCCACTTGCCGTCCAGGTACTTCTCCCGTTCGGCGGCGGCGTGGTCGACGCGTAGCAGTCCGCTGCTGGTGCGGCGTAAGTAGCGGCGCAACCCGGGCTTGGCCTTGAGTGTCCCGACGAGTTCGTCGCGGCGCCGCGCGGTCCAGGCGTCGGAGCCGTCGATCAACTCGGCGAGGTGCGCCATCAGATGTTCCCGCACGCTGGCGTCGCGTTCGGCCGCTTCCGGGTTGTGGCAGATCACGAGCCGGTCCGCGCGGGTGCCGTCGCCGCCGACCCGAACCTCCTTGACCCGCAGGTTGCCGGCCACGGTCTTGTACCGGCCGGCACGGGCCAGCGCCGCGGCCGCCTCGCTGTTGGTGTTGCGCAGCTTCTCGGCGTGGATGTGGTGCCCGCCGCGGGTCAGGTAGCCGCGGTTGGCGGCGGAGGCGAAGCCGCGGTCGGCGACCCAGACCAGCCGGTGCAGTCCCCAGTCGGTCAGGTCGTCCTTGACCGATCGGCAATAAGCCGGCCATCGTTGTGCGCTGTACCCGTTGGATCAGGCCAGCGGGCAGGTACGGCGCACAATGTCTGCTCGCGCCGACGGGCGCACAATGTTTGCGTGACGTCACCTGCCGAGCCCGCACGTCCGCAGCGTCCGCCCCGCAGCTGGTGGACGTCGTTCGTCGCCGACGACGCGGCCGGCACGGCACCGGTGCGTGGACTGCACGAGGCGGCCAACCCGAGGCACCGGCTGCGGGTCGAGCACGATCAGCACACCCTGCTGGTGCACCTGTCCGATGAGGACGGTCACGGTTGGAGCACGATCGCGATCGATCGGGCCACCCGGCAGTGGGCGGTGGCGCAGTCTCGCCGTCAGAGCGACACCGCGCGGCGGGCCTACGACCGGCTCTACAGCGGCGGCCCGGTGCCCTCGTCGCGGGCCGCGAGGTAACTCGCGACCAGCCGCTTCGGGGCGCCGCAGCGCCACGCCCCGGGTGATCAGCTCATCTGCGTCGTCGACGCTTGCAGCTGGCCGCGAATCTTCACAGCGGCCAGCTTCGCACCGATGGCGGGTTTGTACGCCCCTAATTAGCCGTGCGACGGCCGCCGTCACCGGCAGGCGGTGCTCGGCCGGCGGTTGCTCAGCCCATGATCGGTCGGGTGGCAAACGTGACTGACGGGCATCAAATCACCCTGCCGCTCGACGCGTATGAGCCGAGCCTTCGAGACACAGTGCTCATCGACCGAGCTGTGTCTAAGCGGACGAACGTCTGCGCGCAACGGTTCGGAATGACTTTCGCTCCGCCGGTCAACAAGCGCGACAAGAACGCACTAAATGTGTCTCAACCTTCGCATTATCGTCTGTACGGACTGCTCGACGAAGCCCACGCGGCGGCGGAAGGTTACCGGGAAACGGTACGGCGCGCTGATCGGAGCGCGCCCATGCCACGCAGCGCCGCCAGGGCTGCGGTCGCCGAGGCGACCACGGCGACGAGCAGCAGGGCGGCCCAGGTCAGCGGCAGCGGGGTGGCGAACACCCCGTTCGAAGAGAAGAACAGCGACGGCGTCTCAATCCAAATAGCAAGGCCGTACCCCGTGCCAGCCGACAGGGCGATCGACATCGCCACCGCCGCTGCCGCGGCCGCCCATCCCGCAAGCCGCAGCAACGCCGGCGGGAACTCGGTGCGTCGCATCAGGGCGGTGGCAGCGCCCACGCCGGCGACTTCGGCCAGGGTCACCCCGAGAACAAGCCAGCTGCCGCTCATCACGACGTTTCCTACGCTGTGCACCGGCTGATCTGGTAGCTGGAAAAGCAGCGCCGTGTAGCCAGCGAATATCGCGAGCCCCGCCGGAGGAGCCGCGAACAACGCCAGCGCCACTGGGTCGCGCCGGCGGCACGCCTGCCGTGCCGCGGCGACGGCGAGCGGCGCCGCGGCACACGCCACCACAAGCAAGCTGCCGGCAAACCCGGCGATCGCCACCCACCGCAGGGCCCCGATCAGCGGGTGCGCATACGCAGCCTCATCGAACCCGGGCTCGTTCGTGGTCCGGGCGACTACGGCCGCAGCGAAGCAGAACATCACCCACGCGGCGAATATCGCCGCCGCCGCCGAACGAATCCGCACAAGCATCCCGGACCGCGCCCCGACCAACTCTGACAAATTCAGATGAGCGTCGAGTGCCCCACGCACGACATCAAGCACGACAAAACCGGTCAGCGGAGCAGCAGCCAGCAGGTCGATGAGTTCCTCGCCGTAGCGATCCCGCCACGGCCGCGGATACATACGCACCAGGACTACAGCCACCTGCGGACGCCGTGTCGTACCTCCGTCCGCAGTCATGCCGTCGCCAGCCGCGCCAGCCCCGTGGCTGCGACCGCCTGCACCGATCGCAGCTGGGCCGCCAGCACGGTCACGCCGTGCTCTGTCAGTCGGTACGGTCGGCGGCGCTGATCCGCGGGCAGCGCATCGATCAGGCCGCCTGCCTCGAGCCGGGCGACCGCACCGTACAGCGTGGCCGGCTGCAGCACTACTCCAGCAAACGCCTCGATGTCCTTACTCATTGAGTACCCATGCTTTGGTCCGTCCGCCAAACTAGACAGGATCAAAAGCGCGGGATTGGCAAACCGGCCGAGCCCGTCGAGGTCATCCGCCATCACACTCTCCTATCGGTACTACGCTGACCGTAGTATGCTCAGCGAAATACAACAGGTCAAGAGCGCGGCGCTTGATACCGATGGCGGCATTCGGCCCAGGCCGACAAGGAAGGCGATTACCGCTGTGAAGGGTGCTGCCAAGATCGTCCCGTACGGCGTACGGCGTCTCCGTAGGGCGCTAACAACGTGGTCACAAAGCCAGGCTAAGCCCGGATGCACCGTGATCTTTGGTCGGTGAGCGTGGCGTAACGCCGAGATGCCCTTGTGCGGCAAGAGAATCAGAGCTGTCTAGGAACTGATTCTGGCCGTCACGAAGGGCATCTGGCAGATGCAACTATCTCATGTCGATCCGGTTCGTTCAGCGCGTTTCGATGATCCGAGTTTGGTGTCTTACGCGGGTCTTGTTCCAGCGTTGGCGTTGGCCCGTCGGGCCGGGGTCGGTGAGCTGGCCGGTCGGCATCTGACGGTGCCCGGCGGCGCGGGTCATGATGCGGGCGCGAAGGTGTCCGCGCTGGTTGCGGGCATGGTCGCCGGGGCGGACTCGATCGCCGACATGGATCTGCTGCGCCACGGTGGCATGGCGCGCCTGTTTACCGGGGTGCGTGCCCCGTCGACGCTGGGCACGTTTCTGCGCGCGTTCCGGTTCGGGCATGTGCGTCAGCTCGACGCGGTCGCCGCCCGGGTGCTCGCCGGTCTAGCGCAGCACACTCCGATCATCAGCTCGGGTGAACCGATCGCCTATCTCGACATGGACGACACGGTGCGCTCGACCTTCGGGTATGCCAAGCAGGGCGCCGGGTTCGGCTACTCGGGGGTGAAGGGGCTCAATGCGCTGCTCGCCACGGTCTCGACTGCCTCGTCGGCGCCGGTGATCGTGGCGACCCGGCTGCGCAAGGGCTCGGCGAATTCCGCGCGCGGCGCCGCCCGCCTGGTCGCCGACGCCATCCGAACCAGCCGAACGTGCGGGGTTGCCGGCACGGTGGTGCTGCGAGCGGACTCGGCCTACTACAACAGCGACGTCATCGCCGTGGCCCGCCGCCACCGGGGGTGTTTCTCGATCACCGCCCGCAAAGACCGCGCTGTCGTGGCCGCGATCACCGAGATCGGTGAGGATGCGTGGACAGCGATTCGGTATCCGCGAGCGGTCTTCGATGAGCAGTTGCAGCAGTGGATCAGTGAGGCCGAGGTCGCCGAGGTGCCGTTCACCGCGTTCGCGTCCAAGCCCGCGGCGCTACGAGTCACCGCGCGGCTGATCGTGCGCCGGGTGCGCGACGCCAACCCCGACCACGTCGAGCGCAACGCCCAGGGTGAGCTGTTCCGGGTCTGGCGCCACCACGCCGTCTTCACCGACTCGCCCCGGCCGATGCTCGACGCCGAGGCCGACCACCGAAAGCACGCGATCATCGAACAGATCATCGCCGATGTGAAGAACGGCCCACTGGCCCACCTGCCCTCCGGGAACTTCATGGCCAACTCCGCGTGGCTGGTGCTGGCCGCGATCGCGTTCAACCTCACCAGAGCCGTCGGCGCGCTCGCCTCCACGTTCCACGCCAAAGCCACCACCGCCACCATCCGGCGGCAACTGGTCAGCGTCGCAGCAAGAATCACCCGATCAGCACGGCGATCCACGCTGCGACTGCCGACACGATGGCCCTGGGCCACCGCCTGGCAGCACCCGTTCACCGCCGCGATTGGTCCACCGGCCACGACCTGAACCACCCAACGCCGCCAGGCCCGAACCGGAGATCACACATGGAAACGCCGGGCAGACCGGCAATCAAACGCTGCCCGCCCCGGACATCAAGACTGAAGATCAACTACGCCAGCTCGCGGCCGATCGCGGTGTATTCGGGCTAAGCGCATCCCGAAGGTCCGTGCGTTCGTACGGATCGGCGGGTGACGGCGGTCGCGGTGGCTCGGGCGGGTCCGCGACCGGGTTTCGTGATTCCAATGCCGCCGCTGACGACTCCCGACGAACGCGGCGAAATCCGGAGCGGGTCGTGAAGACATCGCGATCACACCCCCTCCGTCACAGCGACACACGCGTCGGGCGCGATGGATCGTTGCCGTCCAACGTGTGGGGCTACCCAGCGGGACCACCCGCGGTCAGCAGCCCGTCCTTCGCACCGGGCTGTCGTCGCCGTACGGGTCGCCGCCTGTGCGATCGGGCCGCGACGGGGGCAACTTTGTGCGAGCGTTCACAAGCAGCTACGGTGATCAGGTAGCTCGACTATCACACCGCGCTTTCGGCCAGACCATCGGGTCGGGCCTTGAGCCGGCGTCGCGCACCGAGGAGACCGACGTGACCGACCGCTCGCCGTCAGCGGGTACGGCGTTCCCGGTGGCGTCCGGACGCACCGGGCAGGTGCCCGAGGCGACGGTGGCCCGGCTCGCGATCTACCTGCAGGTGCTCAACTCGCTGCGGGACAGGGGTACGGTCACCGTGTCCTCGGACGGCCTCGCCGGCGCGTGCCGGGTCAACTCCGCCAACCTGCGCAAGGACCTCTCTCACCTGGGGTCCTACGGAACGCGCGGCGTCGGCTACGACGTACAGACCCTGATCGAGCACATCTCCCGCGCGCTCGGCGTCGTCGAGCATCGGTCCGTCGCCATCGTCGGCGTGGGCA
>QHCD01000001.1 GCA_003244255.1 Pseudonocardiales bacterium | reverse complement strand
CGTCGGCGTCGGTGCGGGTGTCGGGCTCGTCGTCGGCGTCGGTGCGGGTGTCGGGCTCGTCGTCGGCGTCGGCGCGATCGGGTGTCTGATGCCGGCCGGCATCGCACCGATCCCCGGCATCCCGGCGGCGTACTGGCGCGCCAGCGAGAGCACCAGGTCGACGTAGGCGGCCGAGTCGTTGTAGCTCAGGATCGCCGTCCACAGCTGGACGGGATCAGCGAGATCGCGCCCGCGGCAGAGGTACACGCCGGCCGAGGCCGCCGCGTCGAACATGTTCTGCGGGTCGGCGACTCCGTTGCCGTCGGCGTCGACGCCGATCGCCATCCAGGTACCAGGCAGGAACTGCATCGGACCGACGGCACGATCGTAGGCGGCGTCGCCGTCGTAGCGACCGTGGTCGGTGTCGCCGACGACGGCGGTCCCGGATCGGCTGCCGTCCAGTCGCAGGCCGAAGATCGGCCTCGTCTCCGCGCCGTCTGCCCGCAGGGCCGCTCCACCGAACGTGCCGTGATCTGACTCCACCCGGCCGATGCCGGCGAGCACGGTCCACGGCAGGTGGCAACTCGGGTCGCTCGTGGCGAGCGCGGCAGCGGCCAGCCGGTAGGCCTGCAGCGCGACCGTCGGGATGCCGCCGCGGGCGAGCGTGCGAACGATCGCCGCCGAGCGATCCGGCATCGGCGCTGGAACCAGGGTCGAGGCTCGGGTCAGCGCGACCGGTGCGACGGCAGCCTGCGCGGGTGCTACGACCCGCGCGACCGGGCCGACCGAGATGTGCGGTAACGCGGTCGGCCTGGGTGCGGCCTTGCGCGGCGCCGCCCGAGGTACCGGTGCGGCCGGCGAGACGGCTGCTCGATGCGCGCCGGCGGCGGCCGGCGGCCCGACCCCGGCGGCCGGCGTCGACGTCGTGCCGGCGGCAGCGATCGCCATCGCCACCCCAGCCGGAAGTATCAGCCGTCGACGATTCCCCCCGAACACAGCCCGACTCTCGCCCGCCGAGTGATCATCGGCAAGCCGAATGCGGAAACCGACCGAAGTATTTTCCCCGGCACGTTGGCGAAGACCTCAGGCAGGCAGGCCCTCGAGCATCTCGGTGACCAGCGCGGCGATCGGCGAGCGCTCCGAGCGCACCAGGGTCACGTGCGCGAACAGCGGGTGGCCTTTCAGCGCTTCGATCACCGCGGCGACGCCGTCGTGTCGGCCGACCCGCAGGTTGTCCCGCTGAGCGACGTCGTGGGTGAGCACGACGCGCGAGCCGGCCCCGATGCGCGACAGGACGGTCAGCAGGACGCCGCGCTCCAGCGACTGCGCCTCGTCGACGATGACGAAGGCGTCGTGCAACGACCGGCCGCGGATGTGGGTGAGGGGCAGAACCTCGAGCAGGTCACGGCTGGCCACCTCGTCGATCACGTTGCGGCTGACCAGCGCGCCGAGCGTGTCGAACACCGCCTGCGCCCAGGGCGACATCTTCTCCGACTCGCTTCCCGGCAGGTATCCGAGATCCTGACCGCCGACGGCGTACATCGGCCGGAAGACGATGACCTTCTTGTGCTGACGGCGTTCGACGACGCTCTCTAGGCCGGCGGCCAGCGCGAGCGCTGACTTGCCGGTGCCGGCCCGGCCGCCGAGGGAGATGATGCCGACCGCGGGATCGAGCAGCAGGTCCAGCGCGATCCGCTGTTCGGCGGACCTGCCGCGCAACCCGAACGCCTCGCGGTCGCCGCGAACCAGGCGCACGGTCTTGTCCGCCGTCACCCGCGCGAGTGCCGAACCCGTGCCGCCCAGCAGCACCAGCCCGGTGTGGCACGGCAGGCCAGCGGCCTCGGGAAGGTCGGCGGCGTCCTCGGCGTAGAGCCGGTCCAGGTCTGCGCCCGCGACCTCGAGCTCGTGCATGCCGGTCCAGCCGGTGTCGACGGCGAGGTTCGCGCGGTATTCATCCGCCGCGAGACCGACCGATGCGGCCTTCACCCGCAGCGGGACATCCTTCGTGACGAGCACGACGTCGCGCTGCTCGGCCGCCAGGTTGAGCGCGACCGCGAGGATGCGGGCGTCGTTGGTCTCGGCCCGAAACCCGGCCGGCAGCACGGTAGCGTCGGTGTGGTTCAGCTCGACGTGCAGCGTGCCGCCGGCCGTACCGATCGGAACCGGCGCGTCGAGGCGACCGTGCTCGACCCGCAGGTCGTCGAGGCGCCGCAGCGCTTCCCGCGCGAACCAGCCGAGCTCGGGGTGATGGCGCTTGCCCTCCAGTTCGCCGATCACCACCAACGGCAGCACCACTTCGTGCTCGGCGAAGCGCAACGGCGCCACCGGGTCGGAGAGCAGAACGCTGGTGTCGAGAACATAGGTCCGACGGTCAGCCACGCAGGCTCCCTAGCGCGGGGGGCCGGCCACCTCACCGGCCACTGCGACTGACCGTACGACGTGGTTCGGCGGTGACGACGGTTCGACACGCCAGCCCTCGTGGACCGCCCACCGCCCCGCCGAGACCTTGCCGCGGCGCCGGTCCCGCCGAGATCCGGATTTGCCACCGCTCGGGCCGGCCAGGACGGTGGCAAATCCGGATCTCGGCGGGTTGGGCGGTAGCTAGGCGCCGTATCGGCGGTGCCGCCGGGAGTAGTCGCGCAGCGCGCGCAGGAAGTCGGTCCGGCGGAATGCCGGCCAGTAGGCGTCGCAGAAGTAGAACTCCGAGTGCGCGCTCTGCCAGAGCAGGAAGCCCGAGAGCCGCTGCTCGCCGCTGGTGCGGATCACCAGGTCGGGGTCGGGCTGCCCGCGGGTGTAGAGGTGTTCGGCGATGTGGTCGACGTCGATGATCTCGGCGAGCTCCTCGATCGACGTCCCTCGGCTTGCATGCTCGTTGAGCAACGAGCGGACGGCGTCGGCGATCTCTTCCCGGCCGCCATAGCCGACGGCGATGTTGACGTGCACGCCCGCGCGATCGACGGTGCGCTCCGCGGCCGCCTTCAGCACCTGCGCGGTGTGGGCGGGCAGCACGTCCAGCGAGCCGATGAGCGAGAGGCACCACGGCTTCTCCGGCTCGGCGAGGGAGTCCGCGACCTCCTCGATGATCGTGAGTAGCTGGTCAAGCTCACTCTTCGGCCGGGACAGGTTGTCCGTCGAGAGCAGCCAGAGGGTGACCGTGCCGACGCCGGCTTCCCGGCACCAGCCGAGCAGCTCCTCGATCTTGTCACCGCCGGCCCGGTGGCCGTGGCTGATATCGAGCCGGCCGGTCTCCCGAGCCCAGCGGCGGTTGCCGTCGTTGATGACGCCGACATGCTGCGGCAGCGGTTTCCCGGCGAGCCTGGCGAGCAGCCGCCGTTCGTACAACGCGTAGAGCACACTCGGCGGCCTCACAGCGTCGGACACTACGCCACGTGACTGCGTAGCGCCGTCGTTCGGGACCCGGCGGCTCGGGCGTGGCGCGGTCAGCAGGTGGCTGGTTCCAGTGTGCTGCCGCGGGACTTCGCCTACCGTGAACCGATGACCGCGCTGTCCGGCCTCGGCGGGACCACGCTCGACGACCTGCGGCCCCGGCTGCGTGGTTGGCTGCATTTCTGGGCCTTCGTCGTCTCCATCGGCGCCGGCGTGGCGCTGGTGACGCTGGCCGCGATCGTCGGCACCCGCGCCGCGGTCGGGACGGCCGTCTACGCCGTCACCGTGTCCGGCCTGTTCGGGGTCAGCGCGCTGTATCACCGGCGAGAGTGGGGCGGCCGCGGACGGGCGCTGATGAAGCGCCTCGACCACTCGATGATCTTCGTGTTCATCGCGGGCACCTACACGCCGTTCGCCCTGCTCGGGATGCCGCGCGCCCTCGGCGAGGTGATCCTGACCGTCGTCTGGGCCGGCGCGCTCTCGGGCATCGTGATCCGGCAGGCCTGGATCCGGGCGCCCCGGTGGGTCACCGTGCCGCCCTACATCGCGCTTGGCTGGGTCGCGATCTTCGTGCTGCCACAGCTGCTGCGGCACGTCGGCGTCGCGTCGTTCGTGCTGCTGCTCGCCGGCGGCGTCGTGTACACACTCGGGGCGATCGTCTACGCGACCCGGCGGCCGGATCCCGCGCCCGACACCTTCGGTTACCACGAGGTGTTTCACGCCTGCACAATCCTGGCGGCCACCTGCCACTACGTCGCGGTGTTCATGGCCGTCTACTCGTCTCCGCTGCACTGATGCGGGTGCACCGATCGGGGCGCTGGTCGGCGGTCAGCCGGTGATCATCACCTTCAGCGCCTCGCGCTCGTCCATCGCGGTGTAGCCGGCGGGGACGCCGTCGAGGGTGACGACGCGGTCGAACACCGGGCTCGGGTCGAGCCCGCCACCCGCGATCTGAGCCATCAGGGTCGGGATGTAGCTGCGAGCGGGGCAGCTGCCCCCGCGCAGCGCGATGTTCCGGTTGAACAGCGACGCGAGATCGACGCCGCTGACCGTGTGCGGCGTGCCGACGTAGCCGATGGTGGTGTTGTCGCGGGCGATGGCGAGTGCGGTCTCCATCGCCAGCTGCGCGCCGACGCACTCGATCGCGGCGTCTACGCCGCCCGTGCTGCTCATCACCGCCTCGACGGCCTCCTCGCCGTGCGCCTGCACGGTCTCGGTGGCGCCGAAGCGTTTCGCAAGCTCCAGCCGGTCGGCGTGGTGGCCGACGACGATGATGCGGGCGGCGCCGTGCCGGCTGGCGGCGAGGGCAGCGCACAGGCCGACGGCGCCGTCGCCGATAACGGCCACCGTCATGCCGAATCCCACGCCCGCGGCGCGGGCGGCGTGCTCGCCGGTGCACATCACGTCGGCGAGCGGCAGCACCCGATCCGGCGCACCGTGCAGGCTGGCGGGGACGATGACCAGCGTGCCATCGGCGTATGGCACCCGCACCGCTTCGGCGAAGGCGCCGTCGTGGCCCGGCTCGCCCCACACGCCGCCGTCGACGCAGGAGCTCTGCAGCCCGGCCAGGCAGTACTCGCAGGTGCCGTCGGAGAAGGTCAGCGGGGCGACGACGACATCGCCCACCCGGATCGACCGGACATCGCGGCCGACGGCCTCGACGACGCCGGTGAACTCGTGCCCGACCCGCGCCCCCGGCTCCCGGCGTCCGTACCCGCGGTAGGACCAGAGGTCACCGCCGCACAGGGCGGCGTGCGTCACGCGGACGACGGCGTCGGTCTCCAGCTCGATCTCGGAGTCGGGGACCTGCTCGACCCGCACGTTGCCGGGCCCCTCGAATATCGCGGCACGCACGCGGGCCCTCCCCACGGTCCCCGCACCGGGCCGGGTGCCCAGCGTCGGCCCACCCTAGCGTCCGAAGGGCGCCGGACATCAGCCGTCCAGCGCCGCCCGAAGCGCGTCGGCGTCGGTGACCGGTGCGTCGCAGACGAACCCCCGGCAGACGTAAGCGGTGGGCCTGCCGCCGAGTAGCGGCCGGCCGGCCAGCAACGGCACTCCGGATTGGTCGGGAACGCCGGCAACGACGACGGCGCCACCGAAGCTGTGGGCGCGCGCGACGTCGGCCAGGCCCCGAGCCGCCTGCGGTGTCCCGGCGACGACGGCGACCTCGGCCGGTCCGGCGAGCAGCGCCTCGCCGATCGCCGCGGCCCAGCCGGCGGCGCGCGGCGCCCGACCGATCAGCGCCGCCAGGGTGCCGACTGTCTCGGCTGCGCGGTCGCGGTAGTGCGTAACGCCGGTGAGGGCGGCGTAGGTCAGCATCGCGCCGGCCAGCGCGGGCGCTGCTGCTGGCACCGGCCCGTCGGTGAGATCGCGCGGCCGGGCGACCAGCCGTTCGGCATCGTCAGCGGTGTCCCAGAACGCGCCGTCGGAGTCGGCGAACCGGTCGATCGCGGTGTCGAGCAGCGCGCCCGCCGCCCTCAACCACCGGCCGTCGGACGTCGCCTGGTGCAGGGCGAGGAGACCTTCTGCAAGGTCGGCGTAGTCCTCCAGCACGCCGGCCGCCGAACCCGCGACTCCGGCGCGAGACGCGCGACGTAGCCGGCCGTCGACGAGGTGTACCCGCAGCAGCAACTCGGCCGCGCGGACGGCACTGTCCACAAAGGACGGATGATCGAGCAAGGTGCCGGTGTCGGCGAGTGCGGCAATGGCAAGGCCGTTCCACGCCGTTACGATCTTGTCGTCGCGTCCCGGTTGGGGCCGCTGCAGGCGAGCCCGAAAGAGCCTGCTGCGCAAGCTTTTCCAGCGCTGCGCGTCGTCAGGATCGGCGGGCAGCTGAAGGGTCGAGGCACCGCCTTCGAACGTTCCGTCCGCCGTGACTCGCAGCAGCCCCGCGGCCCAGGCGGCATCCTCGGGACCGAGGACGTCGGCGAGCTGGCTCGGCGTCCAGACGTATGTGGCGCCCTCGACGCCGTTCGTGTCCGCGTCGAGCGACGAGGCGAACCCGCCGCCGTCGGTATCGAGGTCGCGTACCACGAACTCCGCGGTCTCGACCGCTACGCGCCGCGCGAGCCCGGATCCGGTCTGCCGCCACAGATGCGCGTACACCCTGGCCAGCAGCGCGTTGTCGTAGAGCATCTTCTCGAAATGCGGCACTACCCACGCGGAATCCACGCTGTAGCGGGCGAATCCGCCGCCCAGCTGGTCGTAGATCCCGCCCCGGGCCATCGCCTCGCAGGTGCGGGTGACGACGCGCTCCGCGCCGTCGTCGTTCGCGCGAGCGGCATGGCGGAGCAGGAACTCCAACGCCATCGACGGCGGGAACTTCGGCGCGCCGCCGAATCCGCCGCGGGCGTCGTCGTGGTCTGCGACGAGGGCGGCGGCTCCGGCCGCGAGCGTCTGCGGTGTGACGATCTGGAGGGGCGGGACGGCTGCGAAGTCCATCAACCGCTCCACGATCCGCGCGCCGGACGCCGTCAGCTCCTCGCGGCGGTCCTGCCACGCCCCGGCTACGGCATCCACCAGCTGGCGGAACGACGGCAGGCCGGGCCGCGGGGCCGGTGGAAAGTAGGTGCCGCAGAAGAACGGGTCGCCGCCGGGCGTCATGAAGACGGTCATCGGCCAGCCGCCGCTGCCGGTCATCGCCTGGGTGGCCTGCATGTAGACGGCGTCGACGTCGGGGCGCTCCTCGCGGTCGACCTTCACGCAGACGAACGCGGAGTTCATCGCCTCGGCCGTCGCGGCGTCCTCGAACGACTCGTGTGCCATGACATGGCACCAGTGGCAGGCGGCGTAGCCGACCGACAGCAGGATCGGGCAGGCGCGGCGCCGCGCCTCGGCGAAGGCGGCGTCCCCCCACTCCCGCCAGTCGACCGGATTGTCCTTGTGCTGCAGCAGGTACGGGCTGGTGGATTCGGCGAGGCGATTGGCCATACATCCGAGTCAACACCACGGCGGGCGCCAGGCTTCTCAGGAGGAGCACTGCAGGACGCGGGCCGAGAGGTCGACCTTGACGCCGTGTCGGCCAGGTTGCATGAGCACATCGCAGGGCTCGAGTGAGCAAGCAGGCTGTTGCCGACCGGGTTCGGCGGCGCACGCTCCTGGCGGCGAGTACCGCACAGGGCCGCGTCGTCTACCCGATCTGGCAGTTTGACGGGAGCAAGGTCAACCCGGATGTCACCAGCATCCTTGCGGTGTTCCGCAACGCCGCCGTCGATGGTTGGGCAATCGCGTCCTGGTTCACAACCCCCGCTGCATCTCTCGACGCGGCGACCCCGGTGGAGTGGCTGCGTGATGGGCAGGAAGCAGCGCCGGTAGCCACACTGGCGCAGGACACGGCCCACCGCTGGGCCCGGTGATGCCGAACCGACAGACGGTGCTCCAGCGGCGACCAGACCCTGACCGCGACTATCGCCGGTTCCCGTACCGGACCGTCAAGACGGGTTCGCGGTGGTATCGCCAGCATGACAAGACCTTGGGCCCGTGGTGGTTCTCCTCCTCGATGCAGGGGCGGTTTGATCTTCCCGCGCCCAACGGCACGTGCTACCTCGCCAGCACGCGAGAATCAGCGACACGGGAGAGGATCGGCCCTCATATCGCCGCTACCGGCCAGGTAGCGATTTCGGTTCTCCAAGACCGGGTCGTGAGTACCCTCGCGCTGCCTGAGGATGTTCGCGCAGCCAACCTCGATTCGGACCGGGCGGCAGGTCACTACGGAGTCACCGCGGAGTTGGGGGTGATGACCCCCTGCGGGGTGACGCAAGCGTGGGCTCTCGCACTACATACAGCTTCCTTCGGTGGGGTCTTGGGACGGCTGCGCTTCACCCTGTCCCGCCAGTACGGTCTCGCATTCTTCGGTGGCGCTGGGCCTCGCCCGCGTTGGGGCACAGACTCCGACCCCGAGCCTCTTGTCGACGTCGCCCGCCGCATGGGCATCAGTATCGTGCGACCGCCTGACGACGATCAGGTCACCGTCGTCGGCCCGTCGTAAGCGACGCTGTCGCATGTGTTTCCCAACCGCATGTCGCACCTGGGTGCTACGCTGGGAGCCATGCCGGACCTTAGCCAGCGCGAACTGCGCAACGATAGCGGGGGCGTCCTGCGCCGCGTCGAAGCGGGCGAGACGTTCACCGTGACCCGGCGCGGCGTTCCGGTTGCCGACCTGGTCCCGCATCGAGACCGGCGCTCCGGGGCGACCAGGTACGTCCCCGCCGAACACATCGCGCGGGATCTGACCGATGTTCCCGCCTGGGGCGCGGAGGCCTTCGAGAAAGAGCAGGGTGAACTGGACGCGAGGGTCGACGATGAGTGGCGTGATCCGTGGCCGAGTCGCTAACAGCGACGCCGCGCGCTCTACTGGACGCCTCGGTCGTCATCGATCCCCCAGCCAACCTGAACTCCCTGATCCACTCCGGCGCCATCAGCACCGTGACCCTGGCCGAGCTGGCCTACGGACTGCACACCGAAGACGCCGTCCTCTCGGCGGCGCGGGAGGTCCGGTACCAGCGCATTCTGAGCCTCTTCGACCCGATCCCCTACTCCGCCGGAGCCGCACGCATGTACGGCGGTCTATGTGCAGCCGTCCGGGCCAGCGGCCGTGATCCCCGCCCGCGCCGTTTCGATCTCCTCCTTGCTTCGGTCGCCGCCGACGAGAGGATCCCGCTCCTCACACGGAACCCGCGACATCTCGCCGGTCTTCACCCGATGGTCCAGGTGATGGCCGTGTCGCCCGGCATTCCCTCCTGACCGACGCGCCGGGTTGTCGTTGGCGCACCATGGTGGCATGACCAAGCAGCGATGCGGGCTGCCCGCCAGCGCCCTGGGAGCGGCCGGTGTTGCCGGCCTTGCATCCGTGCGCCGGCTCGGACGCCGATCGGGTGTCACCGACGCCGATCTCACCATGCCGCTGCCGGGCGACGACCTGGTGCCCGGCGCTCGGGTGGTGATCGACCGGGCCGTGCTGCTGCCGGCCACGCCCGACGCCGTGTGGCCGTGGTTGGTGCAACTCGGCAAGGACCGCGGCGGCTGGTACCTGCCGGGCTGGATCGAACGGCTGGGCATCCCGGCCGGCTCCCGGGGCCTGCGGCGGATCGAACCCGGCCTGCAGACCCTCGCCGTTGGCGACGATGTGCCCGACTGGGGTCCGGGCGATCCGGTGTTCCGCGCCGCGCTGATCGACCCGCCGCACACGCTGGTCTGGCTCTCGAAGCGGCAGCGCTCCGCCGGCTGGCGCTGGCCAACCGATGCTGCCGACGACGACGTGATGGTGCTGTCCTGGGCGCTCGTGCTGCGTCCCGACGCCGCGGGCAGCCGGCTGCACCTGCGGCTGCGATTCAACCGGCTGGGCGGCCGGGCACAGCCGGTGATCGCCATTGCCGGCGGCATCTTCGACTGGCTCACTGTTGAACTGCTCGCACGCGGGCTGCGGGAGCGGCTCGGTTAGCGGTCGGGCGGCGATCTCGTCGGGCCGCCGTTCGGGCCACCGCTCGGACCCTCCGCCGGGTCTGCGTCGATCGCCGGCGGATCGTCCGTCCGGGGGCCGTCGTCGGGCCGGTCGAACGATCGCGGCACCCGGTTGACGTGCGTGATCATCGACCGGGCCAGGAACGCGACCGCAATGCAGAGCAGGATGACGACGAGCAGCCCGATCGGACCCGCCTCGCGCGCCTCGGTGGCGAGCGGCGGGAGCGGCCGGGCGGCGTCGATCACGCCGCGGTCCGCTCCCGCAGTCCGGCGAACAGGTCGTCCTCGGGCGCGCCGGCGTCCACTGTGGACTCGACCGTGGACCGGGCCAGTTCGTAGTCTTCGGTCGGCCACACCCGCTTCTGCATCGCGAGGGGCACGAAGAACCAGCGGCTGTCCGGGTCGACCTGGGTGGCGTGGGCGAGCAGCGCCTGGTCGCGAATCTCGAAGTAGTCGGCGCACTCGACGCGGGTCGTGATGCGCTTGGACTTGTCGCGGCTGTCCTCCCACTGCTCCAGCCACTCTCCGTAGGGCGACTCGATCCCCTCGTCCAGCAGTGCCTCGTGGATCGCCAACAACCGGCCCTTGCTCATGCCCATCTGATAGTAGAGCTTCGGAGTCTGCCACGGCGCGCCGGCGTCGGGGTACCGCGCGGGATCGGCGGCGGCGTCGTAGGCCTCGACCGAGACTTTGTGGCACATGACGTGGTCGGGATGCGGGTAGCCGCCGTCCTCGTCGTAAGTCACCATCACGTGCGGCCGGAACTTCCGCACCAGCGAGACGAGCGGCGCCGCGGCTGCTGCGACCGGCAACAGGCTGAAGCAGCCATCCGGAAGCGGCGGAGGCGGGTCGCCTTCGGGCAGGCCCGAGTCGACGAACCCGAGCCACTCCTGCCGGACGCCGAGGATGTCGCGAGCCCGGCGCATCTCCTCCGCGCGGATCGACGCGATGTTCTCGGCGACGTCCGGGCGATCCATCGCGGGGTTGAGGATCGAGCCCCGCTCGCCACCGGTGCAGGTGACGACGAGTACGTCGGCGCCTTCGCGGACATAGCGGGCCATCGTGGCGGCGCCCTTGCTGGATTCGTCATCTGGATGGGCGTGGACACTCATCATGCGCAACTGCTCGGACACTCCCTTGGGCTCCCTGCGGTACTCGTCCGACATTCGGATGGTTCCATGTTCTCTCGATCCATTCTCTCAGTCCGCGAGGGCCGTGCATGTCCGCATCCCAGCAGCAACCCCCCGGGGCCGTGCCTCCCGCGCCAGCGAGCCTGACCCGCCCACCACCGCGGCGGCGCAACGTGTGGCTGCTCGGCGGCGTCGTCCTGCTGATCTCACTCGGCATCGCGATCGTGGGCTACCGCAACTACGGCCGGCATCCCATCGACGCGCAGGTGACCGCGTACCACGTCACCGACCGCAGCGTGCGGGTGACGTTCGACCTGACGAGGAATCACGGCGACCGGCCGGTGACGTGCGTGCTGCGGGCGCTCGACCGCACCGGCGCGGTCATTGGCCGCACCACCCTGCACGTGCCGGCGGGTTCCGCTGAGACGTCCGAGCGGGGCACCGTGCGGACCCCTGCGCGCGCCGTCGTCGGCGAGGTCGAGAGCTGCAGTTACGACGCGCGCTGAGGCGCGGGGGAGCGACGTTTCGGCGCAGCGCCCGCCGCGATGTTACGTTCGTAGATCTAGCGCTACGCCGTGCCGTAACCCGAACTGGGTGCGCACGCGCGTCCTCAACTCCCTCGTAAGGAGCGCTTCGTGTCGACGACCGATCACGAGACCGCCGCCGCCTGGCTCACCCAGGAGGCGTTCGACCGGCTCAAGGCCGAGCACGATCAGCTCGTCGCCAGCCGGCCGGCCGTGGCGGCCGAGATCAACGAGCGCCGCGAGGAGGGTGACCTGAAGGAGAACGGCGGCTACCACGCGGCCAAGGAGGAGCAGGGCAAGCAGGAGGCCCGGATCCGACAGATCGAGGAGTTGCTGCGTACCGCACAGGTCGGCGAGGCGCCCAAGAACGACGGCGTCGCCGAACCCGGAATGGTCGTGACGGTGCGGTTCACCGACGGTGACGACGAAGAGACGTTCCTGATCGGATCCCGCGAAGAGGCGATGACCATGACATCGGACATCGAGGTCTACTCCGCGGCCTCCCCGCTCGGCAGGGCGCTGACCGGTGCCCGCACCGGCGACTCCCGCGAATACACGATGCCCAGTGGCAAGACGATGAAGGTCACCCTGGTCAAGGCAGAGCCATTCCACGGCTGACCCGGTTGCGCTGACCCCGGTTGCGCGGCCGGCAGGACCCGCGGGAAGCTCGGGTCATCCAAGTGAGAGGGGCGCTGCGTGAGCACCGAGGACTTTCCCGTCAACGGCGTCGATTACGTCGGCTTCGCCGTCGCCAACGCCAAGCAGGCCGCGCACTACTACTCCACCGCGTTCGGGATGCGGGTCACGGCCTACTCCGGTCCGGAGACCGGCTCGCGGGACACGGCCAGCTACCTGCTCGAATCCGGCGGCGCGCGCTTCCTGATCACCGGCGAGGCGCACGCCGGCACCTGGGTCGGCGAGTCGGTCGCGAAGCACGGCGACGGCGTCGTCGACATCGCGCTGAGCGTGCCGAGCGCGGAGCACGCCTACGAGCTCGCGATTTCCCGTGGCGCCAAGGGCCTGCAGGAGCCGCTCGTGGAAGAGGACGACGACGGCAAGCTGGTGCGGGCGGCCATCGCGACCTACGGCGACACCCGCCACACCCTGATCGAACGGGAGAACTACTCGGGCGTCTTCGCGCCCGGCTTCGTGGCGCGCGGGCCCGTCGTCACGCCACCGGACAAGCGCTTCTTCCAGGCGATCGACCACTGCGTCGGCAACGTCGAGCTCGGCAAGATGAACGACTGGGTGGCGTTCTACAACAGGGTCATGGGCTTCACCAACATGAAGGAGTTTGTCGGCGACGACATCGCCACCGAGTACTCCGCACTGATGAGCAAGGTGGTTGCCGACGGCCACCGAAAGGTGAAGTTCCCACTGAACGAGCCGGCGGTGGGCAAGCGCAAGTCCCAGATCGACGAGTATCTGGAGTTCTACGGCGGCCCCGGCGTCCAGCACGTCGCGCTCGCAACCAACGACATCGTGGCCTCGGTGCGGCACATGGCCGCGGGCGGCGTGGAGTTCCTGCGCACGCCGGACTCCTATTACGAGGACCTCGGCAACTGGGTCGGCGAGACGCGGGTGCCCCTCGATCAGCTGCGTGAGTTCGGCATCCTCGCCGATCGCGACGAGGACGGCTACCTGCTGCAGATCTTCACCGCACCGGTGCAGGACCGGCCGACGGTCTTCTTCGAGCTGATCGAGCGGCACGGTTCGATGGGCTTCGGCAAGGGCAACTTCAAGGCGCTGTTCGAGGCCATCGAGCGCGAGCAGGAGCGCCGAGGCAATCTCTAGCGCCGAGGCGCCGACGGCGCCGCCGAGGCAATCTCTAGCGCCGAGGCGCCAGCGGCGCCGCGCTGGAGGGTCAGCCCCAGCAGAGACAGAATGGGTGGCCGGCCGGATCGGCGTAGACCTGGTAACCCTCGGGGGACTCGATGTCGGCTGCCGGTTTCAGCAGTCGCGCACCCAGGGCCACCGCTTCCTCGTGCGCGGCCTTGACATCGTCGACGAACAGATCGAAGTGCATCTGCTGAGGCGTTCCCTCGGGCCACTCGGGCGGGACATGGTCGGGTGCGAGCTGGACCGCGAGCCGCGGCTGGCCATCGACCTGAATGCTGTGCCAGTCGTCGTCGGAGTCGACCGTGCCACCCAGGAGCGCCGCCCAGAAGCTGCTCTCGGCGGCCAGGTCGGGGGCGTCGAAGACGAGGATCTGTCGAGTGATCTTCATGCCGGCAGCCTAACTTCCGCCGCGGACAATTCCGGCGCCTGGCGGATCACCGTGGCAGGGTGGAGGCATGTCCCTCACGCCGGATCGCGGCCCGTCCGCTGACCCGTGGGACGACGCGCTCGCCGCGCCCGCGGACATCGACGGCTATCGCGACGCGCTCGCCCTGCCGTTCGACCCGTGGACCGCTTCGGCCACCGCCGTCACCGCTGGCGCGAGCGACCCGACCTCGGCAACCGCGTTCGCCGCAGCCTTCGACGAGGACGAGGAGCTGCGACGACGTGCCATCGCCGCCGAAGCCGCCGCTCGGGCGACGGCGCTCGCCGAGCAGATCGCCGTCGCAGCGCTGGAACCAAGCGAGGTCACCAGGCCGACGCCGAGAGCGCGCCAGCAGCAGGCCCGAGCGCCGATCCCGAGCGGGCCGCCGCCGTCCGCTCCGGCCGGATGGCAGGGTGCCGCTGGATCGCGCCGCATCGGGGCACCGCGGGGCACCATGCCGTAGCAGGGCGGTGCCGGACCGGCAGCCGGTAGGCGCAGCAGGCGGTGGGGTAGCCGCCGGTCGCGCGCGGGCGGCGCCTGGGCGATCTTGGTGGCGCTGTCCATCATCGTCGCGAACGTCGCACGCGCATGCGGCAAGTCCTGATGGCCGGCGATCAGCCGGTGGCGTCGTCGACCCGGTAACCGGCAGCGGCCATCGCGCTCATCAGATCCTCGGAGTGATCGGAGCCGCGCGTCTCCACCGACAGCGCGACCTCGACGTCGCCGAGATCCAGCCGCGCGTCGGTGCGGGAGTGTTCGACATCGAGCACGTTCGCGCCCTTCTCGGCCAGCAGCCGCAGCAAGCCGGCGAGGGCGCCGGGGCGGTCGGGAATCGAGAGCCGTACCGAGAGGTAGCGCCCGGCGCTGATCATGCCGTGGCGAACTACCCGCAGCAGCACGACGGGGTCGATGTTGCCGCCGGAGAGCACCGCGACGACGGGCGGCCGAAGCCGCGACGGCGCGTCCATGACGGCGGCGACCGCTGCGGCACCGGCCGGTTCGACGACGAGCTTTGCGCGCTCGAGCAGGAGCAGCAGCGCACGGGAGAGTGCGTCCTCCGACACCGTGACGACGTCGTCGACCAGCTCCCGCACGTGCGCGAAGGTCAGCTCCCCCGGACGGCCGACGGCGATGCCATCGGCCATCGTTGCCATCGGCGTCGTCAGCGCGGACGGCGCTCCGGCGAGCAGCGACCCCGGATACGCCGCCGCGGTCTCGGCCTGCACGCCGACGATGCAGATGTCGGGCCGCGTCGCCCGGACCGCGACCGCGATGCCCGACACGAGGCCGCCGCCTCCCGTGGCGACGACGATCGTGCGCACCTCGGGGCACTGCTCCAGGATTTCCAGGCCGGTCGTCCCCTGTCCGGCGATGATGTCGGCGTGGTCGAACGGATGGATGAATACCGCCCCGGTACGGTCGGCGAACTCCCGCGCCGCGACCATGCTCTCGTCCAGCACCGAGCCGGCCAGATGCACCGTGGCGCCGTAGCCCTTCGTCGCCGTCACCTTCGGGATGGCCGCGCCGTGCGGCATGAAGATGGTCGCGTGCGTGCCGAGCAGTGCCGCGGCAAGCGCGACGCCCTGCGCATGGTTGCCGGCGCTGGCCGCGACGACGCCGCGCGCGCGCTCCGCTGCGGCGAGCCGGGCGATGCGCACGTACGCGCCGCGGATCTTGAACGAGCCCGCTCGCTGCAGGTTCTCGCACTTCAGCCACACCGGCCCGCCGACGAGCTCTGACAGCGGGCGCGAGCTCTCCATCGGCGTCGTGCGGGCAACGTCGGCGAGCAGCTCGCGCGCGGCCAGAATGTCCTCGACTCCGACCAGCGAGACCGGCGGTGTGTCCACGTCCGCGATCCTGCCATCAGCCGCGAGCCGCGGGCTGACGGTGGCGGCCACCGGCGCGCGATCGCTCAGGCGCGCGACCAGTACCGATCGGCTCGCGCGACGAGGGCCGCCGCGCCGACCAGCCCGGCGTCCTGGTTCAGCTCTGCCGGCACGACCGACACCGACCGCGCGAAGTCGATGCGGGCATGCCGGCGGTACGACGCGCGCAGCGGCCCGAACAGCAGCGGCCCCGCCTGGGAGAGGCCGCCGCCGATCACAACGAGATCGACGTCGGTGAGCGCGACCGCCGACGCGATGCCCAGGCCGAGCAGCGATCCCGCGCGTTCGTAGGCGCCGATCGCGATCGGATCGCCCGCCCGCGCGGAGTGGGCCAGGTCGCGCGCGGACGGGTTCGCCTCGGTGTCCGCCGGCGGCTGCCAGCCCTCGCGCACCGCCCACGCTGTCACCCTCGGCCCGCGGGTCTCGGCCTCCAGGCAGCCGCGGCCGCCGCATCCGCACGCCTGCCCGTCCGGGACGACGACGATGTGACCGATGTGACCGGCATTGCCGGTGGCGCCGTCGACCGCCCGGCCGCCGAGGATCAGGCCGCCGCCCACTCCGGTCGAGACGACCATCCCGATCATGTTGTCGTGGCCGCGCCCGGCGCCGCGCCAGTGCTCGGCCAGCGCGAGGCAGATGGCGTCGTTGTGGATGCGCACCGGCACGCCGGGCAGCTTCGCCGCGATCCGGGCCAGCAGGGGGAACGCGCGCCAACCGGGGATGTTCAACGGCGAGAGCAGGCCCGCCGGCCACTCCATCGGCCCACTCGCACCCACCCCGACACCGTCCACTGTGGACCCGCCGGCGTCGTCGACGACGGCGTCGATCAACGACTCCAGCGCCAGCCACAAGGTCTCCGCATCAGCGCCCTGCGGCGTCGGCACCCGCCTCGACGACACGACGGTGCCGTCGGGTGCGACGAGTCCCGCCGCGTACTTGGTGCCGCCGACGTCGATCGCCAGAACGGGATGCATGGCGGCATTCTGCCCGACCTGCGCATGCACCCCTCGCCCGTGCGACGTACGGTCGGATGGTGACAGCTGTCGAACTCACCGACCACCCCGCCACCACCACGCTGGGCGAGCTCCGCGCATCGGATCATCGCCACCGCGAGGTGAAGGACGAGATCCGCGAGAACCTGGTGGCCCGCCTGGCCGCCGGCGAACCGAGCCTGCCGGGCATCGTCGGGTTCGACGACACCGTGGTGCCCGAGGTCGAGCGCGCGCTGCTGGCCGGCCATGACCTCGTTGTGCTCGGCGAACGCGGGCAGGGCAAGACCCGGCTGATCCGCACGCTCAGCGGCCTGCTCGACGAGTGGACGCCCGTCGTGGCCGGATGCGAGATCAACGACCATCCGTACGCGCCGAGCTGCCGCCGCTGCCAGGCGCTGATCGGCGAGCGTGGCGACGAGGCGCCGGTGGCGTGGCTGCACCGCAGCAGCCGGTACGGCGAGAAGCTCGCGACACCCGACACCAGCGTCGGCGACCTGATCGGCGACATCGACCCGATCAAGGTCGCGGAGGGCCGCACCCTTGGCGATCCCGAGACCGTCCACTATGGACTCCTGCCGCGGACCAACCGCGGCATCTTCAGCGTGAACGAGCTGCCCGACCTCGCCGAGCGCATCCAGGTCTCACTGCTGAACGTGCTGGAGGAGCGCGACATCCAGGTGCGCGGCTACGCGCTGCGGCTGCCCCTCGACGTGCTGCTGGTGGCGAGCGCGAACCCGGAGGACTACACCAACCGGGGCCGCATCATCACGCCGTTGAAGGACCGGTTCGGCGCCGAGGTGCGCACCCACTATCCGCTCGAGCTGGCCGACGAGGTGGACCTGATCGAGCAGGAGGCGCGGCTCGTGTGGCCGGTCGGCTCCACGCACGCCGCGCCCGTCGTCCCCGACCACCTGGTGGACCTGATCGCCCGTTACACCCGGCTGGTGCGGGAGGCGCCGCAGGTGGACCAGCGATCCGGCGTGAGCGCGCGGTTCGCCATCGCCGCCGTCGAGACCGTCGCGGCGTCGGCGGTCCGCCGCGCGGCGGTCACCGGCGAGCGCGCGGTCGCCCGGGTGTGCGACCTACCGGCCGTCGTCCCGGCGAGCCGCGGCAAGGTGGAGTTCGACGACGCCGACGAAGGGCGCGAGCTGGAAGTTCTCCGCCACCTGCTGCGGCGCGCCACCGCGGAGACGTTCCGCGCGCGGCTGGCCGGCGTCGATCTCACGGCGCTGCAGGCAAAGTTCGACGAGGGCGCGACGGTGGAGACGGGCGACGACGTCGCCGCGGCCGAGCTGCTGCGCCAGATCGGGCCCTACGCCGGGCTCGCCGTCCTGCTGGAGCGCCTCGGCATCGCCGAAGGCGCCGAGGACCCGGGTCTTGCTGCGGCCGCGACCGAGTTCGCGCTGGAGGGTCTGCACCTGTCCCGTCGCCTCGCGAAGGACGAGATCGACGGTCGGGTGGTCTACGGCTCATGAGCAATCCCCTCGCGGGCCGCCGATCGCGGTACGGCGTCTGGCACGGCGGGCGGGACCCGCTGGAGCCGCCGTTCGACGCGCGCTCCGCGCTGGACGAGATCGGCGAAGACATCCTGGCCGGCGAGAGCCCGCTCGACGCGCTGCGCCGGCTGCTGCGCCAGGGCACGGACGGCCTGCCGGGCCTGGACACCCTGCGCCGCAAGCTGCGTGAGCAGCGCCGAGCAGCGCGCCGCCGCGGCAGCCTCGACGGCACCCTGCAGCGGGTCAAGGAACTGCTCGAGCGCGCCGTCGAATCCGAACGGCAGGCGCTGTTCCCCGATCCGTCTGACGCCGCCCGGCTCTCGGAGTCAGAGCTCGACACGCTGCCCGCTGATCCGGCCCGCGCAGTGCGCCAGCTCTCGGAATACCAGTGGCGCAGCGACGACGCCCGCGCGGCGTACGAGCAGATTCGCGACCTGCTCCGCAGGGAGGTGCTCGACTCACACTTCCGCGGGATGAAGCAGGCGCTCGAAGGGGCGACGCCGCAGGACATGGCGCGGGTGAAGGACATGCTCGCCGACCTGAACGCGATGCTGGCAGCCGACGCGCGAGGCGAGCACACGCAGCAGCAGTTCCACGACTTCATGTCCTCCTACGGTGACTTCTTCCCCGAGCAACCGGCCGACCTGGCCGAGCTGGTCGACTCCCTCGCCCGCCGGTCCGCCGCGCAGCAGCGCATGATGGCGAGCCTCTCCGACGAGCAGCGCCAGGAACTCGCCGACCTGATGGCGGGCGCGCTGTCCGACGCCGGACTGGCGAGTGAGGTCTCGGCGTTGCAGCAGCAACTGCGGTCCGCCCGTCCCGACCTGCCCTGGCGGGGCCGCGAGCAGATGCGCGGCGAGCGTCCGCTCGGGCTCGGCGATGCGACGACGGTCTTGGAGGAGCTCGCGGACTTCGACGAGCTGGATTCGCTGCTCGACCAGGACTACGCCGGCGCGACCCTGGACGACGTCGACCCCGAACTGGTAGAGCGCGCGCTGGGCCGCTCGGCTCGCGAGCAACTCGACGCGCTTCGGCAGATCGAACACGAACTCGACCGCCAGGGCTACCTCACCCGCGAGAACGGCCGGCTCGAGCTGTCACCGCGCGCCGTGCGCCGGATAGGCCAGGTCGCGCTGCGCCGCGTCTTCGCCGACATCGAGGCCACCGGCCGTGGTGGGCACGACGTCACCGACGCCGGCGCCGCGGGTGAGCTGACCGGCGCGAGCCGGGCCTGGCGGTTCGGTGATGAGCAGCCGCTCGACGTTGCGCAGACGGTGCGCAATGCCGTCTTGCGCGCGGGCCGCGACGCCGTTCTGCGCGCGGGGCGCGACGGGCCGGACGGCGTCCGGCTCTCCGTCGACGACTTCGAGGTCGTCGAGACCGAGCGACGCACCAGCGCCGCCGTAGCCCTGCTGGTCGACCTGTCGTACTCGATGGCGCTGCGCGGCACGTGGGGGGTGGCGAAGTCGACGGCGCTCGCCCTGCACAGCCTGGTCAGCACGCGGTACCCGCAGGACGCCATCGAGATCATCGGCTTCAGCAATTACGCACGCGTGCTCTCCCCGACCGAGCTCGCCGGCCTGTCGTGGGACATGGTGCAGGGCACCAACCTGCAGCACGCCCTGATGCTCGCCGGCCGGCACCTTGCCAAGCACCCCGAAGCCGAGCCGGTCGTTCTCGTCATCACCGACGGCGAGCCGACCGCACATCTCGCCGACGACGGCCACGCCCGGTTCGCCTGGCCGCCACTGCCGGAGACCGTTGCGACGACGTATGCCGAGGTCGAGCGGGTGACCCGTCGGGGCGCGACGATCAACGTGTTCATGCTCGCCGACGACCCCGGCCTGGTCGCGTTCGTGGACAAGATGGCGCAGCGCAACGGCGGTCGAGTGTTCTCACCGGAGCCCGGCCAGCTCGGCGAGTACGTGGTGCGCGACTACCTGCGCGCCCGGCGCGGACGCAACCGGGGCGCACGCCGCTTCTAGCCGAGGGCCTGATCCAGGTCCGCGAGCAGGTCGTCGATCGATTCGATGCCGACCGAGAGCCGCACCAGATTATCGGGCACCTGCAGCACCGATCCGCTCACCGACGCGTGTGTCATCCGGGCCGGAAGCTCGATCAGCGACTCCACTCCCCCGAGCGACTCACCGAGGGTGAAAACCCTTGTGCGCTCGCAGATGCGCAGCGCCGCGTCCACTCCCGCGGCCGGAACGAGGGACACCATGCCACCGAAATCGCTCATCTGCTTGGCCGCGATCTCGTGACCGGGATGCTCGGGCAGGCCGGGATAGAGCACCCGTTCGACGCCGGGATGTGCGTCGAGCATCGCAGCGACCCTGGCCGCGTTGGCGCAGTGCCGGTCCATCCGCACGCCGAGTGTCTTCACCCCGCGCAGGGTGAGCCACGCGTCGAACGGGCCGGCGACCGCGCCGGTGGACAGCTGCATGAACGCCAGCCGCTGCGCCAGCTCGTCGTCGGCGACGACGAGCGCACCGCCGACGACGTCAGAATGCCCGCCGACGTATTTCGTCGTGGAGTGCACGACGACGTCGGCGCCGAGCGCCAGCGGTTGCTGCAGATACGGCGAGGCGAACGTGTTGTCGACGGCGAGCAGCGCGCCCGCATCGCGGGAAATGCCTGCCAGCGCGGCGATGTCGGAGATGCCGAGCAGCGGGTTCGTCGGCGTCTCGCACCACAGCACCGTCGTCGTCGGCCGGATCGCCGCACGCACCGCGTCGAGGTCGTGCAGCGCGACCGGCGTGTACTCGATGCCCCATTCGGCGAGCACGCGGGCGATCAGCCGGTAGGTGCCGCCGTACGCGTCGCCGGGGATCAACACGTGGTCGCCGGGGGCGCACACCGTGCGCAGCAGGCAGTCCTCGGCCGCGAGGCCGGATGCGAACGCGAACGCGCGAGTGCCGCCCTCCAGCGCCGCCAGGCACTCCTGCAACGCGTCGCGGGTCGGGTTGCCACCGCGACTGTACTCATAGCCCGACCGCAGGCCGCCGACGCCGTCCTGCTTGTACGTCGACGTCGCGTAGATCGGCACGGTCACCGACCCGGTCCTCTGCTCGGGCGCCTGGCCGGCATGGATCGCACGGGTCTCGAAGCCGTCCACGACCGATACCGTAGCGGCCCAGCCCCATCGGGCCAGGAGCGGTCCGACGGCAGCGCGTCGTGCCAAGAGAGAGGAATGACACCGGGCCAGGTGCGCCGAGGGTATCGATAGGATCGCGAGCTAGCCTCGGAAGCCGTGACCACAGACCTGCATGTCGCCATCGACGCCGTCCTGCCCGAAACGCGCGCGGCGCTCGACGCCCTGGTGCGGATCCCTTCTGTCTCGGCGGATCCCGCGCACGCGGGCGACGTCGAGGCCAGCGCCGCATTCGTCGCCGACCTGCTTCGTGACAGCGGACTGCCCGACGTCGAGATCCTGCGGGTCCCGGGCGGCCGGCCGGCGGTCGTGGGTCGTCGACCGGCACCTCCGGGCGCTCCGACCGTGCTGCTCTACGCCCACCACGACGTGCAGCCGACCGGTCCGCGCGAGGCGTGGGACAGCGACCCGTTCGAGCCGACGGTGCGCGGCGACCGGCTCTACGGTCGCGGCACGGCCGACGACAAGGCCGGCGTCGCGCTGCATGTCGCGGCGCTGCGTGCATTCGGCGGCGAGCCGCCGGTCGGCGTGAGCGTGTTCGTCGAAGGCGAGGAGGAGATCGGGTCGCCGACGCTGGGTGCCTTCCTCGCGGAGCACCGCGACCGGCTCGCGTGCGACGTGATCGTGCTCGCCGACACCGGCAACTGGGCGGTCGGCCGTCCGTCGCTGTCGACGTCGCTTCGCGGTCTCGCCGACTGCGTCGTCGAGGTGAGCACGCTCGACCACGCCATCCACTCCGGTGACAGCGGCCCGGTACCCGATGCGATTACCGCACTGGTGCGGCTGCTCG
This sequence comes from Pseudonocardiales bacterium, assembly GCA_003244255.1. Classification (GTDB taxonomy): domain Bacteria; phylum Actinomycetota; class Actinomycetes; order Mycobacteriales; family QHCD01; genus QHCD01. The sequence goes on along the minus strand of QHCD01000001.1, from coordinate 37,557 downwards.
CCACCCTGCACGACGACGACGGCAACGTCGCCGTCGAGGGTCTCCTCGGCGAGGACACCGACGGGCTCGATCTCGACGAGGACCGGCTGCGCGCGGAATCCGGTGTGCTGCCGGAGGTTGCGCTGATCGGGAGCGGGACCCTCACCTCGCGGCAGTGGACCCGACCGGCCATCGCCGTGCTGGCCATCGACGCACCCCGCACCGACAACGTCGCGAACGTCCTGACGCCAACTGCGCGCGCCAAGGTCAGCCTGCGGGTCGCTCCAGGTGACGACGCGGATCGCGCGCTGGATGCCCTGGTCGCGCACCTCGAGTCGCGCGCACCCTGGGGTGCGCGGGTGACGGTCTCGCGCGGCGCGGCTGGGTCGCCGTACCGCATCGACGCGCAGGGTCCCGTCTACGATGCCGCCCGCGCGGCCTTCGAGGAGGCCTGGGGCGTGGCGCCGATCGACATCGGCGTCGGCGGCTCGATCCCGTTCGTCGCGGAATTCGCCGCGGCCTGCCCCGATGCGGCCATCCTGCTCACCGGGGTCGCCGATCCCGACACGCGGGCACACGGCGCCAACGAGTCGCTGCACCTCGACGAGCTGGCCCGCGGCTGCCTGGCCGAGGCGCTACTCCTGCGTAACCTCGCGCAGGGCTAGCCGCCGCGTTCCCGCATCCGCGCCAGCACGCGGGACATCCACGGATCCGTGCCCTCAATCTCCACGAGTGGCCGGACGTGCAGCGCCATCCCGTCCGCGTGCACCTGGATCGCAGATGGCAACTCCTCGACGATCTGCGCGCGAATCTCGCCGTATGGGCCGGACCAGCACAGCGGTCCCGGCTCGCGCGGATCGATTGCGACGGTCACTCAGGGACGCTCTCAGGCGTCAGTACCTTCAGCGGTCGGCGAGGAAGCGCAGCAGGTCCTGGCGGGTCAGTATGCCGACCGGCTTGCCGTCGGCGAGCACGACAGCGGCGCCCGCTGCCTCCAGCGCCGTCATCGCGGCACCCACAGACTCGCCGGCGCCGATCATCGGCAGCGGCGCCGACATGTGCCGCTCCAGCGGGTCGGCCAGCGCCGCCTTCCCGGCGAACAGGGCATCGAGCAGATCCCGCTCGACCACCGAGCCGACTACCTCGCCGGCGAGTATCGGCGGCTCGGTCTTCACTACCGGCATCTGGGAGACGTCGAATTCGCGCAGGATGTCGATCGCCTCGCGGATGGTCTCGTGCGGGTGCACGTGGACAAACTGCGGCAGCGGCCCGCCCTTTGCATCCAGCACCTCGCCGACGCTGCGTTCGCCGTCGCTGCGCAGGAATCCGTAGTCGGCCATCCACTCGTCGTTGAAGATCTTGGACAGGTAGCCGCGGCCGCCGTCGGGGAGCAGGACGACGACGACAGCGTCGGGGCCGCCCGCCTGCGCGGTGCAGAGCGCCGCGACCACCGCCATGCCGCACGAGCCGCCGACCAGCAGGCCCTCCTCGCGGGCGAGGCGCCGTGTCATCGCGAACGAGTCACGATCGCTCACCGGCACGATCTCGTCGCATACGCCGCGGTCGTAGGTGCTCGGCCAGAAGTCCTCGCCGACCCCCTCGACCAGGTACGGGCGACCCGAGCCACCGGAGTAGACCGATCCTTCTGGATCGGCCCCGATGACCCGGACTCGGCCGTCGCTCACCTCCTTGAGGTAGCGGCCGGCACCGCTGATCGTCCCGCCGGTGCCGATGCCCGCGACGAAGTGCGTGACCCGGCCGTCGGTCTGGTCCCAGATCTCCGGGCCGGTGGCGGCGTAGTGCGAGTCGGGGTTGGCGGCGTTCGCGTACTGATCGGGCTTCCAGCCGCCAGCGGTCTCGCTCGCCAGCCGATCGGACACCCGGTAGTAGGAGCGTGGGTCGTCGGGGTCGACGGCGGTCGGGCAGACCTCGACGTACGCGCCGTAGGCCCGCAGGACGTCGACCTTGTCGCTGGACACCTTGTCGGGCACGACGAAGATGCAGCGATAGCCCTTCAGCTGCGCCACGATCGCGAGCCCGACTCCGGTGTTGCCGCTGGTCGGTTCGACGATGGTGCCGCCCGGCTGCAACACGCCAGACGCCTCGGCCGCCTCCACCATCCGCAGCGCGATGCGGTCCTTCACCGAACCGCCGGGATTGAAGTACTCGACCTTGGCCAGTACGAGTGACTCGACGCCGTCGGTGACCCGGGACAGCCGTACCAGCGGCGTGTTGCCGATCAGCTCGACGAGCGACTCGCAGTAGCGCATGCCGCACAGGCTAGCCTCGGCACCGGGGGTGAGAGCCGTGACCAGGGCCAGCCGCGCGCGCCGGATCGCCACCACCGCCGCTTACGGAGGCGGCGGCCTCGGCCTGCTCGGTGCCGCGGTCGCCGGCCTGTTGTTCAGCGAGGTGAAGATCGCCCGCCGCTCGGTCGGCATCCCCGACGCGAGGGCGCCGGTCACCGAAGGCGTGTGGGGCGCTGACGGCGGCGAGCCGATCGTGCTCGCGATGATGGGCGACTCCACGGCCGCGGGACTGGGCGTCGCCACAGCACTGGAGACACCGGGGGTGCTGCTCGCCGCCGGGCTGTCCGAACTGGCCGAGCGTCCGGTGCGGTTGGTCAACGTCGCGATCGTCGGTGCGATGGCCGAAGCGCTCGCCCCGCAGGTAGACAGGCTGCTCGACGACCGGCCGGACGTCGCGGTGCTGATGATCGGCGCGAACGATGTCACGCACCGCGTGCGACCGGCGGAGTCGGTGCGGCACCTTGCCGAAGCGGTGGCTCGGCTGCGCGAGGTGGGCGTCGAGATCGTCGTCGCGACCTGCCCCGATCTCGGCTCGGTCAAGCCGATCGCACCGCCGCTGCGCTGGATCGCCCGCGTCTGGAGCCGCAACCTCGCCGCCGCCCAGACAATCGCCACCGTCGAGGCAGGCGGGCGCACCGTATCGCTCTCCGACGTGCTGGGTCCGGAGTTTGCCGCGCGGCCGCTGGAGATGTTCTCCGCCGACCGTTTCCACCCGTCGGCGGAGGGATACGCGGCGGCGGCGGCCGTCATGCTGCCCACCGTGTGCGCCGCGCTGGACGTGTGGCCGGAGGAGAACGACCGGCCGCCGAGTCCGCTGCGCGGCGAAGGTATCCGGCCGGTCGCGAAGGCGGCGGCCCGCGCGGCCGGGCGCGCCGGCACCGAGGTGACGCCGGCACAGGTCGACGGCCACGACCTCGGTCCGGGCGGACGCTGGGCGAAGCTGCGGCGCCACGATCCGCCGGACCTGCCCGAACCCGAAGAAGCGACGTAACCTAAGGCGCGTGGACGCCGTCCGATTATTCGTTCTCGGCGCGACCGGCCTGATGTCGATCGCGCTGGCCGGAACCGGGGTGCTGCTGACCGAATACGCCCTTGCCTGCCGGCGTGGCTTCCTGCCGCCGGACGGCGCGCCCATGCAGGACACCGTCGTCGGCGCCCGATCCGGCCCGGCGCTGCGCCTGGCCATGCTCGGTGACTCGACCGCCTGCGGCGTCGGCGTGCGCGAGGGCGCCGAGACGGTCGGCGGGCAGCTTGCCCAGGCCGTTGCGGCCACCGGGCGGTGCGTCCGGTTGTCCTCGAGCGCGGTCGCGAACTCCGCCGCCGGAGACCTCGGGCCGCAGGTTTCTCGTGCCCTGCTCGGCCATCCCGACGTCGCCGTGATCTTGATCGGCGCGGGCGACGTGCGCCGGTGCTCGGCGATCTCCCGATCGGCAGAGCGTCTCGGGGGGGCGGTGCGGCGGCTCTCTGAGGCCGGCGTGCGGGTCGTCGTGGGCACCTGCCCCGACCTCGGATCGACGCCGGCATGGCCGCAGCCGCTGCGCACGGTGATCGGGGCGCGGGGCGCGATGCTCGCGACCGCGCAGGCAGCGGCGACGCGCGTGGCCGGCGGCACGGCGGTCGACCTCGCGGCCCGGACCGGCCGGGTCTTCCGGGCCGACCGCGGCACCTACTGTGAGGACCGGCTGCACCCGTCGGCCGACGGTTACCGACTGTGGGCCGAGGCGCTGCTGCCCGCCGTCACCCGCGCCGCCGGAACGCCGGCAACCATCTAGCAGACCAACCTTCGAAGTCGCCAGCAGAAGTCGCCAGCAACCGCCCAACGGCCCCCAAGGAGCCCGATGCCCGACGCCGTCATCGTCGCCACCGCCCGTTCGCCGATCGGCCGCGCCGGCAAGGGCTCGCTGGTCGACTTCCGGCCCGACGACCTGGCGGCCTCGATCGTCAACGCGGCGCTGACCAAGGTCCCGGCGCTCGACCCGGCGCAGATCGACGACCTGATGCTCGGCTGCGGCCTGCCAGGCGGCGAGCAGGGTTTCAACCTGGCCCGCGTCGTCGCCGTGCTGCTCGGCTACGACAACCTGCCCGGGACGACGGTCAACCGGTACTGCTCGTCCAGCCTGCAGACGACCCGGATGGCCTTTCACGCCATCAAGGCCGGCGAGGGTGACATCTTCGTGTCCGCCGGCGTCGAGTGCGTGTCACGGTTCGCGGCCGGCAGCAGCGATTCCTGGCCGAACACCCAGAATCCGCAGTTCGACGACGCGCGCACCCGGTCCGAGCAGCGAACGCACGGCGACGCACCGCCGTGGACCGATCCGCGCGCGGACAACGCCCTGCCCGACGTCTACCTCGCCATGGGCCAGACCGCCGAGAACCTGGCGCAGATCAAGGATGTCAGCCGCGAGGAGATGGACGCCTTCGGCGTCCGGAGCCAGAACCTGGCGGAGAAGGCGGTCGCCGACGGCTTCTGGGCGGCCGAGATCACCCCGGTCACCCGCCCCGACGGCCGGGTGGTCGACGCCGACGACGGGCCGCGCCCCGGCGTGACGATGGAGGGCGTCGCCGGGCTGAAGCCGGTGTTCCGCCCGGACGGGCGAATCACCGCCGGCAACTGCTGCCCGCTCAACGACGGTGCTGCCGCCGTGGTGATCATGTCCGCGACGAAGGCGGCCGAGCTGGGGATCACGCCGATGGCCCGCATCGTGTCGACCGGGGTGACGGCGCTGTCCCCGGAGATCATGGGGCTCGGACCGGTAGCAGCCTCCCGCCAGGCGCTGGCCCGCGCGGGCCTTATCATCGACGACATCGACCTGGTGGAGATCAACGAGGCCTTTGCCGCTCAGGTGATCCCGTCCTACCGCGACCTCGGCGTCGACATTGAGAGGCTGAACGTCAACGGCGGTGCCATCGCGGTCGGACACCCGTTCGGGATGACCGGTGCGCGCATCACCGGCACCCTGCTGCACAGCCTGCAGGCCCGGGACAAGACCATCGGCCTGGAGACGATGTGCGTCGGCGGCGGCCAGGGCATGGCGATGATCATCGAGCGGCTCGCCTGAAGCCTCCCGCACCAGGACCGGGCTTCAGCGCTCGCCGGCCATCGCCTTGCCGACCTGCACCATCGGCTGCCCGAGCCAGCGACCGGCCCGGTAGGACAGCCCGACGAGGTGTTCCCGTTGCACCGCGACCCACACGCCGAGGGCAAGCGCCAGCAGCCCCGCGGGTGCGTCGAGGAAGTAGTGGTTCGCCGTGGAGATGACGACGAGCGCGGTCGCGATCGGATAGGTCCACGGCAGCAGCGCCAGGTATCGGTGCTCGCGCCGGAAGACGGCCCAGATCGACAGGGCGCACCACGCCGCCCAGGCCACGTGCAGGCTTGGCATCGCGGCGTAGAGATTGGCCATGCCGGCCGAGGCGCGCGGCGCGAGCACGCCGGCGATGTGCAGGTCATCCAGCGTGTCGGACAGGTGCGGGATGGCGAAGCGCGGCGGCGCGGCGGGGAAGAGCCAGAACGCCAGCAGGCTCGGCAAGGTGGCGGCCACGAGGGCGGTGCGCATCGTGCGGTAGTTCCCCGGATGCCGCCAGTACAGCCAGGCCAGCACCGCGAGCGTCACGACGAAGTGCAGCGTCGTGTAGTAGTAACCGGCGATGTGCGCCAGCCCCGGGCGGACGGAGAGCACGCCGTTGAGCCAGCGTTCCGGCGAGAGGTGCAGCAACTGCTCGAGCCGGTAGATCCGGCGTCCGTCGATCATCGCCGACCGGGTCGAACCGGCTACGGCGACGCGGGTCAGCTCGTACGCGGTGTACCCGAGGCCGAGGATCGCGAGCTCGAGCAGCGGAGCTGGACGGGTGAGCCGCCGGTGCGGTACCAGCGAACGCCGGCGCTCCGTCGGAGCTGTCTGCGTGGACGGAGTGAGCGTGACGGTCACCGGACCGCCACCCCCCTTGCCGCCCGTTTCATGGCCCAAACTCTACCGTCAGGCCGGCCGAATCACTGGCGGGCTCACTGGCGGGCTCACTGGCGGGCTCACTGGCGGGCTCACTGGCGGGCATAGCCGAGCAGCCGCAGGATCTCCAGGTAGAGCCACACCAGCGTGACGGTGAGTCCGAAGGCCGAGTACCAGGCGTAGCGCTCCGGCACGCCGGCCCGGATCGCGCGGTCGATCATGTCGAAGTCGGACAGGAACGCCGCCGCGGCGAGCGCGATGCAGACCAGGCTGAACACGATCCCGATCGGCCCCGCGCTGCGGACGCCGAGCGCGTCGTGGCCGGCGATCAGGCTAGCGATGCCGTTCACCAGCATGACCGCGACGACGCCGAACAGGCCGGCCAGCAGCCTGCGGTTGAAGCGTGGCGTCACCCGGATCGCGCCGGTCTTGTAGACGACGAGCATGCCGGCGAACACGCCGGCGGTGCCGATCACGGCCTGCACGACGATCCCGGGATAGCGCGAGTCGTAGACGTGGCTGATCGCGCCCAGGAACACGCCCTCGCATGCGGCGTAGGCGAGCACCAGCGGCGGGTTCGCGAGCCGCCTGAACATGATGACAAGCGCGAGTACGAAGCCGACCAGCGCGGCCGGCAGCGCGAGGGCCAGGACGTTGAACGTCCAGGCGACGGCGCCAGCGGCGACGACCGTGCCGAGGGTTGCCGCCGTGCGCAGCACCACGTCGTCGAGGCTCATCGGCCGGACCGGCGTGTAGGCCGGGCGGTCGTACATGTTCTGCAGGTCGGTGGCGCTCGGCGTCGGCGGGGAGAACTTCGCGTACTCGCGCGATGCCGACCGGAAGACCTCGCCGTCCCGGCCGAACGCTGGGTTGCTGCTCACGTCGGGTTCCTCTCGCCATCCGCCCGAGCTGGTGCGCCGGGCCGGACGCCGACGGCGTCCGATATCACCCTAACGCGGGCGATCCCGCCCCGGTTCCGGCTACCGGTTTCGGTGCGACGTCGAGGCGTACCCCCGGTCGGATTCGAACCGACATCTCGGCCCTTTTAAGGGACCAGCCTCTGCCAGTTGGGCCACGGGGGCGCATCGAGGCTAGCCGGTATGGGGTTCTGATGGCCGTCCCGGCGGGGGCGCTCCGGCGGCGGCGCGGAAGTCCTCGCGCGGCATCTGCAGCTGGCCGAGCGAGACGACCTCGCGGCGGAAGAAGAGCGCCAGCGTCCAGTCGGCGATCACGCGCGCCTTGCGGTTCAACGTGGGCACCCGGCTGACGTGGTAGGTGCGGTGCATGAACCAGGCCGGGAAGCCGCGCAGCTTGACGCCGTAGATCTCCGCGACGCCCTTGTGCAGCCCGAGGCTCGCCACCGAGCCGGCATAGGCGTGCACGTAGTCTTTCGGCCGGCCGCCGCGCAGCCCGGCGACGATGTTGTCGGCCAGCTGTTTCGCCTGCCGGACCGCATGTTGCGCGCTCGGACCGCACAGCGCGCGCGGATCGTCGGGCTTGGACAGATCTGGGACGGCGGCGCAGTCGCCGGCGCTCCAGGCCGCCTCGACGCCGTCGGCCCGCAGGTCGGCGCGGCACACGACCCGGCCCTTGTCGTCGATGGGCAGGCCGGTGCAGCCGGCCACCATCGGGGTGGCGCGGACGCCGGCGGTCCAGACCAGCGTCTCGGCGTCGAAGGACTCGCCGTCGGAGAGCGTGACCCCGCCGTCGATGACCGAATCCAGCCGGGTGTTGAGCCGGATGTCCATGCCGCGTTCGACCAGCCGGTTGACGGTGTACGCCGCCAGCTTGACGCTCACTTCGGGCAGAATCCGGCCGGTCGCCTCGACCAGCACCCACCGCATGTCGGGCGGCGACAGCTCGGGGTAGTACCGCAGCGCGTATCGCGCCATGTCCTCGAGCTCGGCGAACGCCTCGACGCCAGCGTACCCGCCGCCGACGAAGACGAAGGTCAGGGCGGCCCGCCGGCGGGCCGGGTCGTCCGCGCCGGCCGCGACCTCCAGCCGGCTGATGACGTGGTTGCGCAGGTAGATCGCCTCGCCGATGGTGTGGAACCCGATCCCGGCCTCGGCCAGCCCCGGAACGGGCAGGGTGCGGGAGATCGACCCGGCGGCCATCACCAGCACGTCGTAGGACAGGTCGTAGGACGCGCCCTCGATCGGCTCGATCGTCGCAACCCGGCGGTCATGGTCAACCGTGCGGACTCGACCGCCGATGACCTCGCACTTGCGCAGCACCCGGCGCAACGGCACGACCACGTGTCGCGGCTCGATGGACCCGGCCGCCGCCTCCGGCAGGAACGGCTGGTAGGTCATGTTCGCCTGCGGGTCGACGATCGTGACCTCGGCTTCGGCCCGGCGCAACCGCTTCTGCAGCCGGTAGGCCGTGTAGAGCCCGACGTAGCCACCGCCGACGATCAGGATGCGGGGCCGCCCGGTCATGGCTTGGAGGTTAGGCGATGCGGCCGCACCAGAATCGCCGGCAGCAGGGTGACTGCGATCACGGCCGCCAGGCCGCCGATTTCCAAGCCGAACGAGCCGGGCCGCCGGCCCAGCGCGGCAGCGATCGCCGCGACGACGACGACGGCGGCGAGCGGCGGGAAGAGCCGCACCGCCCACCGCTCCAGGACCATGCGGTCGATCCGCGCCGACCAGGGCAGCGCCGCCGCCAGGGTGGCGAGAGAGTGCAGCAGGTAGAGCAGCACTCCGACCAACGCCGTCGCCGCTGCGCCAGGACGATGGGCGCTGTGGGGGGAGACCCCGTGGGAGATCAGCCACAACCCGGTGATCAGCAGGATCGCCGCCGTGCCGGCGATCGAGTCCGGCGCCGTCGCGGTGGCGAGCAGGCCCACCACGGCCGCAACGACGACCACCACCGTGGCGCCCTGCCAACGGCCGTGCGAGAGTGCCATCGCGCCGGCGCCCGAAGCGATGATGGAAAGGCGCAGCAGCACCTGCACGCCACTGAGCCGAACGCCGTCGCGCAGCGCCCGGATCAGCGCGCGGGCCCGCTTCATCGGCGGGCCCGCGGGGCCGACGCCGCGCGGCTGACGTCGCGCAGCACCTGGTCGAGGCTGCCGGATCCCTGCCACCGCACCACCGGCACCCCGAACTCGGTCAGCCGGCCCTTGTCGATCGCGCGCTCGACCAGCCACAGCCGCCAGGCGAGCGGGGTCCAGGGACTGCGCTCGGGCGGGTTCGCGTCGGCCGGCAGGGTGTCGACGACGAGCACCGGCCGCCCCGCGTGCGCGATCGCGATCGCACGCCCGGTGGCCGTCTCACCGACCAGCGGGCTCAGCAGCAGCACCAGCGCGCCGTGCGGGACGCGCGCAAGCGCCGTCGACACCGCCGCTCCGCCGCGCTCGCGAGCGGTGACGTCGAGCAGCACGTCGAGGAGGCGGACCAGGTGCGCCCGCCCCGCTCCGGCGGGCACCCGGCGGAAGTGCTGGCCCAGGTCGATCAGCGACACGCGGTCGCCGTTGCGCAGGTAGTGCTCCGAGATCGACGCCGCGGCCCGCACCGCGATGTCGAGGCTCGTCGACGTCCCGTCGATGCCGCCCGGGATGCCGATGTCGTGCTGGGTGTCGAGGACGATCACGACCTCGGTGTCGCGGTCGGAGTACGTCGAGGTCACGTGCAGCCGGTCGGTCCGTAGCGACACCGGCCAGTTGATCCGGTGCAGCCGATCACCGATCTGGAACGGGCGGACGCCGGCGATGTCGGAACCATCGCCGCCGCGAAGGGACCGATGCCCGCCCACCAGGCCCTCGGCCCGCGGCACGGCGTCGATCGCCTCGAAGCCCTCCCGCAGGGGCAGCGTCGCGGTGGTGACCAGCCCGGAGCGAAGGGCACCGAGCCGCAGCAGTCCGTGTGCGGCGACGACCCGCACCACGGCGGGGCCGATGCTCCGCCGGCCCCAGCGAACGGTTCGCACCACGATCTCGACACGGCACGGCTCGCCCGGCCGGAGGGATCCGACGTGCTTGACGGTGTTGAACATCGGGACCGTGAACGCCGTGGATGCGATCGTCACGGCGACGACGTCGATGTCGGTGGTCTCATCCGCAGCCGAGATGTCAACCCACAGCCGCAGCGCCTGCCCCTCCAGCAGGCTGCTGGCCGAGCCGGTGAGGCGGACCGTCGGTGCGTCGAGCGGCCGGCGCAACAGTGCGAGGACCGTCCCGATGACGAACGGCGTCGCCAGCACCGCGACGTCGACCCGTCGTCCGAGCACCGCGACGCCCGCGAGCACGGCCGCCACCAGGACGGCGCGGACGAGCGCCGGCGTCGGCGTCCAATGCTGCTGCGGCTCGGTCACGCTAGTGGTGACCAGGCGCCGGCACGCCCGAGGAGAGCACGCCGGCGCGCGGCGCGGTCGCAGGCGTCGGGACGTCGTCGAGCACCTCGGTCACGATCTGGTCCGGGACGACCCGGCGCATCCACATCTCCGGCCGCAGGGTGATCCGGTGCGCCAGCGCCGGGATGGCGACGGCCTTGACGTCCTCCGGGGTGACGAAGTCGCGGTGGGAGAGGACGGCGTGGGCGCGCGCCGTCAGCATCAGCGCGAGCGCGCCCCGCGGTGACGCGCCGACCAGCACCTGGGGCCGGTTCCGGGTCGCCGTGGCCAGGTCGACGCAGTATCGGCCCACCGACTCCTCGACGGTCACCGACTCGACGGCGCGCTGGACGGCGAGCACGCCGGGGGCGTCGACGACGGGATCGAGCACCAGCTCCTCGCGCTGCCGCCGGATCCGCCGCTCCAGGACGGTCCACTCCTCGTCCTCGGACGGGTAACCGAAGGAGATCCGCAGCAGGAACCGGTCCAGCTGCGCCTCGGGCAGCGGATAGGTGCCTTCGTATTCGATCGGGTTCGCCGTCGCGAGCACGTGGAACGGTTTCGGGAGCACAAAGGTGTGACCCTCAACCGTGACCTGGCGCTCCTGCATCGCCTCCAGCAGGGCCGCCTGCGTCTTCGGCGGCGTGCGGTTGATCTCGTCGGCGAGCAGCAGCTGACCGAACAGCGGGCCGGCGCGGAACTCGAACTCGGCACTCTTCTGGTCGTAGATGAACGAACCGGTGACGTCGCTCGGCAGCAGGTCCGGCGTGAACTGCACTCGTCGGAAGTCCAGGCCCAGCGCCTGGGCGAACGACCGGGCGGTCAGCGTCTTTCCCAACCCGGGATAGTCCTCGAGCAGGACATGCCCGCCGGCGAGGATGCCGGCGAACACCAGCGTCAGCGGCTGGCGCTTGCCGACCATCGCCTCGCCGACCCGGTCGAGCACCCGGTCGCATGCGGTCCACACCTCCGGCAGCGGCAGCTCCGGCAGCGGCACGGTCGCGGCATCGGTCGGCATCAGATCGCCTCGATCGCGCTGATCAGGTCCGACATCGCAGCGATGGTGGGCACCGCCCTGCCCGTGAGCTCCGGTCCGGTCATCAGCTGCCACAGGCCCTCTCCTACGATCTGGCGCGCTCGATCGGGCTCCAGCAGGCGGTTGATACCGCGTTGCTGTCGTAGTCTTTCGTCCGCGAGCCGCACCAGCAGCGGCCGCACCCTGCGCTCGAACCGGTCGGACTGCCCGTCGGTCCAGGACAGTCGGTACTCGAGGAAGAACAGATCGGCGTACGGCCGCATCGAGTCGGAAGCTTCGGCCCGCGGCATCGGTAACGGTGGCGCGATGACGCGGGACAGTTCGTTTACGGTCACCAGGACCGCAAGGCCCGCGATGGCGAGCGCCACCAGGAGCAACGGGCGAACGTGCTGGGCTCCCGCCGCGAGCAGCAGCCACGCCAGCAGGCCGATCGCCGTACCGCCGGCGACGACGCCGGTGGCGAGTCGGGCGACGCTTGCCCGGGTCATGTGGGCTCGCCCGCCGGGCCGACGTCGGCCGTCTCGATGTCGATCGGGGCAACGGAGGCGCGCAGGTCCGATGCCAGCTGCTGCAGTGCATCGCGCGCGGCAGCGCGGTCTGCGTTGGTCATCGGGTGCAGCGAGAACCGCGCTTCCCGGTACAGGTCGGCGAGCCGGGACAGGGCCTGGCGGTCGACGTCGCGCGTCCCGAGCACGCGGGTGGCGAGTTCCGCCGGTGTCTCGGCCGGATCGCGCACCACCCCGCAGCCGGCCGCTGCCTCCTCGAGCCGCACCCAGCAGGCGACGATCGCGTCCCGCGGGACCCCGGTCTGGATCTCTCGCAGCACCCGATCGACTGCCTCGCCCATGGCCGCGGCGACGTCGTCGGGCGCGAACGTCACGTCGTTGTCGCCGGACCGCTCGCGGGATTCGCGCGCGCGCCTCCTCGCCAACAGCACCAGCAGGTAGCGGACCGTGCGGTAGATCGCGTAGAGCAGCGCCGCGGCGATGACGGCGAGCAGCGCCCACCCGATGTAGCGGGCCACGTCGAAGCCGACGGTCTGTGGCTTCGACGGGTTCGTGAGGTTGGCTGGTGGCTGGGAGGGGACCGGCTGCGGCCTGGACAGCGCCGGCGGGTGGTACTTGCCGGAGTAGATGTCCTTCGTGCGGTGGCTGCTCGCCGCCAGCACGATCACGGCGAGCGCCGCGACGGTGATCGTCATCGCCGCGATCGCCGGACCGACGCGGCCCGCCGGAGCGCGGGGCCGGCTCAGCACGCGATTCACGCGCCCGCCGCCCGCGTGAACACGGCGTCGAGCATCGGCTCGGTGAGCCGCCCGGTGAACGTGTTCTGCTGGCTCACGTGGTAGCAGCCGATGACCTGCAGCCGGGCACCGCAGGTCCGGGCCAGCAGGGTTTCGCCGCCGTGGACAAAGCGGGGCAGCGGCCGGGGCACGGTGAGGTCGAGCGCGGCCGCGACGGTGCGGTGGCGGAGCGCCGACCACAGCGCCTGCCAGGCGAAACCGCCCAGCACGACGATCGAACGCAGGGTGGGCGCGAGCAGGGCGATCTCGCGCGCCAGCCACGGCAGGCAGGTGTCACGCTCGACCGTGGTCGGCCGGTTGCCCGGCGGGGCGCAGCGCACCGCCGCGACGACGCGCACGCCGCGCAGCGCGAGCCCGTCGCCCGCGTGCACCGACGTCGGCTGGTTGGCGAGCCCGGCCCGGTGCAGTGCGGCGACTAACCAGTCGCCGCTGCGATCGCCGGTGAAGACCCGACCGGTGCGGTTCCCGCCGTGCGCCGCGGGCGCTAGGCCAACCACCGCGATGTGCGCGTCGGCCGGACCGAAGCCGCTCACCGGGCGGCCCCAGTACCGGTCCCCGGCGAAGGAGCGCCGCCGGGTCTGTGCGACCGACTCGCGCCACGCGACGAGCCGCGCGCAGGCGCGGCAGACCGAGACGCGGGCGTCCAGTTCGGCCAGGTCGTCGGCGCCGGCACCGAGGCCGGTGACGTCGCCGGCCGTGCGCGCCACGGGGGTCGAGGCGGTCGCCGGATCGCCCGGCCAGCCCGTGTCCCGCCGGCCGGTCACCTCATGCACCTGCCCCCGGCTTCCTCGCTCACGGGCCACGGACCGCCCGCTCCGACGCTGCCCGCTATCCGACGCTGCCGTTATCCGACGCTGCCGTTATCCGACGCTGCCGTTATCCGACGCTGCCGTTATCCGACGCAGTGCAGCATCGCACACCGGCTGGCGCGGTGACTGCTCCGATGTGGGCGGACAGTCCCGGCGGCGACGCGACGACCGGACGGGTCGGGAACTGGCGTCGTGGGCAACAATGGAGTAGGACCAATCCGAGAACGGCGCCCACGGGCGCCATCGAGGCAGACGAGGTGGCGCGAGCGTGGCCGGACCGATCGGCAGGGTGGGCTGGAAGGTGATCGGGCTGGCCCTTGGGCTGCCCATTGGCATCGCCGCGCGCAAGGCCATCGAGGCTGGGTGGCGCAATGTGCGTGGCACCGAGCCGCCGAAGAAGGCGGGCGCGGTCGACGCGCACTGGGGTGAGGCGATCGCGTGGGCCGGCGCGTCGGCGGCGGCGATGGCCGCGGCGCGGGTGGTGGCCACTCGCGCCGCAGCCGAAACCTACCGCACGATCACCGGCCGGCAGCCACCCGGACTGGACAAGTCCCGCTAGGAGGGCGCTGAACAATGTCGCTCGTCGCGAGCGGCGGGTCGGGCGGCGGTCCGGNAAGGCGGANGAGGAGGCCATNGCATCGCTATGGACGACGAGGACAACGCCGCCGGTCGCCGATCCGGGCGCCGCGCAGCAGAGCAGTGCATTGTTCAGCGCCCTCCTGGTCGGCGGCAGCTCTGATCGAAGGGAAACACACGCGTGGCGGTGGTTCCGTTCGCTCAGCGCAACGAGAGCGCGATGCCGTCGAGGATGTCGTGCTCACTCACCACCACCTGCGCCACCCGGAGCCTTTCCACGATCGTGCTCAGCACCAGCGCGCCGGCAGCGATGACGTCGACCCGGCCGGGGTGCATCACGGACAGGGCGGCTCGCTCCGCGCGGGGCATCGTGAGCAGCCGCGCGGCCACGCCCCGGACGTCGGCGGCCGTGAGCACGGTGCCGTGGATGCGCGCAGGGTCATAGGCGTCCAGACCGAGCGCGATGGCGGCGACAGTCGTCACCGTGCCTGCCAGCCCCACGACGGTCTCTGCGCGCGCCACCAGCACCCGCTCGCGGACCCGCGCGATCGCGGCCACGATGTCGCGCTCTGCCGCCCGGACCTGGGCGGCGCTGGGCGGGTCATCGCGCAGATGCCGTTCGGTCATCCGCACGCAGCCTATGTCGACGCTGTGCGCGGCCTGCACGGTGGACCCTCCGAGCACGAACTCGGTGGAACCGCCGCCGATGTCGATCACCAGGTACGGCGGCGTGCCGGTACCGATATCGGTTACGGCGCCCGCGAAGGACAGCGCAGCCTCGTCGTTGCCGGTGATCACCTCTGGCGGCTGGCCGAGCGTTGCCGTCACCATCGCCGTGAAGTCGGCGGCGTTGGCGGCGTCCCGGCTGGCCGATGTCGCGACCATCCGCACGCGTTGAGCGTCGAGCTGCCGGATCGCGACAGCGTAACCGGCCAGCACCACCCGCGTGCGCTCGATCGCTTGTGGGGCAAGCATTCCGGTGCGGTCCACGCCTTCGCCGAGCCGCACGATCTCCAGCCGCCGGGTGACGTCGTGCAGCCCCGCGTCGTCGAGGTCGGCGACGAGCAGCCGGATGGAGTTGGTTCCGCAGTCGATGGCGGCGACCCGCGTCACGGCGCGTCCTGCCGCACGCACGGCCCACCACTGTCCCAGGCCGGGAGTTGCGTGAGCGCGTCGTCGCCGAACGGGTTGACGCCAGCGCCCGCCGCGAGGGCGTGGGCAACCAGCACGTGCAGGCACTTGACCCGCGACGGCATGCCGCCCGCCGAGATACCGGCGATCTCCGGCACCTCGCCGAGCCGGGCACGGTCGATGAGGTAGGCCCGGTGCGCCGCGGCGTGCCCGGCCGCGAGGTCCGGATCAGTCTGTAGCCGGTCGCGCATCTGCCGCATGATTCCGCCGGCCTCGAGCCGGCCGACGGCGGCGCTCGCGAGCGGGCAGGTGAGGTAGTACAGCGTCGGGAACGGCGTGCCGTCCGGCAACCGCGGGGCGGTCTCGATCACGTCCGGCAGCCCGCACCGGCACCGGTGCGCGACGGCGGTGGCACCACGCAACGGCCGGCCGAGCTGCGCGCGCACCACCGCGCTGTCGGCGTCAGTGAGCACGGTCGGACTGCCGGCCTCTAGCGAGCACGGTCGGCCGCCCGGACCGACCCCCACACCTTGTCATACCACGGCGTGGCCGGTGCGTTGTGCGTCGCCTTCACGACGACGTCGGAGGTGCTCGGGCGGGCGCCGTTCTGCACGACGACGAAGACCGTGTCGCCGGGCATCGCGTACTGCAGGCGCTTGCGGGCCTGCGCCTTGATGTACGCGGGATCGGTGAGCTCCTGCTGCGCTGCGATGAGCCGGCTGATCGCCGCCGCACGCCGGGCGTTGTCAGCTGCCAGCGAGGACAGCTGGCCGCGCTGGGCCAGATAGTCCTTCACCGGATAGCTGAGCGCGAGCACCAGCGCGCACACCACCAGGCCCAGGATGGCCGCCCGAGTGGTCAGCCGGGCTCGCGGCCGGTCACTGACGGCGCGGTAAGGCGCGGCGGACACCGCGCTGCGGTCGGGTCCGGTGTCATCGTCGGGTTCGGCCGCATCGGGGAGTTCCGGTAGCGCGATGGTGACGTCGTCGGCCGGGTCGCGTCGGACCACCGTCGAGCGACCCGTCGAGCGACCCGTCGGGCGCGGTCCGGCACCCCGCCGGCGCGGCCGGCCAGCTGGCCGCCGCGAGCCGCCATTCACCTCCGCCATCGATCAGCTCCGGCCTCGGCTGCCGGGTGCGTCCCGCGGTCGGAATCGCGGGAACGCCGCGGCGCTGGCGTACCGCGCCGCGTCGTCGAGCTCTTCCTCGATTCGCAGCAGCTGGTTGTACTTCGCGACCCGCTCCGAGCGCGCCGGCGCGCCGGTCTTGAGCTGCCCGATGTCGGTGGCGACGGCGAGGTCGGCGATCGTGGTGTCCTCGGTCTCACCGGAGCGGTGCGAGAGCACGCAGGAATAGCCGCTGCGGTGGGCGATCTGCACGGCGTCGAGGGTTTCGGTCAAGGTGCCGATCTGGTTCAGCTTGACCAGCAAGGAATTGGCGGCCTGCTCGGCGATGCCGCGTCGCAGCCGGTCCGCATTGGTGACGAAGATGTCGTCGCCGACGATCTGCACCCGGGCGCCGAGCGCCGCCGTCAGCCGGGTCCAGCCCGACCAGTCGTCCTCGGCCAGCGGGTCTTCCAACGACACGATCGGATAGTCGCTGATCAGCCGGTCGTAGTAGGAGATCATCTCGTCGGCGGACTTCGTGGCGCCTTCGAACTGGTAACCCGCGTCGGTGTGGAACTCCGTCGCCGCAGCGTCCAACGCGATGGCGACGTCGATGCCGGGCCGGAAGCCGGCCGAGCCGATGGCTTCGACGATCAGCTCGACGGCGTCGACGTTGGCGTCCAGGCTCGGCGCGAAGCCGCCCTCGTCACCGAGACCGGTGGACAGTCCCCGAGCCTTCAGCACCGACTTCAGGCAGTGGTAGGTCTCCGCGCCCCAGCGGAGCGCGTCGGCGAAGGTCGTCGCACCGATCGGGGCGACCATGAACTCCTGGATGTCGACGTTGCTGTCGGCGTGCACGCCGCCGTTGAGGATGTTCAGCATCGGTACCGGCAGCGTGTGCGCGCCCGGACCGCCGAGGTAGCGGAACAGGGAGAGCTCGGCCGAGCTGGCGGCCGCCTTCGCGACGGCGAGGCTGACGCCGAGCAGCGCGTTCGCGCCGAGCCGTGACTTGTCGGCGGTGCCGTCCAGGTCGATCATCCGCTGGTCGACGAGCCGCTGCTCGGCGGCGTCGAAACCCACCAGCGCCGGCCCGAGGTCGTCGAGAACGGCCGCAACCGCGTTGCGCACGCCCCTGCCGCCGTAGCGGTCGGCGTCACCGTCCCGTAGCTCGACCGCCTCGTAGCGGCCGGTCGAGGCCCCGCTCGGGACGGCTGCCCTCGCGAACGTGCCATCGTCGAGCGCGACCTCGACCTCGACCGTGGGATTTCCTCGTGAGTCGAGGATCTCCCTGGCCCCGACGGCCTCGATGGTCGCCACCCGCCGCCCCCTGCCTGTTCCAGCGGCTGCGCCGCGTCCGTCGATCGGTACGGGCTCCGAGACTAACTGTCGTGTACCGCCGCGGAGCCGTGCCCCGCCGGTACGGCGGCGCGACGATGGGATAGTGCTCGATCATGGACGCCGAGCGGGCCACCGGCCGAGTCGGTCCCGAGCGCCTGTGGTCGGTGCGTGCGGTGCGCCATCTCACCATGGGCACGGCGCCGTTGCTCGTCATCGGTGTCGCGGTCTTCATCGTGCTCACCGTGCACGCCGCCAACCTTCGTGGCGACATCAGGCGCGCCACCGCGACGGCGACGGCGACGGTGACGGCCGTCGGGGTCGTCGATGGCACGGAGACCACCACCGTCAAGTGGACCGACGCCACAGGCGTGGCGCGCACGGGCTTCCCCGTCTATGCCCAGCACCACGGGCCGCAGGTCGGAGACCGGATCGAATTGCGTTATGTGCCAGGCAGACCCGCGCATGTGTACACGTCCGGTGATGCCACCGACCGCGAGCTGACGAGCATCAACGGCAGCGTCGTCCTGGTAGTCATCGTCGTTGTCGGCGCGGCGGCGGCCGTGGCGGTGCGCATCGCGCGGCGCCGGCTTGCTGCGCGGCGATCACCGACCCGGGTGCTGGCGACGCCGGTCCACGTGCGGCTTGGACTGATTCACCGCGCATGGTTGCTCCTCACCGACGGCGACCGCGAGTTGTGGCTGCCGGTCTGCTGGGATACGGCCGTCGCGGGGCTGCTCGCGGAGACACCAGTGCTGCTGCGCGGCCGGCTCGGGCGCGGTCTCTGCGTCGTCGACACCGACGACGCGAGCCTGTGGGCGTCGGGCCCGCTGCGCCGCCGACTGCCGCTCGGACGGCACATCGCCGTCACCGCTCGATGGTCGAAGGGCGCGGCCAGCAAACGCACGGCCGGAGACGCGACGGCCCCCGTACCGCTGCGGCGCCAGGCCCGCGGCGACGCGGCGCTGGTGCTCGCCGCCCCGCTGCTCGGGCTGCTCTGGGCCTACGTCGACGTGCTCGGCCCGGTCGGCTTCGCTCTCGCCACGGCCATCTTCGCCGGCATCCTGATCTGGGCGCCGAGCATGTACGGCTCCGACCCGACCTGACGGTCGTTGACGGGGCCGAACCACGCCGCGCCACCCGGCCGAACGTCTGCTCATGGCGCCCGCGAGTCACCGGCGTGGCGCGCGGGATGGAACACCCGCCGGTACATCGGTCTGGCATCTTCGAGATGACGGACAGTGACATGACGCAGTGACGAATCAGCAGCACACACGGACATCGACGAGGAGCCGCACCGTGGCAACGAGCCCGCAACGAGCCCCGCATCCGACATCGCCTCCCGACTCGCCGGAGGCCGGAACCGACCGCGAGCAGGACGGCTCGGGTCACGGCATCGCCGGCCGGCTCGCCGCCGTCGTCACCGAAGTCGTCGGCTCGATGCCGGTTCGACTTCGAGCCTGGGACGGCAGCGAAGCCGGCCCGGTGGGCGGCCCCATCGTCGTGCTCCGGTCCCGGCGGGCGCTGCGCAGGCTGCTCTGGGATCCGAACGAGCTCGGCCTCGCCCGCGCGTTCGTGACCGGTGAGCTCGACGTCGACGGAGACCTGGAGACGGCACTGTCGACTTGCTGGACGCTGCTGCGTGCTGGCGGGCCGAACCGCCCGTCGCTGTCGAAGACCAAGCGCGCCGGCCTTGCGGCGCGGGCGATGCGGATCGGTGCGGTGGGACCACGACCCGCGCCGCCGCGCCAGGAGGCGAAGCTCGGCGGCACCCGGCACACGCGACACCGCGACGCCGACGCGATCAGCTTCCACTACGACCTCGGCAACGACTTCTACGCCGCCGTACTCGACGAGACGATGGCCTACTCCAGCGCGTACTGGACCCGGTCCGATCCGAGCTACACGCTCGCCAACGCGCAGCACGACAAACTCGACCTGATCTGCCGCAAGCTCGGCCTCTGCGCCGGGAACCGGCTGCTCGACGTCGGCTGTGGCTGGGGATCGCTGATCCTGCACGCGGCGAAGCACTATGGCGTCCGCGCCACCGGCGTCACCCTCTCGGTGCGGCAGCGCGACTACGTCACCGCGGCGATCGCCCGGCAGGGCCTGGATTCGCTGGTGACCGTCCGGCGCCAGGACTATCGCGAGCTCGACGGCGAGCCGTTCGACGCCGTCGCCTCGATCGAGATGGGCGAGCACGTCGGCGACGAGAACTACCCGCGATATGCCGCGACCGTGCGCCGGATGGTGCGCCCGACGGGCCGGGTGCTGATCCAGCAGATGTCGCGGGGCGCGACCGCGCCCGGCGGCGGGGAGTTCATCGAGCGCTACATCGCGCCGGACATGCACATGCGTCCCCTTGGCGCGACGATCGGTTTGCTCGAGCGGGCGGGGCTCGAGGTACGCGACGTCGAGTCGCTGCGCGAGCACTACGTCCGCACGGCACGGGCCTGGTCGAAGACGCTCGAGGAGCGGCAGGTCGAGATCGTCGCGATCGCCGGCGACGCCGTCGCGCGGATCTGGCGGCTGTACCTGGCCGGCGGAGCACTGTCGTTCGCCGAGAACCGGATGAGCGTGCACCAGATCCTCGCCGTGCGGCCGACATCCGCCGGCATGTCGGCCGTTCCGCCGACACGCCGGGACTGGATCGCACCGATCGCCACGGGTCGGTGAGCGGAGTCGACGGCACCGGCCTCGCGACGAACCTCGCCGTCAGTGCGGGCGCCGTCCTGGTCGTGCTCACGGCAACCTGGCTGGTCGCGCTCCGCCGCGGTGAGCACCGCATCGTCGACATCATGTGGGGACCGGGTTTCGGAGTCGTCGCGCTGGTGAGCCTGCTGCTCTCGATCGGCGCCGGCGACCTCGGCCGACGGCTGCTGGTGGCAGCCCTAACGATCGGGTGGGGCGCGCGACTGGGCGCGCACATCTACCGCCGCGGCCGCGGCAAGGGCGAGGACCCGCGCTACGCCTCGCTGCTGGGCAAGGCCGGTGGCTCGACCGCCCGTTACGCCTACCTGCACATCTACGCGCCGCAGGCCGCGATCATGTGGTTCGTATCGCTGCCCGTGCAGGTGGCGATGTACGAGCGCGGCGCAATCGGTGCGTTCGCCGTCGTGCCGATCGCGGTGTGGCTGCTCGGCTTCGGGTTCGAGTCCGTCGGCGACCACCAGCTCGCGGCATTCACGGCCGATCCGGCGAACAAGGGAAAGGTGCTCGAGCGTGGCCTGTGGCGCTACACCCGGCATCCGAACTACTTCGGCGACGCCTGTGTGTGGTGGGGAATCTATCTCGCCGGCGTCACCCACTGGCTCGGTGCGGCGATGATCCTCTCACCCGCGGTGATGACCTTCCTGCTCGCGAAGGGAACCGGGAAACCGCTGCTGGAGAAGGGAATGGCAAGGACGCGCCCCGGCTACGCCGACTATGTGGCGCGTACCAGCGGTTTCGTGCCAATGCCGCCGAAGCGGCCCGCCAACAGCTAGGGCGCAACTGCTGGACGTGGCTCGGTCGACCAGCCCCCGGTTGTTGATCATGCGGTTCTGGGACGCTTTGTCGGCGTGTCGCGTCCCGAAAGCGCATGATCAACACCGGGCAGGGCCGCTAATCCGTCAAGGGGTCGCCGTCGTCATGGCTGGTAGCTCGCTCGGCCGCCCGCACCTGCTCGGCGAAGCTCAGCGCTGTCGACCGCAGCGCCGCCTCGGCGTCGATGCCAGCGGCGCATGCCTCGGCGACGATCGCGAACAGCCGGCGGCCGAGATCGCCGCCTGCCGGCTCCGGCGTGAGACCGGCCCGAGAAGCCTTACGCAGTAGGGCTTCGGCGAGCATCAACGCCGGCATCGTCGCAGGGATGCCGTCGACGACGGACCCGCGGTTCTTCTCGGCCCGCTTGATCGCGTCCCACCGCGCCTGACTGGCGTCGGCGCCGTCGACCGCCGCGTCGGCGAACACGTGCGGATGGCGGCGTACCAGCTTCGCGACCAGGTCGCCGGCGACGTCGTCGATGCTCCAGTCTGTCTCGGCCGCGACGCGGGCGTGGAAGACCACCTGCAGCAGCACGTCGCCGAGCTCCTCGCGCAGCGCGTCGAGGTCGCCGTCCTCGAGCGCCTGGTAGGCCTCGTACGCCTCTTCCAGCAGGTATGGCATCAGCGAACGGTGGGTCTGCGCAGCATCCCACGGACACCCGCCGGGCGACCGGAGCCGGTCCATGACGGCGACGACGTCGAGCAGCACGGCGCCGGCTGGCGGCGGCGGCGGCTCGATCACCTCGATCCGCAGGCCGGCCGCGGCCAGGGCGTGGACGACGTCGTCATCTGCTGACGCCGAGGCCAGCCAGACCAGGTCGCCGAGTGCCGCCGGCTCGCAGAGGTCGGCTGCCGAATCGACCGTGTCGACAGCGACACCCTGGGCCGAGACCGCCTGCGCCACCGCCGATCCGGCCGCGGCGTATACGGACGCCGAACGTAACGCGTCCCAGCCGGCGGCGCCGAACGTGCCGGCCGGCAACCACGAAGGACACCGCAGCACCACTACCCGACCGGTCATCGCCGACGGACTCGAACCGCCGTCAGCCGGCGGACACCGACGCCGATGCCGACGCCGTCGCCGTCGCCCGCGGCACCAGTGCGGAGTTGCCGAGCGTGGTGATCTCGCCGGTCGCCGGATCCCACTGCCCGTACCGCGGATTTATCTTCACCCTGGGCGCCGCGACGGAGGCGACGTAGGAGCGACTGGCCGGGTAGATTTCCACCGACGCCTGCAATTTCTGCGTCTCGGTCGCCTTCGTCAGGTCGAAGCGGTCGATGCCGAAGATGTGGATGACGCCCATCCCCTGCTGGGTCGACACGGTGAGGTTGCTGCCATCGTGCAGTTTCAGCAGCGCCGGTCCGGTGACGAGCCGGGCCAGCTGCTGCAGCGTGACGTTCTGCGGGTCGGGCAACGAGCCCTGATGCTTGGCCACGAGGCTCTCGTAGCTGTTCGGGTTGGCGTTGAGCGCAGCCAGGACCTGCGTTGCCTCGGCCTTGCTGGTGACGCCGATCAGCCCGAGCGAGTAGGACGAGCCGACGGCATGTTCCTTCACCGCCACCTCTCCGCTGACGAGCACGTCACGCAGGAACGCACGCACGTCGGCCGGCGCGATGCCGAGCTGGGTGAACAGCGTGGTGTCGATGCCACGCGTCACGGTAGACACCTCGGCCTCGCTCACCGACACCGCGGCCCGGGCAGCGGCGCGCAGCGTCAGCTGGTGGTAGACGGCGTTGCTCAGGACCCGCTGCCGGTAGAGCGATTCGCGGCTGCCCCACGCCGAGCGCATCGCGGCGCTGGAAGCAAGCCCGGCCTGCACCGCCTTGTCCAGCGACGACGCCGAGATGCCTCGGTCGCCGACGTAGGCCGCGGTCGACGGCCGCTCGCAGCCCGCCAGCAGCAGCGTTGCGACGGCGGCCAGGGCGACGAACGGGGCCAGCGCGCTCCGGCGACGGCAGGTCCGTCCGGCGGTTGCGGGTGCGGTCACGGCGCTAGCGGTGACTTTCGGTCGTCACCGCCAGATCGTCTCATGCTGGCCGTCCGGCCGGTGCCGGCGCCCCGAGCACGTCGGTCAGCACGGTGGCGCACCACTGGATCAGCGCGATGTCGCGAACGGGCGCGGAGCCGGCGCCATCCTGTAACGGCCGCGGCACCGAGAGCGCCGATACCGTGGCCCGGTAGCTCGCCCCGGGGTAGAGCCGGGTGAGGCGCAGTTGCGCCGAGTCGGCGAGGGTCACGCCCGCGAAGCGCACCACCCGGCCCTGCACGGAGATCTCGCCGACGCGGTGCAGGCGGGCCAGCGCCCTAAGCCGCGCGATCGCAAGCAGCGCCTGCACCGGCAGCGACGGCTCGCCGTACCGGTCGGTGAGCTCGGCGGCGACGGCGTCGATGTCGGAGTCGGTCACGGCACCGGCGAGCTTGCGGTAGGCCTCCATCCGCAGCCGCTCGCCGGGGATGTAGTCGTGCGGCAGGTGGGCGTCGACCGGCAGGTCGACCTTGACCTCGACCGGCTCCGGCTCGGCGCTGGGAGCGTCGCCGGTCGACCGGCGGAAGTCAGATCCCTCCGCCGACCGGCGGAAGTCAGATGCCTCCGCCGACCGGCGGAAGTCAGAGATTGCCTCGCCGACGAGACGCACGTAGAGGTCGAACCCCACCCCGGCGATGTGCCCGGACTGCTCGCCACCGAGCAGGTTCCCGGCACCGCGGATCTCCAGGTCCTTCATCGCCACGGCCATGCCGGCGCCGAGATCGGTGTGCTGGGCGATGGTCGCCAGCCGGTCGTACGCGGTCTCGGTGAGCGGCTTCTCCGGCGGGTACAGGAAGTAGGCGTAGGCCCGTTCGCGGCTGCGGCCGATCCGGCCGCGGAGCTGGTGCAGCTGGGAGAGGCCGAGCGAGTCGGCGCGCTCGACGATGAGCGTGTTCGCGTTCGCGATGTCCAGACCGGCCTCGACGATCGTGGTGCAGACGAGGACGTCGTACTCCCGCTCCCAGAATCCGACCATCACCTTCTCCAGCCGGTCCTCGTTCATCTGGCCGTGCGCGACCGCGATGCGCGCTTCGGGGACAAGGTCGTGCAGGCGCCTCGCCGCACGGTCGATGGATTCCACCCGGTTGTGCACGAAGAACACCTGGCCGTCACGCAACAGCTCGCGGCGGATCGCCGCCCCCACCTGCATCTGGTCGTGCTGTCCGACGAACGTCAGCACCGGATGCCGTTCCTCGGGCGGGGTGAGGATCGTCGACATCTCCCGGATCCCGGTGAGGGACATCTCCAGGGTGCGCGGAATGGGGGTGGCGCTCATCGAGAGCACGTCGACGGCGGTGCGCATCGACTTCAGGTATTCCTTGTGCTCCACGCCGAACCGCTGCTCCTCGTCGACGACGATCAGCCCGAGGTCTTTGAACCGGATCGAGGGCTGCAGCAGCCGGTGGGTGCCGATGACGACGTCGACGCTCCCCGCCGCGACGCCGTCGAGCACCGCCGACTGCTCGGCCGCGGAGTTGAACCGGCTGACGACGCTGACCTTGATCGGGAACTGCGCGAAGCGTTCGGAGAACGTCACCAAGTGCTGCTGTGCAAGCAGAGTGGTGGGTACCAGGACGGCCACCTGCTTGCCGTCCTGCACTGCCTTGAAGGCTGCGCGGACCGCGATCTCGGTCTTGCCGTAGCCGACGTCGCCGCAGATGACGCGGTCCATCGGAACCGCGCGCTGCATATCGGCCTTGACCTCGTCGATAGCCGCCGCCTGGTCGGGCGTCTCGACGTAGGGAAAGGCGTCCTCGAGCTCGCGCTGCCAGGGCGTGTCCGGCCCGAAGGCGTAGCCGGGTGAGGCCATCCGGACGGAGTAGAGCCGGATCAGATCCGCGGCGATCTCGCGCACGGCCTTGCGCGCGCGGCCCTTGGTGCGGGCCCAGTCCGAGCCGCCGAGCCTCGACAGCGTCGGCTGCTCGCCGCCGATGTAACGGGTGATCAGGTCGAGGGAGTCGGTGGGCACGAACAGCCGGTCCGACGGCTGCCCGCGGCGAGAGGCGGCGTATTCGAGGATCAGGTATTCGCGGTCGCCACCCGCCACCGTGCGCCGCACCATCTCGACGTAGCGGCCGACGCCGTGGTGCTCGTGCACGACGTAGTCGCCCGGCATCAACTGCACCAGGTCGACCGCGTTGCGCCGGCGCGAGGGCATCCGCTGCCGGCCGGGCGTCAGCGATCCGCGCTGTCCGGTGAGCTCGGACTCGGTGAAGACGGCGAGTCGCAACGGCTCGCTGCGGAAGCCGGCGCCCAGCCGGCCGGTCGTCACCGTGACCGCGTCCGTTGTGGGGGGCATGGCGACGTCGTCGGACAGTCGCGCCGCGACGTCGGCGTCGGAGAGCACCTCCACGGCCCGCCGGGCGGGGCCAGGACCGGCGAAGATCATCGTGACCGCCAAGCCCCGTGCCCGCAGCTCACGGACGTCCGCCACCGCGCGGGCGGTGTCGCCGCGGTAGGCCTCGGCCGCCTGCGCGTCGATCACCAGCGCGGTGCCGACCAGCTCGTCGTCGGTGCGCAGCGGGCCGATCCCCCACCACGGGATGCCGAGCTCGCCGGCGGTTGCGCGCAGGTCGTCGATCTGCCGGTACGCGACGGCGCCGAGATCGATGGGCGCGGCACCGCCGCCGGCCGACGCCGACCACGACGCCGCCAGGAACTCCTCGCTCGTGCGCACCAGCTCGGCCGCGCGCGTGCGCACGCGCTCGGGATCGCAGACGACGACATGCACGCCGGCGGGCAGATCGGCGAGCATCGGGCGCAAGCCGTCGACCAGCACCGGCGCGAGAGCCTCCATGCCTTCGACCGCAATGCCGTCGGCGATGCGCTCGAGCATGCCGGCCAGTTCGCCACGCTCGGCGCTCGGGTCGGCGAACCGCTCGGCCGCGAGCTCCTTCGCCCGCGCCCGGACCTCGGCGGTGAGCAGCAGCTCGCGGCACGGCGGCGCCCACAGACCGTGCTCGGCCGGACCGGACGAGCGCTGGTCGGCAACGGCGAAGTACCGGACCTCGTCGACCTCGTCGCCGAAGAAGTCCAGCCGAACCGGGTGCTGCTCGGTCGGAGGGAACACGTCGAGGATCCCGCCGCGCACCGCGAGCTCGCCCCGCGTCTCCACCAGGTCGGCCCGCGCGTAGCCGATGTCGACCAGGTTCGCCACCAGCCGGTCGAGGTCCACCTCGTCGCCCTCGCGCACCGCGACCGGCGTCAGCTCGCCGAGACCCGCAACGATCGGCTGCAGCAGGCTTCGCACCGGTGCCACGACGACACGCAGCGGGCCGAACTCCGGTTCGTCGGGATCCGGGTGGGCGAGCCGGCGGAGCACCGCGAGCCGGCGGCCCACCGTGTCCGGGCGCGGCGAGAGGCGTTCGTGCGGCAGCGTCTCCCACGACGGGAAGACCGCCACCTGGTGGTGGTCGAGCAGATCGCCGAGCGCCGCGGCGAGTTCCTCGGCCTCCCGCGACGTCGCCGTCACGGCACAGACCGGACGTCCGGCACCCCCTCGGCCGGGCTCGGCCGCAACGGCGGCGATCGCGAACGGCTGCAAGCCGCCCGGCGCGGTCACCTCAAGCGTGCCGGTGCCGGCCGCACCGATCACCTGGCGCAATGTCGGCTCGGTCAGCACCACGTCCAGCAGGCCACGAAGACTCACCTGGTCGGGCTCCTGTCGGACGTCGGGACGGTGCGATGAGGTGACGACGGGCAGCACAAACGTCCCGGCACGGACCGAATCGGACGGGACGGGACGGGACGGGCTCGACGGTACGCCGGGGGGCTGACGGTCCGGCACCCAGATCGGCCGCGCCGGACGCCTCCGGTTGCTAGCGTCGATCCATGGCCATCCTGCTGACCGGCGGCGCCGGATACGTTGGCTCGCACACAGCGCTCGCGCTGCTGCGCGCGGGTCACGACGTCGTCGTCGTCGACAACCTCGAGAACTCCAGCGCCGAGTCGATGCACCGGGTCGAGGAACTTGCGGGGCGCTCGCTGACCTTCGGTCAGTTCGACGTGCGCGACACCGACCGGCTCGGCAAGCTCTTCGCCGACGGCTCGATCGACGCCGTCGTCCACTTCGCCGGGCTGAAAGCGGTCGGCGAATCGGTGGCCGAGCCGCTGCGCTACTACGCCAACAACATCGGCGCGACGACGTCGCTGCTCGCCGCGATGGATGCCGCCGAAGTGCGGCAGCTGGTGTTCAGCTCGTCGGCGACGGTCTACGGCGATGGCGGCGAGCCGGAGTACGTCGAGTCGATGCCACGCAATCCGGTGAACCCGTACGGGCAGACGAAGGCGATGATCGAGCGGATCCTCGAAGACGTAGCGGCATCCGGGCGCGGCTTCCGGTTCAGCATCCTGCGCTACTTCAATCCGGTGGGTGCCGACGAGTCGGGCCGGATCGGCGAAGACCCGCGTGGCGTGCCGAACAACCTGGTGCCGTTCGTGGCCCAGGTCGCCGTCGGCCGGCGCCCCGAGTTGCTGGTCTTCGGCGACGACTACGAGACCGCCGACGGCACCGGCGTGCGCGACTACATTCACGTTGCCGACCTCGCCGACGGCCACCTGGCGGCGTTGGCATCCATGCCGGCGGCAGACCGCGCCGTCGCCTACAACCTCGGCGTCGGGCGAGGCTGGTCGGTGCTAGACGTCGTTACGGCATTCGAGAAGGCGTGCGGCCGGCCGATTCCGCGTCGCGTCATCGGCCGCCGAGCCGGCGACCTGGCGGCGTGCTGGGCGAACCCGGCGAAGGCACGGGCCGAGCTTGGCTGGACCGCGCGCCGGTCGCTCGACGACGCGTGCGCGGACGCCTGGCGGTGGCAGTCGGCAAACCCGTCCGGCTATTCATAGGCCGCCCGATCGGCGCGGCGCCGCCCCCGATTTGTTGATCATGCGCTCTCGGGACGGAAATACGGCGTGTCGCGTACCGGAACCGCATGATCAACAGGCGGGTGGGTTGGTTCACGCGCGGCGGTCGCTCGGTGGGATACGCGCGGCGCCAATCCTCAGCCGGGGTGCGAGGAGACCAGCGTTGCGAACGCGACGATGTTGTCTTCGTAGCTGCGCACCGAGGGGTCGAACTTCCCGCCGCAGGTGATCAGCCGGAGGCCGGCGTAGTTGATGTTCCCGAAGACCGTGTGCAGCGGGAACTGGGCCTTCGGGTACTCGACGACGCGATCGATGCGGAACACAGCAACGGTGTGGTCGGCTCGGGCGACCATCACCTGGTCGCCGGGCTTGAGCGCGCCGAGGCGGAAGAAGATCCCCGGACCGTAGGCCGCCGAATCAATGTGGCCCAGGATGATCGACGGCCCGAGCGTGCCGGGCTGCGGCGATCCGTTGAACCAGCTCGCCTTCGAATCGCGCTCCAGCGGCGGCACCGTGAGCGAGCCGTCGGTGTTCCTGCCGAGCCGGAGCAGGCTCGAGTGCACCTTGAGGGCCGGGATGCTGATCGAGGTCGGGTTGGCAGCAGGCAGCAGCGGGCCGCGCGGCCTGTCACCGAGCGGCGGCAGCGACGTCGAAACGGTGGGCAGCGACGTCGACGCGCCTGTTCTCCTCGACGACGGACCGGCCGGCGTGGACTGAGCGGGAGCGGAGCTGCTGGCAGCGGTCGACGACGACGGCGGCGGGTCGGCCGCAGCGCCGGGTTTCGGCGGCGTCTGCTGACCGTGCACCGCGGCCACGATCGCGATGACGGCGACCACCGCCAGCACGCCGGCGATGACCGCGTAGATCCGGCGCCGGTCGAATCGGGCGGCCGGCGCGGCAGGGTCGGGCGCGTTCTCGGGCGGGTCCGGCTCGCTCATGCCGGGGATTCGTCCCGCGCCCAGGGCCCGGTTCAGCCATGCCCGCCACCGGCGGCCCGGTCCGCACCGGCAACGCCCTGGCGCGGTGCACCCCATTAGGCTGGACACCCGGACGGCGGTGTCCTCATGGGCGCACCGCATGCCTGTCGATCCTCCTCGACCCACCCACGCGTCCTGACGCTCTCGTGCAACGGCCCCGACCGGAGGTCGCCGGTGGACCAGCCAGCCGCCCCGCTCACCGAACCCTTCGCGGCGTCGGAGGCGGTGCAGTCAGAACGGGCGGACGCGGCGCTGCGCGCTGACATCCGCCGGCTTGGCAACGCGCTCGGTGAGTCGCTGGTGCGCCAGGAGGGTGCGGAGCTGCTGGCGCTGGTCGAGCGGGTCCGAGCCCTCACCCGCGAGGACGGCGCGGCGGCCGCCGCACTGCTCGCCAACATCGACGTGGCGCAGGCCGGCCTGCTGGTACGCGCGTTCTCGGCCTACTTCCATCTGGCCAATGTCGCCGAGCAGACCCACCGGGCCCGCGAGCTGCGCGATCGCCGGGCCCAGACGGGCGGTTGGCTGCGGCAGACGGTCGACCGCATCCGCGACGCCGGCGTACCTGCCGACGTGGCCGCCGACGCCGTCGAACGTCTCGCCGTCCGGCCGGTCTTCACCGCGCATCCGACCGAAGCCTCCCGGCGCTCGGTCCTCACCAAGCTGCGGGCCGTCGCCGACCTGCTCGACTCCGATGCCGAGACCGGCCCGACGCCGCGCAGCGATCGGACGCTCGCCGCGCTGGTCGACCTGCTGTGGCAGACCGATGAGCTGCGGCTGGAACGCCCCGAGCCGCTGGACGAGGCCCGCAACGCCGTCTACTACCTCGATTCGCTGATCCGGGACACCGTCCCCGAGCTGCTGGACGAGCTGTCGGCCGAGCTGCGCCGGATCGGCGTCACGATGGGCGGCGGCGCGCGCCCGATCTCCTACGGAACGTGGATCGGTGGTGATCGCGACGGCAACCCGAACGTCGCGCCCGCGGTCATCCGGGAGGTGCTGCTGCTCCAGCACGAACACGCCATCCGCGCCCTGCTCTCGGCCTGCGAGCGGATGACCGACGTGTTGTCGACGTCGAGCCGGATCGCGGGCACATCGCAGGATCTGCTCGACGACGTCGAGCGCGATCTCGCCGTACTGCCTGAAGTCGAGGCGCGCTACCTGCGGTTGAACGCCGAGGAGCCGTACCGGCTGAAGCTGTCCTGCATCCGCGCGAAGCTCGTCAACACCCGCCGCCGGCTGGCCGCCGACGCGCAGCACGAACCGGGACGCGACTACCTCGGCAGCTCCGAGCTGGTCGACGACCTGACGACGATGCGCGACTCGCTGATCCAGCACCGCGGCGCACTGGTGGCCGACTCGCTGCTGACCAGCATGATCCGCGTGGTGCGCGCATTCGGGCTGCACCTGGCGACGATGGACGTGCGCGACCACGCCGACGCGCATCACGCCGTCGTCGCCGAGTTGATCGACCGCACCGGGGAGTTGGACGCGCCGTACGCGGACCTCGACCGTGCCCGCCGGGCCGAGCTACTGGCGGCCGAACTCGGCGGGCGGAGGCCGCTGTCACGCGGCGGCGAATCGCTGCGCGACGACGCTGCACGCACCTTCGCGGTGTTCACGGCGATTCGCGAGGCCCTCGATGCGTTCGGCCCGGACGTGATCGAGAGCTACATCGTCTCGATGACCCGTGGCGTCGACGACATGTTGGCGCCGGTTGTGATCGCACGCGAGGCCGGCCTCGTCGACGTCCACAGTGGACTCGTCCGGATCGGATTCGTGCCACTGCTGGAAACCGACGACGCGTTGGGCAATGCGGGCGAGCTCGTGGACGCTGTGCTGAAGCTGCCCGAGTACCGCCGGCTGGTCGAGCTGCGCGGCAACGTCCAGGAGGTGATGCTCGGCTATTCCGACTCCAACAAGGACACCGGCATCACGACCTCGCTGTGGGTAATCCACAAGGCGCAGCGGGCACTGCGCGATGTCGCCGCGAAACACGGCGTCCGGTTGCGGCTGTTTCACGGCCGTGGCGGAACGGTCGGCAGAGGCGGCGGCCCGACTCACGACGCGATCCTCGCCCAGCCGTTCGGCACGCTGGACGGCGCGATCAAGCTGACCGAACAGGGTGAGGTGATCTCCGACAAGTATTCGCTGCCGTCGCTCGCGCGCGAGAACGTCGAGCTGATGCTCGCCGCCGTCCTCGAGGCGACGCTGCTACATCGGGAGTCCAGACACGATCCGGGCGAGCTCGGCGACTGGGACGCCGCGATGGACCAGATCTCCGACGCGGCGCGGTCCGCCTACCGCGAGCTGGTGGACGATCCGGACCTGCCGGCCTACTTCACGACATGCACGCCGGTCGACCAGCTCGGTGATCTCAACCTGGGCTCCCGGCCGGCGCGGCGGCCGGACTCCGGCGCCGGGTTGGCCGGGCTGCGCGCGATTCCGTGGGTGTTCGGCTGGACTCAGACCCGCCAGATCGTGCCCGGCTGGTACGGCGTCGGCGCCGGTCTGGACGCGGCACATGCCGCCGGCCTCAGCGAGCTGCTGGAGCAGATGTACGCCGAGTGGCACTTCTTCCGCACCTTCATCTCCAACGTCGAGATGACGCTGGCGAAGACCGACCTCGCGATCGCCGAACGGTACGTCGAGACCCTGGTCGAACCCCGCCATCGCCACGTCTTCCAGACCATCAGAGCCGAGCACCAGCGCACCGTCGACGCCGTCCTGCGCACCACCGGGGAGACGGCGCTGCTCGACGCGCAACCGGTGCTCCGGCGCACCCTCGCCGTGCGCGACACCTACCTCGAGCCGATCAACCACGTGCAGGTCGCGCTGCTCGCCCGCCGGCGAGCGGGGGCGGACGACTCGGCACTGCGCCGGGCGCTGCTGCTGTCGATCAACGGCATCGCCGCCGGGCTACGCAACACCGGCTGATTCCCCGCCAGGATGGGGGTTTTCGTTCTCCCTCGGCGGTCGATCCCGCGCTGCTACCGTGAATCCCGATCGGAACGACGGGAGGAACATCCGGTGGGCAGCACGGACGCGAGAGCCGCGCTCTGGACCGGTCGGCTGGCCGGTACCGGTGCCGGCGACGTCGTCGGGGTCAGCTGGGCCCCGACGGTGCGCGAGATCGCCGACGTCGAACTGATCCTCGACGGCGCCCTGCCGCCGCTCGTCGGGCTGCCGGGCCGCGTCGACGTCGAGTCGATCCGGGCCGGTGGCGTGCTCGCCGACGGCACTCCGTGCGCCGCCGCACCGACGCTCGCGGTGCCTGGCGGCGCGGATGCGGCTGGGATCGGCCGGGGAACGGTCGCGGTGCTGACCGACGACGAGGGCGCGCCGGTGGCCGAGCTGGCCGTCAGCGAGCGATGGACCGACGCCGGGCACGATATCCTCGCGGGGGCACTCACGGCCCTGGCCGAGCCGGCGCACGGCGTCGCGCGGTCGCTGCGCCGGCCACCCGCCGCGGTGCGCGCCGAGCGTCCCGACGGCCCGCTGCTCGGCGTCGTCGCGTACCGGCCGCTGCTCACCGCCGACATCGAGGCGCTGATCGCCGAGGCGGGGCGGCTACGGACCAGCGTGCTGGTTCTCCTCGCGGTCGGCGACGTCGCCGGCCGGATCCCGACGGCCGTCACGGTGCGGGCCGTGCTGGCGGCCAGCGCGCTGCTCCCCGATTCCGCTCGCATCGTCGCGGTGCCGTTGTCCGACGCGCCGAACCAGCACGCGGTGGCGGCACAGGTGGCGCGCGCCTACGGCATCACCCACCTGCTGACCGCCGAGCCGGCCGATCTCGCC
Organism: Pseudonocardiales bacterium; assembly: GCA_003244255.1. Lineage (GTDB taxonomy): Bacteria > Actinomycetota > Actinomycetes > Mycobacteriales > QHCD01 > QHCD01. The sequence goes on along the minus strand of QHCD01000001.1, from coordinate 4,509 downwards.
GGCATCGACGGCGTCGTCGGCGGCGCCACCGATACCGATCACCAGACCCTGGTCGGGCACCTCGACGAAGGCAGCGAGATCCCGCAATCGCTTGCGCCACAGGCGGTTTCGGCCGCCTTGCGGCGGGCCCGGCCACCACGCCACCGGCGGGGTCTCACCGTGTTCTTCACGGGTCTCTCCGGATCGGGCAAGTCGACGGTGGCCCGGGCGCTGGCCGATGCTCTTGAAGCACGCGACGAACGCACGGTCAGCCTGCTCGACGGCGATGTCGTGCGCCGCCTGCTCTCCGCCGGCCTGTCGTTCTCGCGGGCCGATCGCGACCTGAACATCCGCCGGATCGGCTACGTGGCAGCCGAAATCACCCGGCACGGCGGTATCGCCATCTGTGCGCCCATCGCGCCGTACGCAGCGACTCGCGCACAGGTGCGCGACATGGTGAGCAGCGTCGGCGACTTCCTGCTCGTACACATCTGCACTCCGCTCGCGGTCTGCGAGCAACGTGATCGCAAGGGGCTCTACGCCAAGGCCCGCGCCGGGCTGATCCCCGAGTTCACCGGCGTATCGGATCCGTACGAGGAGCCGGCCGACGCCGACCTCACGATCGACACTTCTACAGTCTCGCCCGGCGACGCCGTCGCGCTGCTGCTCGGCAGGCTCGAGAGCGGTGGCTGGCTCCGCAGCGCCACTTCACAGAACGGACGACACCGATGAACTGGTGGCTCACCCTGGCCGGCGCCTTCGTCGGCGTCGTCGTCGGGCTCACCGGCATGGGCGGCGGAGCGTTGATGACGCCGGTGCTGGTGCTGTTCTTCAACATGCCGCCACTGGCCGCCGTCTCCAACGACCTCGTCGTCTCGGCGCTCACGAAACCGGTGGGCGGCGCCGTTCACCTGCGCCGCGGCACCGTGAACATGGGGCTGGTCAAATGGTTGTCCATTGGCGCCGTGCCATCGGCCTTCGGCGGCGTCCTGATCGCCCGCGCGCTCGGGTCCGGCGCGCGGGTCGAGAACTTCGTCAAGTACGCGCTCGGCGTCGCGCTGCTGGTGGCCGTGGTCTCCCTGCTCGTGAAGGCGTACCTGCGGCTGCGTGAGCGGGCCCGGCGACGCGGTGACGGCGCGTCTTACGACCTCAGCGTCCACGACCTCGCGATCCGGCCGGTCGCGACCCTGCTGATCGGCATCGTGGGCGGCGTCGTCGTCGGGTTGACCTCGGTCGGCTCCGGCTCGCTGATCATCATCGCGCTGATCGCGATCTACCCACGGCTCTCGACATCCTCGCTGGTCGGCACCGACCTGGTCTGCTCGGTCCCGCTGGTCGCGTCCGCAGCGCTCGGGCACATCATCTTCGGGGACTTCCACGCCAGCGTCGCGCTGCCCCTGGTGCTCGGAATGCTGCCGGGGACCTACTTCGGCGCCCGGATGTCGGCAACCCTTCCGTCCGGCGCCATCCGGCGGGCGCTCACATTCGTCCTGCTCGCGTCCAGCATGAAGCTGCTCGGCGTCGGCACCGACGAGACCGTGATCGTGCTCGTCGCGGTGATCATCGTTGGCATCCCCACCTGGATGGCACTGCGGGTCCATCACGGCTTTCGGGCCCGCCCGGCGGCAGCCCCGCGGACGGCCCCGGTACCAGCGGGGGTACCGGCCGGTACCGCAGCACAGAACACCGACGAAGACTGACCTGACTCGCTCGTCCAAACGGTTGCGTCCCGACGCCGGTGTGAATGGCCACCGACTCGGTTCCTGCCCAGTCGTGTTAGGCGACGGCTCCGACAGTTTCGGCAGCACTGTGCCATGGCGCTGCGCTCGTGCGCCGCCGGGATGCTCGAGGCCGGCCAAACAGTTCCGCCGCGTCAACGCCACCCGCACCTGCCCGCACTACGCGACACCCGCGAACGGCACGTCGCCGCCGAGGCTGTCAGTGCCACCAGTCAGATGAACCCGTGATCACAGCCTGATCTCAACCAGGCCCGCGGCCCAAGTTCCAACGACGAGCGGGACATCTCGCCATCCTCAACCAGCCTTCGTCCTCTGCGCATCGGTTGTCGCCGTCAGACCGACGTAGGCGCCGCCCTGCGCCGCACGACCTGAGTCGGTGAGCAGCGTCGAGTACCGGCCTACGCCCCTGCCGTACTCGACGTCGCGCGTTGTGGACACCACCCGGCGGCGTCCACAACGCGGTCGCGTTGGACTTGTCCGTCCATTAGGACACCACCCAGTCACGGGCCGGCGAGGTCACCGTGGGCGTGGTATGACTCGTCGAGTTGATGTTGCCAGCCGCCACGTCGACGTCGATGGGGTTGCTGGTGTCGACGCCGGAATAGACGCCGAGCGTCAGCGCGCCCTTGGAATTCATCGGCAGGTTGAACCGCACCGTGGCGCCGAGATCGCTCGCGGTCAGCGTCCTCTGCCACTCGATGGTCTCGAGTGGTCCGTAGGTGTAGCCGTCGACCCGGCTCAGGCCGGAGATACTGGTCGGGCCGATCCAACCGTCGGTCGACGCCTGCGTAAAGTACTCGAGCACCGCATTTCCGGCCGCCGCCCCTGACGGCGCGGTCGCCTCCTTGAACTTTGCGGCCCCGTCGTTGGAATGGCTCGCACCGACGAAGTGGATCGGGTTGGTCGCAGGCGTGGACGCCGTCACCTGATGCGAAACGACACCGGTCGCGTCGGAGCTGTCGGTGACGGTCAGCGTGACCGTGTAATGGCCGGCCGCCGCGTAGATGGTGCGACGGGTTGGCGCCGATCCTCTGGCGTGGTCACCGAAGTCCATAGCGGGCGATCGAGCCGTCTGGATCGATCCGAACGCGTTGAAGGCGTTGAAGGCGCCGGTCGCGTTTGCGCATCCGCGAGCTGAACGCTGCTTTCTGCGGCTGGTTAGCCGGGACCCTGGTAGAGGAACATCGAATGGTTCCGCCAGTCGACGCCGTCGAGCAAGGGACCGCTCACCGGTGTCGGCAAACCCGTCACGGCGCCATTGGCGAACGGTACCGCGCGCAGGTAGCCGTCGGTCGACCCGTAGTACAACGTGCCGTTATAGGCGAACAGCCCGTCGGCACTGCTGAAGTCGACACTGCTCGACGCGACCGACAGTCGCTGATCGATAATGCCGCTGTCCGGCGAGAACCAGGCCCAGTGCAGCTGCGAGTCGCCAGCGAGCGTGTAGTACACGCGCCCGGCCGAATAGACCATGCCGGTGACGTTCGGGGCCTGCGAGTAGAAGTCGGGGAACTGCCCGCCGAACGTCGTGCTGCCGACGCCGGTGGCGACGTTCTCCCACACCGGGTCGTGGTAGGGGTCGACCAGCGTCGGCGTTCCCCACGTGGTGCCGTCGAAGGTCGCCACGTGCAGGCCGTCCGAGGCGCCGTAGAACACCCGGTTGCCGACCATGAAGGCCTCGTGCGTGCTCCCCCAGGGGATGCCGCCATTGGCAACGTTCTGTGCCGGCGAGGCGCTGGTACCGGTGAAGCGGACCGTCTGCAACGAATCCTGGATGGTCGGCGAGCCGCCTAGGTAGACGGTGCCCGGCAGGCTGCCGGTCACGGTCGACGCAACCGTCTGTCCCCCGGCGTACGGGAAGAAGGCGATCTTCTGACGCCTGTATTTGTAGTTGCCGATCCAGTCCGTGTTCGACCCGATCCACAGACCCTGCGGTGTCGCGAGCATCGCGAAGACCGCGACCCCCAGCGGCTTGCGGCCGGGGTTCCAGGCAAGCGGACGGCCGCTGACGGGATCGAAAGCCTCGAGCCCGGGCCGCGGAACCGCGCCGGCGCGCGACGTGTCGACGCCGAGCGGGTTGTTCTCCCACCGGTTGTGGCCACCGACGAAGATTGCGGTGTCGGTGATCGCCGTCGCCCAGACGGTGTCACCCCCCGTCTCATCGATCCACGTGGGCTGGATGTCTGACCCCGTGGCGTGGGTCTCGAACCGTACCGTCGCGTCACACAGCGTTCCGGGGTTGCCGCCGCCCGTCGCGTTGACGACGAAGTACGAACCATCGGGCGAGAACGTGATGCCGCGCATGTAGGTGTCGAACGCCCAGTAGAAGCAGACCGGCGTGTACAGCGTGGTCGCCCACGTCGTATCGACGGCCGCCGAGGATCCGTCGAGATCAATCATGACGAGCTGCTCGCGCGGCAGACCATTGGCGGTGGCAAAGTTGCCGGCCACGACCATCCTGGTGCCGTCCTGGCTGGCATCGAAGGCAATCGTGCCGATGTTGCCGCGCGCGCCTCCGGCGACGGTGTTGTGGTGCCCCGCGAGCTGCACGTTCATGAACGGGTCGAGAGCGCCCGTCGTCGCGTTCAGCGACGCGAGTCCGACGTGGGCTCGGGCCGCCACCTTGGCGAAGTAGCCGCCGAGATAGAGCCGGGTGCCCCGCAGCACGAGGTCGTTCACCCGGCCCCCGGCGATGACCGGCGTCACGAAACCGGAGACCGCGGCCCCCGTGTTCACGTTGAGCAGCGTCAGGTACTTGACCGCCACACCGTTCACCTGGGAGAAATTACCG